>NZ_WTLH01000003.1 GCF_011421595.1 Streptomyces sp. YIM 98790 | reverse complement strand
GCCGCGGCACCCTCGCCGGCGCCCGGCGCGCCCGCGTGCCCGGCGCAGCCGGCCTGCGCCGACCGGTGCCCGGCCCGCCGGTACCGTCACAGTCCGCCGGTGAACTCCTCCGTATACACGTCCATGCCGGTCGCGGCGTCCACGACGGTGCGCTCACCCAGCGGCTCCGCCAGCTCCACCCGCATCTCCACCAGGTGCAGCATGTCGTCGCAGGCCATCACCTCGCCCTCGCGCTGGAACGTCCAGTTGCCGACGATCACCAGCTCCGCGGTCTCGTGGACCTGGGCACCCCAGCCGTGGTCACAGCTGCCGTGACCCACCAGCACGGTCAGCGCGGTGTCCTCGAGGGCCGCCTCCTCCACCCCCTGCACCCGCCACACGTTCGGGTCGAAGGCCGGCAGCGGTTCGACATCCGGCCACGCGGCCGCGACCCGTTCGGCCCGCCGCTGGAACACCCCCGGCTCGGGCGGCTCGGTCACCTCCGGCTCCGCCGGCTCCTCCGCCCCGTCCGGCCCGGAACTCTCCCCGCCGTCCGAGCCGTCCGGGCCGTCCGCCGCGTCATGGCCGCCGGGCGCGTCGGAGACCGGCTCCTCAGGACCGCCGCCCGCGCCCGGCTGCTCCGCCGCCGGGCCGCCCCCGCCGTCCGCGGGGACATCCCCGCAGGCGACCGGCCCCAGGGCGAGCAGCACCGCCGCCGACACCAGCCCCGCACCCCGTACACGGGTCGATCCAGCCATCACGAACCCCTCCTCGCAGTCGTCGGCGATGGGACGGCGGCGGACCCACGGCGGTTCCGTGCCCGCGCTGCGGACGCCCGCCGGCCCGCGCCGCCGGTGCCCATACCCTCGGAAGCGTGAGCAACAGCGAATCCGCGACCGGTCCCGGTCCCGCCGAGACCGCCCCGGGCATGGAGCCCGCCGACGAATCCGTCCGGGCCGAGCTGACCCGGCTGCGCGAGTCCATCGACAACATCGACGCCGCAGTGGTGCACATGCTCGCCGAGCGCTTCAAATGCACCCAGCAGGTCGGCCGCCTCAAGGCCGCCCACCGGCTGCCGCCCGCCGACCCCGCCCGCGAGGCCCGCCAGATCGCCCGGCTGCGGCAGCTCGCGGAGAGCGCCCGGCTCGACCCCGGCTTCGCGGAGAAACTGCTGAACTTCATCATCGCCGAGGTCATCCGGCACCACGAGACCCTCGCCCGGAACGACAACGGCACCCGCCCGGCCCGCTGACCGCGCCCCGGCCGGGCCGCCCGCCGCATCCCTTTGCACGCGGCGGCGACCGCCCGGCCGGGCAAACCCGGATGCCGCCGCCGTACCCGGTACGGCAGCATGGGTGCCATGCCCACACTGACGCGCGACGAGGCGCAGACCCGCGCCCGCCTCCTGGACGTCCACCGGTACCGGATCGACCTCGACCTGAGTGCCGCCGCCGGCTCCGGCACCTTCCGGTCCCGGACCACCGTGGAGTTCACCGCGCGACAGGCCGGCGACACCTTCGCCGAGCTCCGCCCCGCCCGGCTGCACCACGCCGGCCTCGACGGCCGGGCCCTCGACCCGGCCGCCCTGCGCGACGGGCGGCTCCCCCTCACCGGCCTCACCCCCGGCCGCCACCGGCTGACCGTCGAGGCCGACATGGAATACTCCAACACCGGCGAGGGCATGCACCGCTTCACCGACCCGGAGGACGGCCGCACCTACCTGTACTCCATGTGCTGCATGGCCGAGGCCCCCCGGGTGTACGCCGCCTTCGACCAGCCCGACCTCAAGGCCGTCTTCGACGTCACCGTCACCGCACCGGGTGACTGGACCGTGCTCGGCAACGGCACCGCCACCCCGCTGCCCGCCGGCCCGGACGGGCCGCCCGGCGCCCCGGTGCGGCACTGGCGCTGCGCCACCACCCCGCCGATCAGCACCTACCTGATGGCCGTGGCGGCCGGCCCCTGGCACACGGTGCGCACCACGCACGCCGGGCTGCCGTTCGCCCTGCACGTCCGCCAGTCCCTGGCCGAGCACCTGGACAAGGACGCCGAGGAGATCCTGGACCTCACCCGCCGCGCCTTCGACCGCTACCACGCGCTGTTCACCGAGCCCTACCCCTTCGACTCCTACGACCAGGCATTCGTCCCGGAATTCAACGCCGGGGCGATGGAGAACCCCGGTCTCGTCCTGTTCCGCGACGAATTCATCCACCGTTCGGCGGTCACCGACACCCAGCGCCAGACCCGCGGCGTGGTCATCGCCCACGAGATGGCCCACATGTGGTTCGGCAACCTCGTCACGCTCCGCTGGTGGGACGACATCTGGCTCAACGAGTCCTTCGCCGAGTACATGGGCTACCAGGTGCTCGACGACACCACCGCTTTCCGCCCCTGGACCGAGTTCTCCGTCTCCCGCAAGTCCTGGGGCTACGACGCGGACCAGCGTCCCTCCACGCACCCCGTCGCTCCCGAGCCGGACGCCGTGCCCGACACCGCCTCCGCCTGGCTCAACTTCGACGGCATCTCCTACGCCAAGGGCGCCTCGGCCCTGCGCCAGCTCGTCACCTGGCTCGGCGAGGACACCTTCCTGGCCGGCATCAACGGCCATTTCGCCCGCCACCGCTTCGGCAACGCCACCCTCGCGGACTTCCTCGACTCCCTCGGCCGGGCGACCGAGCGGGATGTGCACGCCTGGGCCGGCCGCTGGCTGCGCACCACCGGCCCGGACACCCTCACCCCGGTCACCGAGCCCTCCGGCGGCACCGGTGGCACGGGCGGTGCCACGGGCGGGGGCACCGGCGCCGGCGAACCCGGCACCGCCCCCGGCGCCCCCGGCGGGTGGCTGCTGCGCGTGCGGCACACCGGCAGCCGCCCGCACCGCATCGCCGTCGGCGGTTACGACCCCACCGGCGCCCCCGTCGGCGAGCCCTTCCTGCTCGACCTGGACGCCCCGGGCGACACCGGCACCGATGCCGGAACCCTCACCGTGCCCCGGCCGGGCGCCCGCCCCGACCTGCTGGTGCTCAACGACCGCGATCTGAGCTACACCAAGGTCCGGCTCGACCCGCACTCCTGGCACACCGCCCGGCACTGCCTCTCCGCCCTCCCGGACCCGGCCACCCGCGCCGTGGTGTGGAACGCCGCCCGCGACATGGTCCGGGATGCCGAACTCCCGCCCGGCGCCTTTCTGGAGGCGGTGCGCGAGCAGCTGCCCGCCGAGACCGACACCGCCCTGGTCGAGGGCGTGCTCGCGTTCGCCCGCACCCAGATCGCCGACCGCTATCTGGACGACGGGGACGACCGGGACGACCGGGACGGACGGGAGGACCGGGAGGAGGGGAACGGCCGGGACGGCGTGGGCGGGCCACACCGCACCGCGGCCCTGCACACCCTGCACGCCACCGCCCAGGACCTCTTCGACCGCGCCGCGGGCCGGCCCGACGGCGCCGCCCTGCGGCTGGCCGCCGTCCGCACCCTCATCTCCACCGCCACCGAACCCGGCACCCTGCGCCGCTGGTGGACCGCGGGCACCGTGCCCGGCGGACCGGAACTCGACCCCGAACTGCGCTGGCAGCTCCTGCACCGGCTGGCCGTGCTGGGCGCGGCCGACGCCGCCGAGATCAGCGCCGAGGAGACCCGCGACCCGGGCGCCACCGGCAAGGAGGGCGCCGCCCGCTGCCGTGCCGCACTGCCCGACCCCGAGGCCAAGGCCGCCGCCTGGGAGGACATGTTCTCCGCCGAGGACCGGCTCTCCGCCTACCTGTTCGCCGCCACCGCCCAGGGCTTCTGGCACCCCGAGCAGCGCGAGCTGCTCCGGCCCTATGTCGCCCGGTACTTCGAGCTGCTTCCGGAACTGGCCGCCCGGCGCGGCCACGCCCTGGCCGAGACCGCCTGCCGGCAGGCCTTCCCGCGCGGCTTCACCGACCACCGCACCCTGCGGCTCGGCGAGGAGTGCCTGGCCGGGGAGGGCCGCACCCCGACGCTGCGCCGCAACCTCGGCGACCAGCTGGACGACCTGCGCCGGGCTCTGCGGGTGCGCTCATCCGAGCAGGCCGCCGCGCATTCATGAAATGGCGACGGAACGTCAACAAGTCGTCGGTCAAAAGACGTTGAATTGATGCCGGACAGCCGCACCGTACTGGCCGGTAATACATAGAGTCGGCGGTATGCGCCGAGCGAAGATTGTCTGCACACTTGGGCCGGCGACTGACTCATATGAGCAGATCGCGGGGCTGGTTGACGCGGGTATGGACATCGCCCGCCTCAATCTCAGCCACGGCACCCACGCCGAACACGAGGAACGCTTCCACCGTGTACGGCGCGCTGCGGCAGAGCGCGGACGCGCGGTCGGAATTCTCGCCGATCTTCAAGGCCCGAAGATCCGGCTGGGGAAGTTCAGCGAAGGACCGGTACTGCTCGAAACCGGTNTCAGCGAAGGACCGGTACTGCTCGAAACCGGTGACACCTTCACCATCACCACCGAGGACACCCCGGGCACCCAGCAGATCTGCGGCACCACCTACGCCGGCCTGGCCGGCGACGTCACCGCCGGCGACCGCGTCCTCATCGACGACGGCCGGGTCGCCCTCCAGGTCACCGCCGTCGACGGCCCCCGGATCCGGACCCTGGTCACCGAGGGCGGCATGGTCTCCGACCACAAGGGCATCAATCTGCCCGGCGCCGCCGTCTCCGTCCCCGCCCTGTCCCGCAAGGACATCGAGGACCTGCGCTGGGCGCTGCGCACCGGCGCCGACATCATCGCCCTCTCCTTCGTGCGCAACGGCGACGACATCAAGGACGTGCACCGCGTCATGGCCGAGGAGGGCAGGTTCCGCCCGGTCATCGCCAAGGTCGAGAAGCCCCAGGCCGAGGAGAACCTCCAGGACATCGTGGACGCCTTCGACGGCATCATGGTCGCCCGCGGCGACCTCGGCGTCGAACTCCCGCTGGAAACCGTGCCCATGGTGCAGAAGCGGGCCATCAAGCTCGCCAAGCGCAATGCCAAACCGGTCATCGTCGCCACCCAGATGCTGGACTCCATGATCGACGCCTCGCGCCCCACCAGGGCCGAGGCGTCCGACGTGGCGAACGCCGTGCTGGACGGCACCGACGCGGTGATGCTCTCCGGCGAGACCAGCGTCGGCCGCTACCCGCTGGAGACGGTCCGCACCATGGCCCGGATCGTGGAGGCCGCCGAGGAGGACGTGCTCGCCGCCGGGCTCAGGCCGCTGACCGAATCCACCAAGCCGCACACCCAGGGCGGGGCGGTGGCCCGCGCGGCCGCCGAGATCGGCGACTTCCTCGGCGCCCGGCTGCTGGTCGCCTTCACTCTCTCCGGGGACACCGTGCGGCGGCTCTCCCGCTACCGCTCGCCCATTCCGGTCATCGCCTTCACCCCGCGCCGCTCCACCCGCAACCAGCTCGCCCTGACCTGGGGCGTGGAGACCCATCTGGTGCCCTGCGTGGACTCCACCGACGCCATGATCGCCATGGTGGACGAGCGGCTGACCCGGATGGGCCGCTGCGAGACGGGCGACGTGGTGGTGGTCACCGCCGGCTCGCCGCCCATGGTCCCCGGCGCCACCAACATGGTCCAGGTCCTCCGCATCGGCGAACGCTGAGCATCCGCGCCGCCCGGCCCCGCCGCCGGGCACCTCGGCCCGGCTTCCCGCGCCCGCACCACTGACCCGGCCTCTGCCGCGCCGCGCCTCCGGGCGCGGCCCGGCCGCCGGGAGCGCGCGGCGCGGGACGGCGCGGCGGCCCGGGCCTGCCTCCTCTCCCGTTCTCCCTTTCTGCCTTTCCCCTCCCCACCACTCCCCACCCCTCCTCTTCTCTTTCCCTGTTCTCCCCCGGTCGCGGTTCGACCGGGCGGCCCGGCCGGCGGAGGCGCTTGCCGCCGTGGTCTTGCGCCGCGCGCAGGGTGCGTGATGGGGTGGTGGTAAGCGCTTGCTATCCCTCTGGTTTCCGCAGCCGCCGCCCATCGCCCAGGAGCCGCACATCCCCATGGCCGCACCACCAGCCCGCATCCGCGCCGCCGTCGTCGGCACCGGCGCCATCGTCACCGGCGCTCATCTGCCCGCCCTGGCCGCGCACGCCGCCGACGTCGAACTCGTCGCCGCCGTCGACATCGACCCCGTCCGCCTCGATGCCTTCACCACCGCGGCGGCAACCGACCACCCCGCCCTCGGCACCCCGGCCGGCTACTCCGATCTGGCCACCATGCTGGAGCGCGCCCACCCCGACCTGGTCCTGCTCGGCACACCCCCGGCCCTGCACCACCGCCAGGCCCTCACCGCCCTGCGGTCCGGCGCCTGGGTCTGGTGCGAGAAGCCGCTCTGCCTCTCCCTCGCCGAGTTCGACGAGATCGCCGCCGCCGAAGCCGACGGCGGCCCCTACACGGCCGTGGTCGCCCAGCACCGCTACGGCTCCGGCGCGGTCCACGCCAGCACCCTGCTGCGCGACGGACACCTCGGCACCCCCCTGGTCGCCCACTGCCAGACCACCTGGCACCGCGATGCCGACTACTACGCCGTCGACTGGCGCGGCCGCTGGGCCAGCGAGGGCGGCGGCCCCACCATGGGCCACGGCATCCACCAGACCGACCTGCTGCTCCACCTCCTCGGCGACTGGACCGAGATCCGCGCCATGGCCGCCCGCCTGGTCCACCACGGCATCGAGACCGAGGACGTCTCCACCGCCCTCGTCCGCTTCTCCGGCGGCACCCTGGCCACCGTCGTCAACAGCGTGCTCTCCCCGGACGAGGTCAGCCGCATCCGCATCGACTGCGCCGAGGCCACCGTGGAACTCACCCACCTCTACGGCCACACCAACGACGACTGGGTCTACACCCCGCGCCCCGGCCTCGACGACACCACCCTGGTCACCCGCTGGCGCACCCCCGACGGCGACACCCCCAGCTCGCACGCGGCCCAGCTGGCCGGCATCCTCGCCGCCATGCGCACCGGCACCCGCCCGCCCTCCAGCGGCCACGACGCCCGCCGCACCCTGGAGTTCAACGCCGCCCTCTACAAGGCCGCCTTCACCGGCGCCACCGTCCGGGCCGGCGAGATCACCCCCGACGACCCCCACTACCACGCCATGCACGGCAACCACCCCGACTGGGCGCCGGGACGGGCGCCGAAGGAGGCCGCGACACTGTGACCGCACAGCTGACCGTCACCCACACCCACGGCGAACGCGTCGCCGTCCGGGCCACCGCACCCGGCGGCGGAGAACCGGTCGAGATCCTCTCCTACGTCTACCGCCCCGACCCCGAGCCCTACGAATCCCGCAAGCCCTACGCCCACCCCGTGCGCACCCTCTCCGGACACGTGGTCACCGGCTACCGCCCCAGCGACCACCGCTGGCACAAGGGCATCCAGATGACCGCCAGTCACCTCTCCGAGCAGAACTTCTGGGGCGGCAACTCCTACATCCACCCCGCCGGATACCAGCGCATCCCGGAACGCGTCGGCTGGATGCGGCACAACGGCTTCACCGCCGTCGACGCCCACCCGCACCGCGTCCACCTCGCCGAATCCCTCACCTGGATCAACCACGGCGGCCAGGAATGGGCCCAGGAACAGCGCACCCTCGCCGTGCACTCCGCCGACCCCGCCGAAGGCGCCTGGATCCTCGAATGGGGCATCGCGCTGACCAATGTGCGCGGTGACGGCGAACCCCTCCGCTTCGGCAGCCCCACCACCGCCGGCCGCCACATGGCCGGCTACACCGGCCTCCAGTGGCGCGGCCCGCGCGACTTCACCGGCGGCCAGGTCCTCACCCCCAAGGGCCCGGACACCGACGAGAACGTCATGGGCACCCCCGCCGCCCAGGCCCCCTGGCTGGGCTTCACCGCCGAACACGACGAGACCGACGGCCACTCCACCCTGCTCTTCTCCCACCACCCGGAGAACGAAGGCTCGATCCACCCCTCGCACTGGTTCGTGCGCTCCACCCCCTGGCCCACCGTCGCCTTCTCCTGGGCGTTCTTCGACGAGTTCGCACTGGCCCCCGGCGACACCTTCGCCTACCGCTACCGCATCGTCGTCGCCGACGGCGCCTGGGACGCCGGACGCGCCGGGACCTACCTCGACACCCACCCCTGGGAGTTGTGAGCATCCCAGTATGATGCCCGGCGAGCCGCATACCGAGTATGGACAGCGAGCCGCCGGGGTGACGGCGGCGCCGCGACCGCCCAGGGGGAGAACACACCGATGACCACCACCACGGACCCGCAGGCGCCGGGAGCCGCGCCCGCCGGACCGGTACACCGCACCGGACCGGCCGAGAAGGCGGGTTATGCCGCGGCCGTGTTCATCCTCCTGGTCGGCGGGGCGCTGTTCACCACACCGATCCTCAACTGGCTGTCCGGCCCGGCGATCACCATCGTGTGCGTCGCCGTGGCCGGGTGGATCGCCGACCGCCGCCGCAAGAGCCGCACCGGCTCCGGGGAGGAGACGCGGTGAGCTGGGCCGCCCACGAACTCGAAAGCTATCTGCTGCACAAGCACACCAAGGTCAAGGTGTCCTTCCTGGCCATCCTGATCGGCTGCCTCTCCCCGGACATGCTGACCAAGCTGCCGGTCTACGGCATCCAGCTCGGCGGCTTCGTCCTCCAGGCGCAGGACAATCCCTGGGAGTACCACCGCGGCTGGCCCGGCGTCGGCCCCACCCACTCCCTGATGTACGCCGTGGTGATCTCCCTGCTGGTGCTGTGGGTCTTCAAGAGCCGCGAATGGTCCCTCGGCCTGCTGATCGGCACCGCCGCCCATGTGCTGACCGACATCTTCGACAGCGTCGGCACCATGGTCTTCTTCCCGTTCACCGATCAGCAGTACACCGTCAGCATGTGGGCCTACGCCGCCCAGGCAGGCCGCTACGGCGACGCCGCCGCCTACTACGGCAGCCTGGGACTGGTCTGGGATCTCTTCTGGCTCGTCCTCGTGCTGTTCAGCTTCAAGGCCCTGCGCGCGCAGTACTTCTTCCACAGCGTCGTCACCTCCGACCCCGCCTGGGGCTGGTTCCGGCGCCGCCTGCACATGTCCGACCGGGTGATGCTCGCCTGCTACCGGGCGTACTTCCTCTACGGGGCCTGCCGCATTTTCGCCTGGACCGGCTGGGCCCGGTTCATCGAGGGCGCGCCCATGGACTGGAACTGGAACGGCCCCCACTGGGTCGACAAGGCCACCGTGGAGCCCGTCCCGGTCGGGGAGTTCCTCTCCAACACCCTGGTCGGGCTGACCGGCTTCATCGCCGCCTCCTGGATCATCTGGCTGGTCGTCGGCCGCCGCCTGTGGCTCAACACCCCGCCGCACGAGGCCTACGGGCCCGGTGCCGGGCCGGAGACCGCTCCCGCCGGACCGGCGGGCGGGTCCGAGCAGGCCCTCACCGTCCCCCGCCAGCCCGACCCCGCCCCCTGATCAGTACTTCGCCCCGACACGCGCATCCAGCAGCGCCACCGACTCCCGCCGTGCGATGGAGACGGTCACGGCCCTGCGGTGCTGGCGCAGGCTTCGCCATTCGACACCGAGCCTGTCGAGTGTGCCGGTGAAAAGCGCCATGATGTCGACGGAGGTGTTGGTGAAGAAGTATCTCGGGTACTCATAGCGTTTGGGTTCCCCGCCAATGGTGCGCACCACCCAGTTCGTGACCCTGCTCCCGTCCGAGTGGATCAGGCCGCGGACGAATTCCCACGGGTGTTCGTCCACGATGGTCTCCTGCCAGGACTCCAGCACGATCCGCCGCTCGTGTTTCCTGCCGGGACCGTGCTGCGGGAACATGCACACCCAGTGCCGTGAGAACGACTTGACCTCGACACAGCCGTTCCGGGTCCGTCGGCTGATCCTTGGCCGGCTCATCACGGCCTGCATCGCCTCTTCTGCCGCCTGGACCAGGCCAGGCCATCGGGCGGAGCAGAAGAGGGACAGGTGGTGCTGCTTGCCCCGGGAGATGATGTGGCCGTCTCCGAGGTACAGGCCGAGCAGGTAGCTGTACGCGCTGTGGCCGAACGGGCGGCCCTGGCACCTGGGACAGTCGGGACGGTGATCCGGTACCGGAATACCGAGGGCGCGACGCTCCTGCGACCGCCACCAGCCGAGAGTGCCACGCGGGACGCCGAAGCGCTCGGTCACGTCGGCGTAGGAAGCGCCCTGGCGGATCATGGCCAGGGCCGCGGAGCGGACGGACGGTGGGTACTGCTCCATGAGCTAAGCGTTGCACGAGACCCGTGGGGTGCCGAAGGAACCGGCCGTCTTTCACCCGGACCGGTGATCATGAGTGCCGGGTGCGGGATTCGAACCCGCACGCCCTTGCGGGCAGAGGTGTTTGAGACCTCGGCGTCTGCCTGATTCCGCCAACCCGGCCTGGCAAAGCCAGGGCGCAGTCTACCGGCTCACACGGGCAGCGAGCGACTGGGTACAGTCGTTCATGCCCGGTTGGCATGAGCTGAGGAGCATTGTGAGCACCGCCGACGTCCCTGAGCCTTCCGTTGAGGCGGTTGAGGCAGAACAGTCCAGCGCCCACGTACCGCCGGAGACCACCCGTGTGGTCATCGCCGAGGACGAGGCGCTGATCCGGCTCGACCTGAAAGAGATGCTCGAAGAAGAGGGCTACACCGTGGTGGGCGAGGCCGGGGACGGCCAGACGGCCGTGGACCTGGCCCGGGAGCACAAGCCGGACCTGGTCATTCTGGACGTGAAGATGCCGGTGATGGACGGCATCTCGGCGGCCGAGAAGATCGCCGGCGACAACATCGCGCCGGTGCTGATGCTGACCGCCTTCTCCCAGCGGGAGCTGGTCGAGCGGGCCCGGGACGCCGGGGCCATGGCCTATCTGGTGAAGCCGTTCTCCAAGAGCGATGTGGTGCCCGCCATCGAGATCGCGGTCTCCCGCTTCACGGAGCTGAAGGCGCTCTCGGCCGAGGTCGACGATCTCACCCAGCGGCTGGAGACCCGCAAGCTGGTGGACCGGGCCAAGAGTGTGCTGCAGACCCAGTACGGGCTGACCGAGCCCGCCTCCTTCCGCTGGATTCAGAAGACCTCGATGGACCGGCGGCTGTCCATGAAGCAGGTGGCGGAGGCAATTCTCGCCGATGCCGAAGAACGGCGTCAGCAGCAAAAGAAGTGAACGCACCTTAGTAACAGCCGCAAATCGCTGTTCTGGTCACGACAAGCGGGAGCGTCTCGGATTGCGGAATCCGGAGCGCTCCCGTTTGCTGTCGCCGGTGCCTGGGCAGGGCTTGAAGTGCCCGGCTGATCAGCGGTTTTGGTGGTACGGGCGGTGTGCGGGGGAGTCGGGGCGGATGTCCGCTCAGCGGAGTGCCGCGTTCTGTTTCCGGCACATGGCGGAGGTCACGAGGCGATCACATCTGGTTCGACCGTCTATGTGTGATCTGTGTGAAGGCAATAGATTCCGCTGCACGCCGCACCAGTGTGCGCCTGAGCACGGGTCCCGTGCGGTGACGTCTGATCTGGACTCGTCCAGGGGGTTTGCATGCTCACCAAGAGGCTCGCGAAACTCGCGATACCGTTCGCGATCGGTGCCCTCGCCCTCACCGCCTGCAGTGATGACAGCAACGGTGGCAGTGGAGGCGGAGGCGGCGGCGGGGACGGCGCGACGTTCAAGATCGCCTACCAGGGGCCCCTGTCCGGGCCCAACGTCCAGCTCGGCGTCAACATGGTCAACGGCGTCCAGCTGGCCATCGACGAGGCGAACGAGTCCGGCGAGTACGACGTCAAGTTCGAGCTCTTCGAGGCGGACGACGGCGGCGAGCCGGGCAAGGCGACCGCCGCCGCCCAGTCGGCCATCGACGCCGGCGTGATCGCCGTGGTCGGCCCGGCCTTCTCCGGTGCCGCCGAGGTCGCGGCGCCGAACTACGGCGAGGCCGGCATCGCCGCGCTGACCCCGTCGGCGACCCGCCCCGACCTGACCGAGAAGGGCTTCAAGACCTTCCTGCGCGCCGTGCCGAGCGACGCCGAGCAGGGCAAGGCGATCGCCGACTTCTTCGTCTCCCAGGACATCGCCAAGGCGGTGCTCATCGACGACACCGACGACTACGCGGTGGGGCTGGCCGACGTGGCCCAGCAGCACCTGGAGGAGGCCGGTGTCGAGGTGGTCCGGGAGAGCGTCCCGGCCGACACCGTGGACCACAGCGGCATCGCCCGCACCGTGGTGGAGTCCGGAGCCGGCGCGGTGGCCTACACCGGCTACTACTCGCAGGCGGGCCCGCTGGCGGTGAAGCTGAACGAGGCCGGCTACGAGGGCATCGGGCTCGGCGGCGACGGTGTCAAGGACCCGCAGTTCGTCTCCCTGGCCGGGGCCGCCGCCGAGAACTGGTACCTGAGCTGCCCCTGCCGTGACCTGACCACGGACGAGGCCGGCCAGAGCTTCATCGACCGGTACAAGGCCGCGTTCGACGCCGAGCCGGGCACCTACTCGCCCGAGGCCTACGACGCCACGAAGATGATCATCGAGGCGGTCGCCGAGCTGGGCGACGGCGCGGATGCCAAGTCGGTCTACGAGGCGCTGGCGGCCGGCACCCACGAGGGTGTGGCCAAGACGCTGAGCTTCACCGAGACCGGTGAGTACAACGGCGCGGGCATCTACATGTACCAGGTGACCGGCGGTGCCATCACGTCGCTCGGGGACATCACGGAGGTGACCGGCGGCTGACGCCGGCCTGTTTCCCCGCTCCAACGCGTGCTGAGGCGGGGCGTGGCCGATCCCACGCCCCGCCGCTCCGCTGTCCACCGCCGTCCCCGGCCGAGCCGGCCCGGCGGCGGTGCCTCACAAGGATGTGCCCTCGATGACCATCAACGACATCTGGGACGTCTTCGTCCTGGGACTGGTGCTCGGCTCTCTCTACGCCGTGATCGCCATCGGTTACACACTTGTCTACGGCGTTCTCCAACTGCTCAACTTCGCGCACAGTGAAGTCTTCATGTCGGGCGGCTTCGGCGGCCTGATCGTCCTGACCCTGGTGGCACCCGTCGCCGACCCCTCCGGACTGCAGTCCGTCGGCTATGTGCTGCTGGGCATCCTCGGCGGTGCGGCGCTCGGCGGCACCGTGGCGTACTTCCTGGAAAAGGTGGCCTACCGGCCGCTGCGCAGACGCCGGGCGCCACGGCTGGTCTTCCTGATCACCGCGATCGGCGCCTCGTTCTTCCTCTACAACCTGGCGGGCAAGATCTTCGGCCGGAACGCCGTGCCGATGCCGTCGACGTACGAGAACAAGCGGGTCCTGACCGTTTTCGGCACCTCGCTGAACATCACCCAGCTGCTGATCCTCGGCTCGGCGGTGGTGATGCTGTTCGGGGTCGACTACGTGGTGAACCGCACCAAGCTGGGGTCGGGCATCCGGGCGGTGGCCCAGGACCCGGAGGTGGCCTCGCTGATGGGCGTGGACATCGACAAGGTGGTCTCCCGCACCTTTGTGCTGGGCGGCCTGATGGGCGGGGTGGCCGGTTTTCTGTTCGGCACCAATGTGCAGGTCTTTCCCACCATGGGCTTTCTGCCGGGCATCACGGCGTTCGCCGCGGCAGTGCTCGGCGGCATCGGCAATGTGCGCGGAGCCATGCTCGGCGGGCTGCTGCTCGGCGTGGTGGAGGCGTTCACGGTCGACGTGTTCGGTGACGCGTGGCGGTACGTGGGCGCGTTCGCCGCCCTGGTGCTGGTGCTGATGTTCCGGCCGACCGGCATTCTCGGCGAGCGGGTTGCGAGGGCGGCATGACAGCGACGACGGTTTCCAAGCGTCCGGGCGGCGGCGACGGCGGCGGCCCGGACATGTCGGCGGCGGTGAGGCTGCGCGCCACCCGCTGGTACCAGCAGCCGCGGTGGCGGCGGCTGGCGGCGCTGCTGGGCACGGCCCTGGTCGGTGCGCAGGTCACCGGCCGGGAGGGCACGAGCTCGGACATTTTCCTGGCGCTGAAGGAGAACACCACCGGCACCGGGATGTGGATCTGGCTGGGCGCCGCCCTGCTGGTCTGGGTGATGCGGGAGTTCGTCAGCGAGCAGATCGGCGCGGCCTGGTCGTGGACCAGGGAGCAGGCGCGGTCGGCGTCGTCCGGTCCGCTGTCCCAGGGCCGGGAGGCGTGGCGGGGCAGGCCCCTGGTGCGCTGGCTGGTGCTGACCGCGGTGGCGGTGTTCCTGGTGGTGCTGCCGCTGCTGGTGACGCCCTACTGGCGGACGGTGCTGGTGGACCAGATCGGCATCTATGTGCTGCTGGTGATCGGCCTGAACGTGGTGGTCGGCTGGGCCGGCATGCTGGATCTGGGCTTCATCGCCTTCTTCGCGATCGGCGCCTACAGCGCGGCGTTCTGGACGGGTTCGCTGCCGGTGGAGCCGCCGGTGGTGCTGAACAACTTCCTGGTGATCCCGATCGCGGTGGTGACCTGTCTGGTCGCCGGTGTACTGCTGGGCGCGCCGACGCTGCGATTGCGCGGCGACTATCTGGCGATCGTGACGCTGGGCTTCCACGAGATCGTGTACCTGGCGGCCAAGAACTGGCGTGAGGTGACGGGTGGTACCTCGGGTGCCTCGGTGGACCGGTTCGAAATCGATCTGGGCTTCTTCAGCTATCGCTGGGGTCTGGACACCAAGCCGTACTACTGGCTCCTGCTGGCCGTGATCGTGCTGCTGATCTTCCTCTTCGTGCGGCTGGAGCATTCCCGGGTGGGCCGGGCGTGGACCGCGATCCGGGAGGACGAGGTGGCGGCCGCCGCGACCGGGGTGGACACGGTGCGCTTCAAGCTGCTGGCGTTCGCCATCGGGGCCTCCACCTCGGGTGTGGCCGGGGTGATCTACGCGAGCAAGCTGGGATACATCAACTCCGAGCTGTTCGTGCTGCTGTTCTCCATTCTGGTGCTGTCGTATGTGATCTTCGGCGGGATGGGCTCGATTCCGGGTGTGCTGCTGGGCGCGGCGATCCTGATCTGGTTGCCGGAGGCGCTGCGGGACTGGGTGCCGGCGCAGGACCGGTACATGTATCTGGGCGCGCTGCTGGTGGTCATGATGATCTACCGCCCGCAGGGTCTGCTGCCGTCCCGGCGGCGCAGACGCGAGCTGGAGATGGCCGAGGAGGGTACCGGCGGAGCGGATGCGCTGAGTACGTCGGAGGGCAGGAAGGTATGACGACCGAGATGGTCAAGCGGGCGGCGGACGGGCCCGGTGGCGCTGCCGGCCCGGCGACGGCGGACGGCCATGTGCTGGACGTCTCCGGGGTGACTCTGCGGTTCGGCGGGCTGACCTCCCTGGACCGGGTGGATCTGCGGATGTGCCGGGGTGAGGTGCTGGCGGTGATCGGGCCGAACGGGGCGGGGAAGACGTCCCTGTTCAACTCGCTGACCGGTGCCTATGTGCCGCAGGAGGGGCATATCCGGTACCGGCCGCGGCGCGGCGGCGAGTTCGAGCTGCGGGGCCGCAAGCCGTTCCGGGTGTCCCGGCTGGGCGTGGCCCGCACCTTCCAGAACATCCGGCTGTTCGGTGCGCTGACCGCGCTGGAGAACGTCAAGATCGCCGTGGAGACGCGGCAGAAGACGGACCCGGTGTCGATCATGCTGGGGCTGCCGCACGCCCGGCGGGCGGAGCGGGACAGCGACCGCAGGGCGCACGAGGTGATGCAGTTCGTGGGGCTGGGGCACCGGCTGAACGAGCTGGCCTCCTCGCTCAGCTACGGCGAGCAGCGGCGGCTGGAGATCGCCCGGGCACTGGCCACCGAGCCGGAGCTGCTGCTGCTGGACGAGCCGGCCGCGGGCACCAACCCGACGGAGAAGCGGGATCTGGAGGAGCTGATCCGCCGGATCAACGTGGAGCTGGCGGTGAGTGTGCTGCTGATCGAGCACGACATGCGGCTGGTGATGTCGGTGGCGGACCGGGTGATGGTGCTGAACTTCGGCCGGAAGATCGCCGAGGGCACGCCGGGCGAGGTGCAGCGCGATCCGGCGGTGATCGAGGCCTATCTGGGGTCGTCGGCGGAGGAGGACTCCGCGGTGGTGACCGAGATGCTGGCCGGGCAGGAGCAGCAGGAGCAGCAGGCACGGGAGCAGCAGGACCGGGACCCGGAGCGGGGCTCCGGGGCCGGGCCGGAGTCCGGCCGGGGCGACGAGGGCGAGGAGCGGGCATGACGTCGAAGCCGTCGCTGGAGAAGGAGCCCGCCGGGGTGCCGCTGCTGGAGCTGCGCCGCCTGCATGTGGCCTACGGCTCGATCGAGGCGCTGAAGGGCGTCGATCTGGTGGTGCACCCGGGCGAGGTGGTGGCCCTGCTGGGCGCCAACGGCGCGGGCAAGTCGACCACGCTGAAGACCGTGTCGGGCATGCTGGCGCCGCGCTCGGGCGAGGTGCTGCTGCACGGCGAGCGGATCGACGGCATCAAGTCGCACCAGCTGGTGCGGTTCGGGCTGGGGCACGTGCCGGAGGGCCGGCGGGTCTTCGACCGGATGACCGTGCTGGAGAACCTCAACATGGGCGCCTACCGGCTGCGCCGCCCCGATCCGGCGGACCTGGAGCGGGTGTTCGCGCTCTTTCCGCGGCTCCAGGAGCGGCGCAAGCAGGTGGCGGGCACGCTGTCCGGCGGTGAGCAGCAGATGCTGGCCATCGGGCGGGCGCTGATGGGCAAGCCGGAGCTGCTGCTGCTGGACGAGCCGTCGATGGGCCTGGCGCCGCTGATCGTGCAGCAGATCTTCGAGATCCTTCGGGAGATCAACGAGCAGGGCACCACGCTGCTGCTGGTGGAGCAGAACGCCACCCAGGCGCTCCAGCTGGCGAACCGGGGCTATGTGCTGGAGACCGGGGAGCTGGTGATGTCGGGGCCGGCCGGGGAGCTGCTGTCCGATCCGCGGATCCGGGCGGCCTATCTGGGCGAGCATGTGGAGGCCGAGCACCTTCCGTCCGGGGAGGGGGCCGGGGCCGAGCGCGGCTGAGCGGCCGGCCGCCGGGATGCCGGCCGCCCGATGCGGCGGGCCGGGACGCGTGACGCGTCCCGGCCCGTGGCCGTCCCGTCCTGGGTGCGGCCCGTTACGCGCGCGGCACCTCCGGGTTGTCGCGCAGCGCGCAGGTCAGGCGGGCGCTGCAGACCCGCCGCCCGTCGTCGTCGGTGATGACCACCTCGTAGGTGGCGGAGGTGCGGCCGGCGTGCACCGGGGTGGCGGTGCCGGTGACGGTGCCGGTGCGCACCGCGCGGTGGTGGGTGCAGTTGAGGTCCACGCCGACGGCCAGTTTGTGCGGGCCGCCGTGCAGCATGGCGCCGACCGAGGCCAGGGTCTCGGCGAGCACGGCGGAGGCGCCGCCGTGCAGCAGCCCGTAGGGCTGGGTGTTGCCGGTGACCGGCAGGGTGCCGACGACCTTGTCGGGGGATGCCTCCAGCACGGTCAGGCCCATGCGGTTGCCCAGCGCGCCGGCGGAGAACAGGGCGGGCAGGTCGATGCCCAGCCCGGCCCACTGCCGCAGGATCTCCTGTGGGAACACGGGCGCCCCGCCGCCGTTCCCGCCGCCGTTCCCGCCGCCGTCCGCGTCGCCGTCCGGGCCGGTGTGCGGTGCGGCCTGCGGGATGTACTCGCCCATGGGTCTGGCTCCGATCGCCTCGTGCGGTTCCGTGATCTGTGCGCAGCCTAAGCCAGCGCTCAGCCGGCGGCCGGTGTGAGCCGCACCACCAGGGACTTGCTGGCCGGGGTGTTGCTGATGTCGGCGGTGGCGTCCAGCGGGACCAGCACATTGGTCTCGGGGTAGTAGGCGGCGGCGCAGCCGCGGGCGGTGGGGTAGTGGATCACCCGGAAGCCGGGGGCGGTGCGTTCCCGGCCGTCCTCCCACTCGCTGCTGATGTCGGCGTAGCAGCCGTCGGCCAGGCCGAGCCGCCGGGCGTCCTCGGGGTGCACGAACACCACCCGGCGGCCGCCCCGCACGCCCCGGTAGCGGTCGTCCAGCCCGTAGACGGTGGTGTTGAACTGGTCGTGCGAGCGGAGGGTCTGGAGCAGCAGCCGGCCTTCCGGCACCCGGGGGTGCTCCACCGGGGCGGCGGTGAAGTTGGCCTTGCCGGTGGCGGTGGGGAAGCGGCGCTCGTCGCGCGGGGCGTGCGGGAGGGCGAAGCCGCCGGGCCGGGTGATCCGCTCGTTGAAGTCCTCGAAGCCGGGCACCACGCGGGCGATGCGGTCCCGTACCGCCGCGTAGTCGCGGGCGAACTCCTCCCAGGGCAGCGGGTGGTCCGGGCCGAGCACCCGGCGGGCCAGCCGGCAGACGATCTCCACTTCGGACAGCAGGGAGGGGGAGGCCGGGGCGAGCCGGCCGCGCGAGGCGTGCACCATGCCCATGGAGTCCTCCACGGTGACGAACCGCTCGGTGCCGTCCCGTTCGTCGCGCTCGGTGCGGCCCAGGGCGGGCAGGATCAGGGCGCGGGCGCCGGGCACCACGTGGGAGCGGTTGAGCTTGGTGGACACGTGCACGGTCAGCCGGGCGCGGCGCATGGCGTCCTCGGTGACCTCGGTGTCGGGGGCGGCGGAGACGAAGTTGCCGCCGAGCGCGAAGAACACCCGGGCCCGGCCGTCGCGCAGCGCCCGGATGGAGCCGACGGTGTCCAGGCCGGGCGCGCGCGGGGGCGCGAAGCCGAATTCCTTCTCCAGGGCGTCCAGGAAGGCGGGTGCGGGGCGCTCGGTGATGCCCATGGTCCGGTCGCCCTGCACGTTGCTGTGCCCGCGCACGGGGCAGACCCCGGCGCCGGGGCGGCCGACGTTGCCGCGCAGCAGCAGGAAGTTGACCACCTCGCGGATGGTGGGCACCGAGTGCTTGTGCTGGGTGAGGCCCATGGCCCAGCAGACGATGACGGAGCGGGCGTCCAGCACCATGCGCAGCGCGGCCTCGATGTCCTCCCGGGCCAGGCCGGTGGCGGCCAGGGTCTCCGCCCAGCCGGTGGCCCGGGCGGCCTCGGCGTACTGCTCGAAGCCGTGGGTGTGGCGGGTGAGGAAGTCGTGGTCGAGGGCGTCGGTGCGGCCGTCCTGTTCGGCGGCGCGCAGCAGCAGCGCGCCCAGCATCCGGAACAGGGCCTGGTCGCCGCCGATGCGGATCTGGAGGAAGAGGTCGGTCAGCTCGGGGCCGCGTCCGGCGAGGCCGCGCGCGGTCTGCGGGTTGTTGAAGCGGCGCAGCCCGGCCTCGGGGAGCGGGTTGACGGTGATGATGCGGGCTCCGGCCGCCTTGGCGCGCTCCAGGGCGGTGAGCATCCGGGGGTGGTTGGTGCCCGGGTTCTGTCCGGCGACGATGATCAGATCGGCCCGGTAGAGGTCCTCCAGCAGCACGCTGCCCTTGCCCACGCCGAGGGTTTCGGCCAGGGCGGAGCCGGAGGACTCGTGGCACATGTTGGAGCAGTCGGGCAGGTTGTTGGTGCCGAAGCAGCGGGCGAAGAGCTGGTAGAGGAAGGCGGCCTCGTTGCCGGTGCGGCCGGAGGTGTAGAACAGGGCCTGGTCGGGGGAGTCCAGGGCGGTCAGTTCGGCGGCCACCAGGGACAGCGCCCGTTCCCAGGACACCGGCCGGTAGTGGGTCGCGCCCTCGGCCAGGTACATCGGCTCGGCGAGCCGGCCCTGCTGGCCCAGCCAGTAGCCGGAGCGGCGGGCGAGGTCCGCCAGTGCGTGGCGGGCGAAGAAGTCCGGGCCGGCCCGGCGCACGGTGGCCTCCTCGGCGACCGCCTTGACGCCGTTCTCGCAGAACTCGGCGGTGTGCGGGCGGTCCGGCTCGGGCCAGGCGCAGCCGGGGCAGTCGAAGCCGTCGTGCTGGTTGACGTGGAGCAGGGTGAGGGCGGTGCGCCGGGCGCCCATCTGGCGATGGGCCATGCGCAGGCTGCGGGCGACGGCCGGCAGGCCGGCCGCGGATGCGGGGGGTGCGGAGACCTCCGGTGCGTCCTGGACCGGGTCCTCGGCGGGCGGCTTGGCCGGCATGCGTGCTCCTTCCGGCGCGTGCGGGGCGGGGCGGGCGACTGCGGGCGGACTGCCCGATGGTCGCATGCCGCGGGGCCTGCCGGGACCGGCCCCGCCGCATGCAGAGCGTGCGGGCGGTGCACCGGGGGCCGCCCCGCGCCGGGGGTGCGGCCGGGCGGCGGGGGGTGCGGCCGGGCGGCGGCGGTGCGGGCCGGGATGCGCCGCGGCGGGGCTGTCAGTGGTCCGTGGGAGGATGCCTTGCGTGGCTGAGAACGCGCGCACGACCGCACCCGAGACCGCACCGCAGGCACCCGAGGCACCGGGGAAGCCGCCCCGTCTGATGCTGCTGGACGGGCACTCCCTGGCGTACCGGGCGTTCTTCGCGCTGCCCGCGGAGAACTTCACCACCGCCGTGGGGCAGCCCACCAACGCCATCTACGGCTTCACCTCCATGCTGGCCAACACCCTGCGTGACGAGGAGCCGACGCATCTGGCGGTCGCCTTCGACGTCTCCCGCAAGACGTGGCGCTCGGAGCGGTTCGACGAGTACAAGGCCACCCGTTCCGCCACGCCGGACGAGTTCCGCGGCCAGGTGGAGCTGATCGGTGAGCTGCTGGACACCATGCGGGTGCCGCGGTTCGCCGTCGAGGGCTTCGAGGCGGACGACGTCATCGCCACCCTGGCCTCGCGCGCGGCCGGCCAGGGTTTCGAGGTGCTGATCGTGACGGGCGACCGGGATGCCCTCCAGCTGGTCAGCGACCGGATCACGGTGCTCTATCCCACCAAGGGGGTCTCGGAGCTGACCCGTTTCACCCCCGAGCGGGTGACGGAGAAGTACGGGCTGCCGCCCGAGCGGTATCCGGATTTCGCCGCCCTGCGCGGTGATCCGTCGGACAACCTGCCCGGCATCCCGGGCGTGGGGGAGAAGACGGCCGCCAAGTGGCTCACCCAGTTCGGTTCGCTCCAGGCCCTGCTGGACCGGTCCGGAGAGGTCAAGGGCAAGGCGGGGGAGAATCTCCGCGCCCGGCTGGAGGCGGTGCGGCTCAACCGGGAGCTGACCGAGCTGGTGCGGGACGTGGAGCTGCCGTCCGGCCCGGCCGACCTGGCCCGGGAGCCCTACGACCGTGAGGCGCTGACGGTCCTGCTGGACACCCTGGAGTTCCGCAACCCCAATCTGCGCGAGCGGCTGTTCGCGGTGGACCCGGGTGCCGCGGAGAGCGGTGCCGCGGCGGAGCCGGCCGGCGGGGTGGCGGTGGACGGCCGGATGCTGGAGCAGCCGGGCGAGCTGGCCGCCTGGCTGGCCGGGCCGGAGGCGGCCGGCCCGCTGGGCATGGTCACGGCCGACGAATGGCGGCTGGGCTCCGGCACGGTCCACGCAGTCGCCCTCGCCTCCGCGGACGGCCCGGCCGTCTGGTTCGAACCGTCCCGGACGGGCGCGGAGGACAGGCGGGCCTTCGGCGCGTGGGCGGCCGATCCGTCCCGGCCCAAGGCGCTGCACATCGCCAAGCAGGTGCACCGGGTCTTCGGCGAGTACGGCTGGAGCGTCGAGGGCATCACCATGGACACCGCGCTGGCCGCCTATCTGGTGCAGCCGGGCCGCCGCAGCTTCGCCCTGGAGGAGCTGAGCCTGGAGTTCCTGGGCCGGGAGCTGGCCCCGGCCGCCGACACCGGCAGCGGCCAGCTCGCCCTGGGAGTGGACGAGACCGCCGGGGCGGACGCCCTGATGCGCCAGGCCCGTACCGTGCTGGACCTGGGCGAGGTGCTCCAGGAGCGGCTGGCCGACGTCGGCGCCCGTGATCTGCTGTACGAGGTGGAGCTGCCGGTGTCCGGGCTGCTGGCCCGGATGGAGCGGGCCGGCATCGCCGCCGACCGGCCCTGGCTGGAGCGGCTGGAGCAGCAGTTCGCCGCCGCCGTGCAGCAGGCCGTGCAAGAGGCGCACGCCTCGGTGGGGCACGAGTTCAACCTCGGCTCCCCCAAGCAGCTCCAGGAGGTGCTGTTCGGCGAGCTGGCCCTGCCCAGGACCAAGAAGACCAAGACCGGCTACACCACGGACGCCGACGCCCTGGCCTGGCTGGCCACGCAGACCGAGCACGAGCTGCCGGTGCTGATGCTCCGCCACCGTGAGCAGGCCCGGCTGCGTTCCACGGTGGAGGGCCTGATCAAGACGGTCGCCCCGGGCGGGCGCATCCACACCACCTTCCAGCAGACCGTGGCCGCCACCGGCCGGCTCGCCTCCACCGACCCCAACCTGCAGAACGTCCCGGTCCGCACCGACGAGGGCCGCGCCATCCGCCGCGCCTTCGTGGTGGGGGAGGGGTACGAGGCGCTGCTGACCGCGGACTACAGCCAGATCGAGCTGCGCGTGATGGCCCATCTGTCCCAGGACGAGGGCCTGATCGAGGCGTTCACCTCCGGCGAGGACCTGCACGACACGGTCGCCTCCCAGGTCTTCGGCGTCGCCCGGGAGCAGGTGGACCCGGAGATGCGGCGCAAGATCAAGGCCATGAGCTACGGCCTTGCCTACGGCCTGTCCGCCTTCGGCCTCTCGCAGCAGCTGTCCATCACTCCCGAGGAGGCCCGCGGCCTGATGGACACCTACTTCGAGCGGTTCGGCGGCGTGCGGGACTACCTCCAGCGCGTGGTGACCGAGGCCCGTGTCACCGGGTACACCGAGACCATGCTCGGCCGCCGCCGCTACCTGCCGGACCTCAACAGCTCCAACCGGCAGCGGCGGGAGATGGCCGAGCGGATGGCGCTCAACGCCCCGATCCAGGGCACCGCGGCCGACATCGTGAAGATCGCCATGCTGCGGGTGGACGAGGCCCTGCGCAAGGAGAGCCTGCGCAGCCGGATGCTGCTCCAGGTCCACGACGAAGTCGTGCTGGAGGTGGCGCCCGGCGAGCGGCAGACCGTGGAGGAGCTGGTGCGGCGGGAGATGGCCGGGGCGGTCGAACTGCGCGCCCCGCTGGCCGTGTCCGTGGGCTCCGGGCCCAACTGGGAGGAGGCCGCGCACTGATGCGCCGGGCCGTGTGCTCACCGGACGTTCGCCCCTCGGTCACGACACCTGTGCGGCCTGTCCTGGTCCGGAACCGCGTGGTGCCGTAGTGTCGTCCGAGCCGTCGGAAACGATCGGATTTTCCGGCCGGTTCGGGCCCAGCTCGGCAGCATGACGGAGGAAACAGGGTGGCACGGCGAGGCATCCGGGGCATGCGGGGCATCCGCAGGGGCATTTCCGGTTCGGCGGTGGCCGCCGCAGCCATGGCGGCACTGACCACCTCTCAGGCGGGGGATCTCGCGGAGGAACTGAGCGGTTCCCTGCGTGAGGCGGAGGAACCGCCGGGCGAGGAGGCGGCGCAGGAGATATTCGAGCGCCCCTACCACACCGACCTTCCGCCGGACGAGGAGGACCCGGCGGAGGAGGAGCGGCAGCACCAGGAGGACGACGCGGCGGGGAACGACCCCGCGGCGGACGCGGACTCCGGCCCGGTGGTGACCGGCCCGGCCGAAGCGGGTATCCCGGCCACGGTGCTGGACGCCTACCGCAAGGCGGAGGCCGTCCTGGCCGAGACCCGCGCCCAGTGCCATCTGGACTGGGAACTCCTCGCCGCCATCGGCAAGGTGGAGTCCGGCCACGCCCGCGGCGGCTCGGTGGACGGGGCGGGAACCGCCACCCCGGCCATCCTGGGCCCGGTGCTCAACGGCAACGGCTTCGCCCACATCGGCGACACCGACGGCGGGCTCTGGGACGCCGACACGGTCTACGACCGGGCGGTGGGCCCCATGCAGTTCATCCCCTCCACCTGGGCAGGCTGGGGAGCCGACGGCAACGGCGACGGGTTCAAGGACCCCAACAACGTCTACGACGCCGCTCTGGCCGCCGGGCGCTACCTGTGCGCGAACAACCGGGACCTGTCCGACGCGGGCGACCTGGACCGGGCCATCCTCAGCTACAACTACTCGCGCCACTATGTGAACACCGTGCTGTCCTGGCTGGACTACTACTACCGCAAGGGCGGTCACGAGGTGCCGGACGGCACCGGCGCGCTGCCCGCCAGCCCCGGCCCGGGCAGCTCCGTCCCCGCTTCCGGCAACGGGAGCACCGGCGGCAAGGGCAGCGGCGGAAGCGGCGGCAAGAAGACCGGCTCCGCCGCCAAGAAGCCCGGCGGCTCCGGCACATCCGGCAGCAAGCCGAAGCCCCGGCCTGGCGGCGGCACGCAGACCGAGCCGGAGCCGGAGCCCGCACCGAGCACCGGAGAACGGCCCGGGCCGGAGCCCGAGCCGGACCCGGGGCTGCCGCCGGCCGACCCGGAGGACCCGGCCGGACCGGCCGAACCGAAGGACCCGGAGGAGCCGGTGAATCCCGAGGACCCGGCGGGCCCCGAGGACCCGGTGAATCCCGAGGACCCGGTGAATCCCGAGGACCCGGACGGGACCGACCCGGACGCTCCCGGCCCGGGAGGCCCCGGCGAGTGCCCCGCCGATCCCGGGCCCGAGGAGCCGGAGCCCGGCGAGCCCGGGCCCACCGAGCCCGCCCCCGAGGAGCCGGAGCCGGCCGACCCCGCCCCCGAGCAGCCCGAACCCACCGACCCGGAGCCCGGCGCCCCGGCCGGCGGCGAGAGCGGCGACGACAAGGACGAAGACGCAGAGCAAGAAGAGGGCGAGGGAGAAGAGGGCGAGGAGGGCGAGCCCGACCCGTCCGAGGACTGCGGCCCCGAGGACGGGGCGGACGGGGCGGACGGCGGCCAGGACGACCCCGCCGGGGAGGAGGGGGAGACCTCCGGGACCGGGCAGGGCGACGGGGAGGACACCGCCGCCCCCGGCGAGGAGGCCGCCGTCACCCGCACCGCCGTCTGAGCCGCGGGCGTCCCGTCCCCCGCGCAACGTCCCCCGGCCCCCGCCGCCGCCCCGCGCTCAGGGCGCGGGGCGGCGCGGCCTGGCGCGCCGGGTGGCCTGGGCCGTGGCCGGGTCCTCCGGCCAGGGATGCCGGGGATACCGGCCGCGCAGCTCGGCCCGCACCGAGCGGTAGCCGTCCCGCCAGAAGGACGCCAGATCCGAGGTGACCGCCACCGGCCGCCCGGCGGGGGAGAGCAGGTGCACCAGCAGCGGCACCCGGCCGCCGGCAATCCGCGGCGCCTCCTGCCAGCCGAACAGTTCCTGGAGCTTGACGGCCAGTACCGGCCGTTCCCCGCCGTAGTCCACCCGGACGCGGGAGCCGCAGGGCACCTCGATCCGTTCCGGGGCCCACTCGTCGAGCTGTGCCGCCGAGCCGTCCGCCCAGGGCAGCAGCGCGGTCAGCAGCCGGTGCACATCCAGCCGTCGCAGGTCGGCACGGCCGCGCGCACCGCCCGGCAGGTGGTCCTCCAGCGCGGCGGCCAGCGCCTCCTCCGAGACGTCCGGCCACGGCGCGCCCAGCTCGCGGTGGAGGAACGCCATCCGCTGCCGCAGCCCGCGGGCGGCCGGTGTCCACTCCAGCAGGTCCTCCACGCCCTCCCGGCGCAGCCCGTCCAGCAGCGCGGCCCGCACCCGTTCCGGGTCCGGGGCGTCGAGGCGCTGCTCGCGCAGCAGGATGGCACCCAGCCATTCCGCCCGCCGGGCCGTCACATCGCGCCGTCCTGGGTCCCAGAGGACCTCTTCGGCGGACCGGAGCAGGGCGCCGGCCGCCTCCCGGGCGGTCTGCCCGTCCACCGGGGCGGCCAGCAGCACCCGGGCGCCGGCCGCGCCCACCGGCCGGTCGGCGGCGGCCACCGCCAGCCAGCGGGCGGCCCGCAACGGCGATCCCCCGGCCACCTCGGCCCTGGTCCCGGACGCCATCAGATACGAGCCCGGAGCGCGCTCGCGCGCCACCCGCTCGGGATACGCCAGCGCCGCCACGATCCCGGCCGCCGTCCCGTCGTCGTCCGGCCCCGCGCCGCCCGTCTCGTCCCCGGCACCGCCCGCGGCTCCGTCCCCGGCATCGTCCCCGGCCCCGGCACCGGCCCCGGTCACGGCCGCCCGCAGCCGCCGGGTCTCCTGGCGCCAGCGGGCGGCGTAGGGGTGAGTGCCGGAGCGGCGGGCGGTGCGCCACACGGCCGGCAGGTCGTCGCCCCAGGAGCGCGGCGGTTCCTCGCTCAGCAGCGCCACCACCTCGGCCGCCCGCCGGACACCCACCCGGGCCGCGCCGTCCAGCAGGGCACGGGCCAGCCGGGGGTGCAGGCCCATCCGGGCCATCCGCCGGCCCCGCCCGGTCGGCCGTCCGTCCCCGTCCAGCGCGCCGGCCGCCCGCAGCACCTCCCGTGCCGCGGTCAGCGCGCCGGCCGGCGGCGGGTCCAGCAGGGCCAGGCCCGGGTCGCCCTCGGGCGGCGCGCCCCAGCAGGCGGCGTGGAGTGCGAACGCGGTCAGGTCCGCCACCGCGATCTCCGGGGACGGGAAGCGGGGCAGCCGGGCGTGCTCGCCCTCGGCCCAGCAACGGTAGACCGTGCCCGGCCCCTCCCGACCGGCCCGCCCGGCGCGCTGCCCGGCCGTGGCGCGGGACGCCCGGACGGTGGTGAGCGCGCCCAGCCCGCGCGCATGGTCGGTGCGCGGCTCCCGGGCCAGGCCGGAGTCCACCACCACCCGCACCCCCGGCACGGTCAGGCTGGACTCGGCCACGGCGGTGGCCAGCACCACCCGCCGGCGGTCGCCGCCCGCACCGCCCGCACCGCCCGCCAGCACCGCGTCCTGCACCTCGGCCGGGGCCCGGCCGTGCACGCCGAGCACCTGCACCGTGCCGCCGCCCTCCGGCGGCCGCACGTCCGCCAGCAGCGCTGCCACCTTGGAGATCTCCCCGGCGCCGGGCAGGAAGCACAGCACGTCGCCCTGCCGCTCGGCCAGCGCCCGCCGCACCACCTGGGCCGTATGGGCCAGCAGGGCCGGGTCCACGGCCATGCCGTGCGGCGGCCGCACCGGGCGCGGCGGCGGCGCCCAGACCGTCTCCACCGGATGCGCGGCGCCCTGCGCCGTGACCACCGGGGCGTCGCCCAGCAGCGCCGCCCAGGCCGCGGTGTCGGTGGTCGCGGAGGCGGCCACCAGCCGGAGCTCCGGCCGCAGCGCGGCCCGCACGTCCAGCAGGAACGCGGCGGCGGTGTCCGCGTCCAGGTGCCGCTCGTGGCATTCGTCGAGCAGCACCACGTCCACGCCGGGCAGTTCCGGGTCGCGCTGGAGCCGCTGGAGCAGCACGCCGGTGGTGACGACCTCCACCACCGTCTCCGGGCCGGCCCGGCGGTCGCCGCGCACCGTGTAGCCGACCCGGCCGCCGTGCCCGCCGCTGCCGCCGGCCCGCTCGCCGAGCAGCCAGGCCATCCGCCGGGCCGCCGCCCGGGCCGCGATCCGGCGCGGCTCGGCGACCAGGACACGCCGGGGCGGCCGCCCCGGACGGGTGAGTCCGGCGAGGTCCAGCGGGACCAGTGTGGTCTTGCCGGTGCCGGGCGGGGCGGCCAGGACCGCGGCCCCGTGCCGGTCCAGGGCGTCACGCAGCGCGGGCAGGGCCGCACGCACCGGGAGCTGCCGCAATGCCTGCTCAGGAGTCACGGGAGTAGTCTGTCGTCTCGACGGGGACGGGCTCACGCCGGAGTCCACGCCGGTCGGGGCGGAGCATCTCACCGGCGCATGGTCGGAGCGGTGCGCCCCCCGGTGGCATCGTGTCCCATGGGTGCGCCCCGGCATGGTCGCGTTGACCAGGTCCGAATGCCCCCGTATGCTATAAGACGCGCTGCGGGCTTGCGCGCCTCGGACGGAGCAGGTCGCGCTCGCATCTGTTGTATGTCCCCTCGGTTGTCGAGGCGCTCGGGATTCTCAGATGTTCATGGAAGATCTGCGGAGGAGCGTCTCTCAGGCTGTCCGGCTTCGGCGGTGCGAACAAGGGCCTTCGGCGTAAGCAGTACCTACGACTTATGTCCGTACCGGAGCCCTTTACCACATGACGAGCAGCACCGAGAGCGCCGTAGCTACCCCGCAGGTTGCGGTCAACGACATCGGCTCCGAGGAAGCCTTCCTCGCCGCGGTCGACGAGACCATCAAGTACTTCAACGACGGCGACATCGTCGACGGCGTCATCGTGAAGGTCGACCGGGACGAGGTCCTGCTCGACATCGGTTACAAGACCGAGGGTGTGATTCCCTCTCGCGAGCTGTCGATCAAGCACGATGTCGACCCGCACGAGGTCGTGGCCGTCGGCGATGAGATCGAGGCCCTGGTCCTCCAGAAGGAGGACAAGGAAGGCCGCCTCATCCTGTCGAAGAAGCGCGCCCAGTACGAGCGCGCCTGGGGCACGATCGAGAAGATCAAGGAAGAGGACGGCATCGTCACCGGTACCGTCATCGAGGTGGTCAAGGGCGGTCTGATCCTCGACATCGGCCTCCGCGGCTTCCTTCCCGCCTCCCTGGTCGAGATGCGCCGGGTCCGCGACCTCCAGCCCTACGTGGGCAAGGAGCTCGAAGCCAAGATCATCGAGCTCGACAAGAACCGGAACAACGTGGTCCTCTCCCGCCGTGCCTGGCTGGAGCAGACCCAGAGCGAGGTCCGCCAGACCTTCCTCACCACCCTGCAGAAGGGCCAGGTGCGGTCGGGTGTCGTGTCCTCCATCGTCAACTTCGGCGCCTTCGTCGACCTCGGCGGTGTGGACGGCCTGGTGCACGTCTCCGAGCTGTCCTGGAAGCACATCGACCACCCCTCCGAGGTCGTCGAGGTCGGCCAGGAGGTCACGGTCGAGGTGCTGGACGTCGACATGGACCGCGAGCGTGTCTCCCTGTCGCTGAAGGCGACCCAGGAAGACCCGTGGCAGCAGTTCGCCCGTACGCACCAGATCGGCCAGGTGGTCCCGGGCAAGGTCACCAAGCTGGTGCCGTTCGGCGCGTTCGTCCGGGTGGACGAGGGCATCGAGGGGCTGGTCCACATCTCCGAGCTGGCCGAGCGCCACGTGGAGATCCCGGAGCAGGTCGTCCAGGTCAACGACGAGATCTTCGTCAAGGTCATCGACATCGATCTGGAGCGCCGCCGGATCAGCCTGTCGCTGAAGCAGGCTAACGAGGTCTTCGGCCCCGACCCGATGACGGTCGAGTTCGACCCGACGCTCTACGGCATGGCCGCGTCCTACGACGACCAGGGCAACTACATCTACCCCGAGGGCTTCGACCCGGAGACCAACGAGTGGCTGCCCGGCTACGAGAAGCAGCGCGAGGAGTGGGAGCGGCAGTACGCCGAGGCCCAGGCGCGCTTCGAGCAGCACCAGGCCCAGGTGATCAAGTCCCGCGAGGCCGAGGCCCAGGCCGCGGCCGAAACGGGCGGCGGCACGGCGGACGTCCCGTCCGGCGGCGGCTCGTACTCCTCCGAGTCGGGCGACGACTCCGGTGCGCTGGCCTCCGACGAGGCGCTGGCGGCGCTCCGCGAGAAGCTGGCCGGCGGCCAGAGCTGAGCATCCGGCTCCGGCGCGCGCCGGCCGCGGACCGCTGATCCGAACGGCTCGCAAGGACCCGCCCCCCTTCTTCCGGGGGGCGGGTCCTTCCGCATTGCATAACGCCTTGGTGTCGTCGTGCCTCGTACTGTGACGGCAGGGAATGCTCACGCCAGGCGGCGTGTTGATCCGGATGCCAGAAGCAGACCAGAAGGGGTGCGGTGACAGTGCACGATCCGCAGGACTTGTACACGTGGGACCCCCAGGGCCTGCGGCGGGCCGAGGCGCTCGCCGCCGATTCGGACAACGCCGGGCCGGTGCTGCTCTACCACTTCGAGGGCTTCATCGATGCGGGCGAGACCGGCGCGCAGCTTGTCGAGCGGCTGCTGGAGGGAGCCCGGCCGGGCACGCCGGTCGCCCGCTTCGACCATGACCGGCTGGTCGACTACCGGGCGCGGCGCCCCACCATGATCTTCCGCAAGGACCGGTGGACGGCCTACGAGACGCCGCGGCTGGAACTGCGGCTGCTGCACGACGCCACCCGGCAGCCGTTCCTGCTGCTCTCCGGGCCGGAACCGGATGTGGAATGGGACCGCTTCGCGGCCGCCGTGCTGCAGATCGTGGAGCGGCTCAAGGTCCGGCTCGCGGTGAACTTCCACGGCATTCCGATGGGCGTGCCGCACACCCGTCCGGTGGGGCTGACGCCGCACGGCAACCGCGCCGAACTGGTGCCCGGGCAGCGTGGCCTGTTCGACGAGGCCCAGGTGCCGGGAAGCGCCGCGGCCCTGGTGGAGATGCGGCTGATCGAGGCCGGGCACGACGTGGTCGGCATGGCCGCGCATGTGCCGCACTATGTGGCCCGCTCCCGTTACCCGGACGCCACGCTCGCCGTGCTGGAGGCGATCACCGGTGCCACCGGCCTGGTGCTGCCGGAGGCCGCGCATGTGCTGCGCAGCCGGGCGCTGAAGACCCAGAACGAAATCGAGCGGGAGCTGGCCGAGGGGGACTCGGAGCTGGTCGCGGTGGTGCGGGGCCTGGAGCAGCAGTACGACGCGGTGGCCGGGGCCGCCACCCGGGGCAATCTCATGGCGGAGTCGCAGGACCTGCCGTCCGCCGACGAACTGGGCGAGGTCTTCGAACGCTTTCTCGCCGACCGCGAGGACGGCTGACCGGGGCCGGAACCGGGACCGGACCGGCCGCGGCCGGCATGCTACGGACCGGTAGCCTGCCGCCATGCTGAACGTGGGACTGACCGGCGGCATCGGCGCCGGCAAGAGCGAGGTGGTGCGGCTGCTGGCCCGGCGCGGCGCCGTGATCATCGACTCCGACCGGATCGCCCGTGAGGTGGTCGCACCGGGTACCGAGGGCCTGGCCGCCGTTGCCGCGGAGTTCGGCCCGGGCATCCTGACCGAGGACGGCGCGCTCGACCGGCAGCGGCTGGCCTCCGTGGTGTTCGCCGACCCGGACCGGCTCAAGGCGCTCAACGGCATCGTGCATCCGCTGGTGCGGCGCCGCTCGGCCGAACTGCAGGCCGCCGCCCCGACGGACGCCGTGGTGGTGCACGACGTGCCACTGCTGGTGGAGAACGGGCTGGGCCGCCACTTCGACGTGGTCGTGGTGGTGGACGCGCCGGACGAGGTGCGGATGGAGCGGCTGACCCGGGTGAGGGGCATGACCGAGGAGGACGCCCGGGCCCGGATGGCGGCCCAGGCCACCAGGGAGCAGCGGCTGGCCGCGGCCGACTTCACCGTCGACAACAGCGGCACCCTGGAGGAGCTGGACGTCCGGGTGGAGAAGCTCTGGGAGCGGCTCTGCGCTCGCGCCGCCGGCCGCTGACACCCGCCGGCCTCTGACACCCGCCGGCCGCGACGCCGTACCGCCGTGGCGGCAGCCGTGGTGACGACCGGCGTTGACGCGCCGTCAATCTCTCCCTGGGCGGGCCGTCAACGGCATCCGCAAGCCTCGACGGCGGCTGTCAACGGTACCAACCACCCCAAAGGAACGCCGTTTTGGCGCTGCCGCCGCTGGGGCCTATCATCCGCCCAATGATCATAGGAAGAAGGCTCGCGACCGCCCTTCTCGCGGCGTTCGCGGCCGTACTGACCTGGGCCTTTCCCGCCCATGCGGACGAACACGCCGGCGGCACCGGCGAGGCCGCCACACCCCCGCCCCAGGTGAATCTGGTGCTGGACGTCAGCGGCTCCATGCGGGAGAAGGACATCGACGGCGGCACCCGGATGGCCGCAGCCCAGCAGGCGTTCAACGAGGTCATCGACGCCGTCCCGGAAGAGGTGCACCTCGGCATCCGCACCCTGGGCGCCGACTACCCCGGCGACGACATCGCCAAGGGCTGCGTGGACAGCGCCCAGCTCTACCCCATCGGCCCGGTGGACCGCACCGAGGCCAAGACCGCGGTGGCCACCCTGCGCCCCACCGGATGGACCCCCATCGGCTACGCGCTGCGCGGCGCGGTGGAGGACTTCGGCGACCACGAGGGCACCCGCCGCATCGTCCTCATCACCGACGGCGAGGACTCCTGCGGGGAGCCGGACCCCTGCGACGTGGCACGCGAACTCGCCGCCTCCGGAACCCACCTGACCGTGGACACACTCGGCCTGACCCCGGCCGACGCCAAGGTGCGCGAACAGCTGAGCTGCATCGCCGAAGCCACCGGCGGCACCTACACCGCGGTCCAGGACACCGACCAGCTGACCGAGCGCCTGAAACAGATCGTCGACCAGACCGCCGACAACATCGTCATCGAGAACCCCACCGTCATCGAGGGCTCCGCCGACTGTGCCGACGCCCCGCTCCTGACCGCCGGCGTCTACCGCGACCGCGAGGAGTTCGGGGAGCACCGCTGGTACCGGGTCCAGCTCGCCCCCGGGCGCGAACTGCGCGCCGCGGTCAGCGTGTCCGCCGACCGGCCGGTCGATCGCGACTACGGCGTGCTGCTGCGCGCCCTGGACGAGAACGGCCGCGAACTGGCCCGCGGCAGCGAAGCGGGCCACGGCCGCATCGATGTCGTCTCCACCGGCCTGCGGTACCCCGCCGCCGAGGAGGCCGAGGCCACCATCTGCCTCGAACTCTCCACCTCCTTCTCCGCTCCCGAATCCGTACAGCGCACCCCCGGCCTCCCGGTGGAACTGACCGTCGACCTCACCGCAGCACCGGACGCCCCCTCCGACGTGGCCTCCCACGGGCTGGCCCGCGGCTGGGTACCGCTGGTGGTGCTGACCGTCACCGGCCTGCTCGCCGGTCTGCTCTGGGGCGCCCTCCGGAGGATCTTCTGATGCCGATTTCCCTTCCCCTTCCCGCCCACGCCCCCCGCGCCGGCACCGGCACCGGCACCGGCACGGACACCGGCACCGGCACGCCCACCGGCCCCGGCCGCCGCGGCCACCGGCCCGCCGCCCTCGCCCTGCTGACGGCCGCCCTGCTCCTGCCCACCGCCGGCCCTGCCCTGGCCGACAGCCACGAGCCGGAAACCGGGACGGACACCGCACCGGCCGCGGCCGGAGGCGACTTCCGCAGTGCCGGCGTCATCGGTGAGGACCGGCCCGGCACGGCCACCGCCGTCTCCGGCGACTACCTGTACTGGACCTTCCCCGCCGGGGCCGGGCAGCGGATCACCGTGGACGCCACGGTCACCCTTCCCGACCCGGCGCTGCGCAGCGGCCCCGCGACCTGGCAGGTGGACCTCTACGACGGCCTGCGCCGCCTCCAGCCCTGCGTCGGCGGCCGGCCCACCGCCGGCGCCGACACCTCCGCCGAGACCCTGGAGCTGAGCTGCACCCTGCCGGTCGTCCGCCCCTGGGCCGAGTCCTGGGCGGATGACCCGCTGCCCGGCGCCTACTCCATCCGGCTCACCGCCACCGACCTGCCGGAGGAGGACCTCGGTCTGCCCTTCCAGGCCGAGGTGAGCGTCGGCACGGAGGCCGTGGGCGGCTCCGCCGACGGGGGCGGCAGGCTGGGCGCCCCGCTGGTCCTGACCTCCCGGGCCGGCTCCCTGGACACCGACTCCGCCGACACCGCCACCGACCCCGAGGCGGGATCGGAGAGCACCCGCGAGGAGGACGCGGACTCCGCCCCGGCCACCGTGCCGGAGCCGGACGGCGGCTGGTTCGGCGGCTGGTGGACCGACCGCTGGGCCTGGACCGCCGCGGGCGGCCTCCTCGCCGCCGCGGCCGCCATCGGCGGCTACCGCCTGATCCGCCGCCGCCCCTCCTGACGCACCCGGGTGGCCCCCGCCGGACACCGGGGGCCACCCCGCCTCCGCGTCATGACGCGCCCAGGTCGGGGACGGTCAGCGAGCCGTCCTCGGCGAGCGGGAAGCCGGGGTTGTGGGCGATCTCCCAGGCGTGGCCGTCCGGGTCGAGGAAGACGCCCGCGTAGCCGCCGTAGAAGGTCTCTGCGGCGGGCCGGGTGATCAGCGCCCCGGCCCGCCCGGCGGTGGCGAGCAGGGCGTCGACCTCCTCCGGCGAGCGCACGTTGTGCGCCAGGGCGATACCGCCGAAGGCGCTGGTCTCACCGGGCTCGTCCGTCGCCAGTCCGCAGTCGCGGGCCAGCTTCTCCCGGTCCCACAGCACCAGGGCCAGGCCACCGGCCTGGAAGAACACCGTCTCCTGCACTTCCTGACCCTGCCATCCCAGGGCCAGGTAGAAGTCCCGCGCCCGGGCCAGATCCGTCACGCCGAGCGTGACCAGGCTGATTCGCTGCTCCATCACCCCACCCTAGCGACCGGGGCCGGTCAGCTCCTCGGCCAGCAGGTCCAGCAGCAGGCCGTCGCTCCACTCGCCGGTCGTGTGGTCCAGCCAGTACTTGCGCAGCAGCCCGACCCGCCGGAAGCCCACTCGTTCGTAGCAGCGGATGGCCTGCTCGTTCCGGGCGTCCGGGTCGATGACCAGCCGGTGGTGTCCGCGCTCCCCGATCAGCCACCGTGCCATGGTCCGCACGGTGTCGGTGCCCAGGCCGCGCCCGTGCCAGGCCGGGTGGAGGAAGAGATCCATCCCGGCGTGGTGGTACTCCGGCTCGGTCTCCTCGTACCACTGGATCATGCCCGCGACCTCGCCGCCGACCGTCACCGCCAGTATGTCCTCGTCCGGCCCGCGCTGGGCGGCGACCTCCTTCTCCATGTCCGGCCAGCGCCACCAGCGCGCCACCTCCGGGGTCCCCAGCGCCGCCCGGAAGGCGGGTGCGTCCCCCGTGCCCGCCGGCCGCAGTTCCACCCACTGCCCCTGAATGTTGTTCCTGTCCACCCGCCCATTCAAGGCGACCCCGGCCACCCCGTCACCCCCGCCGTTTGCGGCCCGTCCCACCGGTTACCCGGCGTGCCGGAAGGCAGCAGTGATCAATCCGGACGACGAGGAGCGCGGCATGAAAGCGGTGGTCTACAAGGAACCGCACCAGGTGGCCGTGGAAGAGGTGCCCGACCCCCGGCTCGAAGCCCCCACCGATGTGATCATCAAGATCACCACCACGGCGATCTGCGGCTCGGACCTGCACATGTACGAGGGCCGCACCGGCGCCGAGCCGGGCATCGTCTTCGGCCACGAGAACATGGGCGTCGTGGTGGAGACCGGGTCCGGGGTCGCCCGGATCAAGAAGGGGGACCGGGTCGTCCTGCCCTTCAATGTGGCCTGCGGATTCTGCAAGAACTGCCTGGCCGACCGCACCGGCTTCTGCCTCACCGTGAACGAGGGGTTCGCCGGCGGCGCCTACGGCTATGTCTCCATGGGGCCCTACCGGGGCGGGCAGGCCGAGTACCTGCGGGTACCGTTCGCCGACTTCAACTGCCTCAAACTGCCGCCGGGGGAGGAACACGAGGACGATTTCGCGCTGCTGGCCGACATCTTCCCCACCGGCTACCACGCCACCGAGCTGGCCCAGGTCTCCCCGGGCGAGACGGTCTGCGTCTCCGGCGCCGGACCGGTCGGCCTGATGGCCGCCTACTCGGCGATGCTGCGCGGTGCCTCACGGGTCTTCGTGGTCGACCGCCGGCCCGACCGGCTGCGCCTCGCCGAACGCATCGGCGCCGTCCCGGTCAGCCTGGCCGAGGGCGACCCTGCCGAGCAGATCAAGGAGCACACCGGCGGCGAGGGCACCGACAAGGGCATCGACGCCGTCGGCTACCAGGCCACGGTGAGCGAGGGCGAGGAACAGCCCGCGGTCGTGCTCAACACCCTGATCGAGGCCGTCCGCCCCACCGGCATGCTGGGCGTCGTCGGCCTGTACGTCACCTCCGACCCGGGTGCCCCCACGGACGCCGCCGAGCACGGCCGGCTCCTCCTCGCCATGGGCCGGTTCTTCGAGAAGGGCCTGCGCATGGGCACCGGCCAGGCCGACGTCAAGGCGTACAACCGCCAGCTGCGGGACCTGATCGTCGCCGGGCGCGCAGAACCCTCCTTCGTCGTCTCCCACCGCCTCCCCCTGGCCGAAGCCCCCAGCGCCTACGAGAAGTTCGACCGCCGCGAATCCGGCTGGACCAAGGTCCTCCTCAAGCCCACCCTCGCCGCCTGAGCTCCGGCCGGGCACGGGCAGGACAACCTGGAAGCCGGGACTGCCGGCCCTGAGGGCAATGCTGTGACAACAGAGCACAGATGGTCTCTGCGATCAGGGCCGGCCGGAGTCGCCGTGCCCGGGCCGAAGAAGGTTCGGCGGCAGTCGGCCCGGGCGTTTGCTGAGCCTGGTCAGAGCGTGGAGTTCCGCCAGCAGCGCAGCACGACAGGATCGACGATGTACTGGTCCACACCGTGGCTGTCGGTACCGTCCCGCCGGAAAAGACCCATGGAGTGCAACATCTGCACGGTCTGTGGTGCCGTTGTCGCTTCCGGAGCCGTTCCGTACTCCTCGACGAGTTCGGCGAGGTCGACGAACGGCAGGTTGCCTTCACCTTGCTGGAAGAACCCGGCCAGAGTGGCGAACGCAGGGCGCAGCACCGAACCGCCTCCGACTCCGCAGGCGGTGAGGAACTCCTCCGCTCCCTGGCGGGAGTCCAGCCACTCCTGGAATTCTTCCAGTCCTTGGCTCTCCTTCCCGGTCGCCATGGCCCTGTCCACCAGCAGCGGCCAGCCGCCGGTCAATTCCAGCAGGCGGGGAAAAGCGGATTCGGAAGTGAACTGCTGCTGCTCCACCGCCCTGGCCCGAAGGCCGTGCTCGGTGTAGCGCCGTAGCAGCACCACGCCCAGACTCTCGGGGCAGTCCGGGCCGAGTACCGCGGTCCAGAGAGGCCACTGACCGGGACCGGCGACCACCACCGCAGACCGGTGGACATCCGGCCCCGTCGGCAGCCGCGTCAGCGCCCACTCCACCGCCTCCTGGCAGGAATCGGCAGCCGGTGACTTGCCCGTCAGATCGTCGATGATCACCCGACGCTCGCCCGGCCTGCCTTCGACGAGGGCCTGCCGGAAGGCCCCGCGACCCGCGACTGTCGGTGCATGCCAGCCGTTGTCCGCCGCACATCGGCGCAGCCGGTCCGCCACCACATCCACTCCCGTGGCAGGCGTTCCGAGCACGACCCGCGCCTGCGTCGTCTTGCGTCGCAGGAGATCCGTCACCTGCTCGGCGGTCAGGGGCAGGAAGGTGCCGTCCGTCAGCCGGTGCCGTGGTTCGGCGGCGGCGAACCGCTCCGGTTCCGGCTGGTCGGCGGCGGACATGAGTTCGTTCTCCACGCTGCTCAGTCCGCCGATCATGCCCAGGGCGTTGGTGCTGCTCAGATGCCAGCCCCGGCGATCCCGGTCCCGGGCCAGTACTCCCAGCCCTTCCAGTTCGATCAAATAGGCACGGAACTCGTCCGGGTTGAGATTGCGGAAGCCGTTCGGCCACCAGTCGAGGCAAGCGGCCCGGAGTTCGGACTCCCTCATCGTCGCCTCGAGGGTGTGCTGATACGCGTGGTAGGCGGTGGCATTGGCGATGACCGTGTACCGGGGGTCGAGACGGAGGGTGTCCCGGAAGGTATCGGTGATCGACTCCCGGAGCCGCTCGTCGGACTGCACGGAGCTGACATCGCTGCGCAGGATGGTGTACGGAGGCCGGAGAGACAGCCCGGAATCGGACGCCATGCGCCGCCGCCGGTGGAGGTCCCGGACCAGACGATGAGCGAACATCTGGATCAGGTAGGGCTGGTACGAACAGTGGCCGAGGACCGAGTGGACCACATCGTCGTCCTCGAACCGGTAGCCCAGCGCCGCCAAGGGCTGCACGAGCAGTTCGGCGGCATCCGCGGGCTTCAGCGGGCCCACCACCACCGGCTCCTGCGCCAGGTGGCTGAACGGCGAGTTGGCGGCCGCGGTGAAACGCTGCACCGAGCGCAGGCCGGCGAAGACCACCTTGACCCGGTCCCTGGTCGACCGGCCGAGGTCGCGCAGCCTGCGGGTTTGCAGGAACTCCGGGGCATCGCTGTCGAAGAACTTGTCCGCCTCGTCGAGCAGGACGAGCAGTTCCCGGTCGCTGTCACCCTCCAGCCAGTCCACGATGCAGGCCTCCACCTGCGCGTGGTCGGAACCGGCGAGCCGACGGGCCTTCTTGGAAACCGACAGCACCTCGGCCCGTTCCAGCTCCTGGCCGATCAGCCCCCAGATCTGCTCGGCGGGTGACAGGGTGCCGAAACCGGCGCTGTCCAGACTCAGCGAGATGCGGCAGCGAGCGCGGGGGTTCTGCTCCAGGAAGCGGTTTCCGGCTTCCTGGAGCAGCGCCGACTTGCCCAGCCCGCGGCCGCCGTAGACAACCTGGGAGCCCCTGGGCGAGCTGATCTCCTCCAGTTCGGTGCGGCGCCCGAAGAACATCTCCCTCGGCACCTGGGCGCGCTTCTTGCTCAGGTAGGGGTTGACCGCCGAGAAGGGAAGCAGCACCCGGAGCGTGGAGTCCCACTGGCCGTCACCATGTGCCGCCAGATACGCCAGGGCGGCATCGTCGAGCACGATGACGGGTCTCGGATTGCCGACGGCGAGGGCGGCGAGTTCGGCGCGCCGCCCGACGGCGAGGGTGCCGAAGTGCGCCACGATCAGACCGGCTCCCCCCTTGTCGTCCTCGATCCAGCTCTGCAGCCGTTTGGGTTCGGGCTCGCCCCAGACCAGCAGAATGTGCAGGCGGTGCCCACGGGCGGAGCCGAACTCCGGAACCGGGGCATCCCCCAGGGGCTCCGGGCCCGGCAGGACGAGGAAGCGGTGGTCCTTGCCGAACGGCAGGCGGTCCTGTCGCACCGGACGGGGATTGCGCAGACCCAGCAGCCGCAGGGCGGGGGCAAGCAGTTCGCTTTCCTTGAGCCCTTCCCTGCGCTCCTTGCCCTCCCGCAGGGCCATCTGCCGCCAGGCTTCCAAGGCGTCGGCGGTCGTCATCGCGTTCTCCCGGGACAGCCGGGAGAAGGACAACTGCGGCAGCCCCGCGAACGCCCCACGGGCACGGACGGTCTCGACCAGCTTCTGAGTGATGCCGTCCACCAGCGCATCGGGGACAGCGGGAAAGAACCGGTGGAAGAACTCCCCGCGGTCGGGGAGTGCCGGAATGCCCTCGCCCTTGGCCAGCGAGTTCAGGATCTGCTCCGCGGTGAGCAGATCTCCGTCCCGCAGCAGCTTCCGCACCCGTTCCCGGTCGGCCTCGGCGGCATCGGGAAGCTCCTCCAGCCGGGCCCGGAACCGGGCCCTCTCACGTTCCCAGGCCCGGTTCAGCTCCGCATTGAGTGCCGCCTGCTCCGACCTCACCGCGGCGAGGTTGCGGTCGGGGGTGGGCTCGGCATCGCGCAGACGATGTTCGAGCGCTCGTTCCGTAGTCTCGTCGACGACATTGTGCACGCGGGATGTCCGAAGCCGCCTCTCGAGGACCTCGGCCGCTCGTGCCAGTTCCTCGGCCACCAGCTTGCCGCTGTTGCGGATCACCGTGTCCAGGTTGTCGGGCAGAACGTCGTCGGCGATACCGGGCAGCAGTCCCCGTCCGGCAAGCTCCAGCAGCTGATGCGCGGTGTCGAAGCGTTCCGCGGCCACGTGGGCCCGCGCGGCCTGCTCCCAGGTTCGGTCCGCGGCATCGCACACGGCCTGCATGGTCGGTTTCCCGAGTACCTCGCCCGACGACTCGTCGTAGTGGAAGCCGGGGATCTTCAGAAGCTCCCCGGCGCGGGCCAGGCCGGCGGGCAACTCCTGGGCAGGAGCCTCGCGCCTGCCTTCCAGCAGCGAGCAGACGTGCCGCAGCCTCGCCCCCGCTGCCTGCGCCGCAGCCCGCCGCAGCGGGTCGCTCTCGGCCTCCCCCTCGGCAAGCTGTGCCAACGTCTCGTCCTTGGCGGACAGCACTTCGTCCAGCATGGCGCGGGCCTCCTGGGCCGCCCAGCTGCCCTTGGCCTGGAGCTGGCGCACGCAGGACACCCACGCCTGCACTGGGCGCATCCGTTCCAGCACCGCGCGCACCAGGTCATTGCGGTTCCTGCCTTCCAGGGGCCGGTTGCCCGACTTCACGACCTGCCAGTAGACCTCGTCGACGAGACCGCGGACCAGGGCGGGATCGGTGAAGGTGCGGACCTCCTCTCCGATCTCCTGGTGCTGTTCTCGCCGGTCCTCGGCGACGAGGGAGAGCAGCCTGCCCACGCGTCCCTCGGGCGCCAGCAGATTCCTGGCGATGGCGCTGGCCGGCCGGAATCCGAACTTGGGGATGCCAGTGAGGAGAAGACGGCACTCGGTCCGGGCTTCGGCGAGTTCTGTCTCCAGCCCCGCGGTGTCGGCCGCGACCGACAGCACGGGACAGTCGGTGAGGATGCCGCGCTGCGCCCGCCGCCCCACGGCGCGTGCCGCATCGCCGAGGCGCGGCGGTAGCCGGTCGGCAAGGGCGTCCAGCAGCCCGCCCGCCCCGGGATCGCCGGTGAGGACAGCCGTGTGCAGCAGTGCGGTGGCGGCGAGCAACCGGTCCACCGGATCTGCGGCGACAGTCGGCACGTCCAGCTCCTGTACCGCGGCCCGCAGCTGTCCGGCGCAGCTCCCGGTGTCCGAGGCCAGTCCCATGGACCATGCGCAGATCCGCAGTACGGCGATGCGAGTGGTGGACTCCGCGGTTGCCTCGGCCAACGCCGAAGCCAGGCTGTAGCGTTCCGCGGCGATGAATGCCGCGAGAGGGGTGTGGGCCGGGGGAGAAGAGGCGGCGCCGCCCGAGCCGGAGACCTGGGTGGCGCCCCGGTCCGCGGCGCCGGCCGGGGACGCCGGGGCAGGGGGACCGGCCGGGGCGGGTATATCGCTGCTGCGGGGTGGCTCAGGCGGCCGGGCGGCCGGGTTGTCGTCGTCGTGGCCGTCGTGTGCGCGCTCGGCGGTGGTGACGGCGGCGGTCTCGACGCGCTTTGTCAGTTTCTCCGGAGCGGCCGGAGGCCGGACGGCCACAGTGGGCGACTCGTGGGTGCGGGCTTCCTTCTCCCCAGGCTCCTCGGTGTCCAGCAGCTCTTCCACTGGACCGTCGGCCGTGCTCTCGCCGGGCCGGTTGAGGGCCAGTCGACGGCAGTCGTAGCCCAGCCTCATCCATGCAGGACTGGATCCCTGGACGAACTGCGGCTGAAGCTCCACGAGCCGATCGGAGTAGTCCGGGGCGGAAGGTTCAAGTCCGATCATGGTGATCAGTGCCCGCAGCGAGCGTGCTGCCTGTCGTTCCGCGTCGTCCCAGGTACGCCTGGCGCGCAGCTCGGCGGCCGAGTCACGGGCTGCCTCCACGGCCGGCTTCAGGCCCGCGTCCTCCGCGGTGGCTTCCAGACCGGCCAGGGCACCAAGTTCCTCCCGGAGGGACTCATCGGCGTGGTGGTGTTGCACGGACCGGGCCTGCTGGCGTAGTGCCGACAAGCTCCGGTTCTCCTGCTGTGCGGGGACGTCCTCGTCCTGGTCGGCATCCGCAGCGGCCATGGTGCTCACCAGCCGCCTGGCGTGGTCGAACGCGTTGACGAGCTGCTGCACGGCGTGGACATCGCCGGGATCCGGGCAGTTCTCGCGCTCCAGCGCATCCGCCGTGCGGTCCGCGGCTTTCCTGGCCTGGGCCAGGCAGGCGTCCAGCCGTTCCAGGGCGTCGGCAAGGCTGCCGAGGTTTCCGGCATCCGGCAGGTCCTCGGAGGCGGCGGGGGTTTCCTCGTCGCGGACTTCCTTCCGTCCGTCCTCCCGGAATTCCGCGGAGCCGTCGAGGTTGTGCACCCGAAGTGCGGCCCGGCGCAGGTTCTGCAGCTCTTCCTGGCGTTCGCAGGAGTTCGTGAACCACTGCTGGTCGCAGGCCCAGAGCCAGATCTCCGCCTGGGTGCTGTACAGCGAGGCGTGTGCCAGCAGCGCGAGACGGAGCAGGGCGGGGCTCCAGAAGTCCGTCACCGGACGCAGTATCCGGGAGCGCAGGTGCGGACTTGCGTAGGCCGTTTCGACGAGGTCGCCCACCAGGGGATGCGTCAGGTGCCGGGCGGCGGGGATGAGACGGGTTTCCAAGGGGGCGCGTTGCAGTCTGGCGAGGAAGTCACGGCAGAGCGCCGGGCTCACCCTCGTCGCGTTGACCCGGATCCCCATGGAGGCGAGGGTGTGGCGACGATGGTGCGCCGAGGCGGAATGGAGAGCGTGCTCGACATCCTCCGGGGAGATCTCCCCGGCAGCCGTGGGCAGCTGCCGCGGGATGGCCGTCACGGCCTGGGTGAGAGCTTCGCGTGCGGCGGTGACCTCAGGGGCGGGAGGGGACTTGCGGGCGGGGCCGGAATCCGGTCCGGACGGCGTTGGCCGGGGGCGTGCTGTCACATGAGCTCCGTGCGTGTGCGGTGGTGCGGGTCGGACGGTGGTGCGAGGAAAACGAGGTGACGACTGGCTGTGGGTCAGCCACTGCGCTGGTGGGGCGGAACGTAGGTGTGGCGGGGAGGCAATTCGGCGTCGGTCATGCCCAGAAGCTCACGGTCCCTGCGGTATGCGGCACGCTGTCCGTCACTGGCTCGCTGACCCGGCGGAAGCTTCCTGAGGTGTCCGGTGACCTGGTGGCCGCTTCTCCTGCCGGTTGACCGGTCTCCGGCGCCTCCGTGGCGTCCGGCTGTGACGGACGAGGACACGGGTCTCCGTTCCGGTACGTAGCACACCAGCGGCACCAGCTTCTCCCGTGGCCGCGGCGGATAGTGGAGGCGGCCACAGCCGTCCTCGCTGCCGTGCTCCGTGACGAGGATTCCGTCCGCCAGCATCCGGTCGAGGGCTGAGTTCAGTGCTCCCTGCTCCCCTCGTGTCCCGGGGAAGACCTGGCGGACGGCGTTCAGCAGCCGGTCGCCGGGGAGCATGGCCCGGCCGTAGTTGTCCAGGAGGCCCAGCCGCCGCACGGTCCCCAGCAAGAGTCTTTCGGGAGACAGGTCAGCCGTATGCAGCGACGAGCGACGGCTGTGGCAGGCTCCGTCCCGGGTGAGCACGCGGCGGTCGTAGCAGTGCTCGATCAGTTCTCCGTCCACCATCTCCGGGGCCGACAGCAGCATGGTCTCTGCGTTGATGACACGGCTGCCATGACGGTGGGTCATTCGCAGGCACAGACCCGGGTAGAACATCAGCGGCCACTCGAACCCGGTCAGCCGGTACTGCCCCCGGTGGCTCTCCAGCGTGGTGTCATGGTCGGCGTCATCGGGGTCGAGCCGGTGGCCCTCGTGCCGCAGGACCAGACGCAGCGATGTTTCCCCAGGGAGGCCCGGCGCCTTCTCCAGGATTCTGGCGGGGATGGGCAGGAAGCCCTCCACCGTGTGGCTCAGACGCAGTGACTGGCTCCAGGAGATCTGACTGTCGGCCACGGACACCAGACGGCAGTCGTCCAGGTCTTCGTCCTCCGGCCACTCGTAAGCACGCTGCTGGTCCGGTCCCGGCAGTTGGCGTCGGGGAGTGGCGTCCGTCATGGCACCGGACGGTGACGGCAGCGCGCCGTTGGCCGGCTCGTCCTGGCCGGTCGGTGGAAGCTCCGGTCCCGATTCCGGGTGCGGGACGACCGCGGGGGTCTCCTTCGGACGTTCGGCCGTGCGTGGCAGACTGTCCCACCATCCCTGGCCCAGGGGCACATCCACCGGAAGCCCGGCGTCGTCGTGCACCGGCTCCCGGCTGTCCGGGGGCCGGTACTCGGCACGCCAGACACCACCACCCTGCCAGCGGTCGTCCAGGCGTAGCCGCACACCTTCCGGACTGTGCAGCAGCCCGGTCGTCTCATCGGTCTCCCGAGTCACCAGATCCGCCGCAAGGGCATGGGCATGGCAGACCGCCAGCGGATACGCCACACCCTGGAGAAGCGGCGCTCCGTCCTGCCGGGAGCGGAGTGCGGTGCCGAGCGCGGTGTAGACGGCAGGGGCGGTGCTGTTCCGGTCCCGGGGCACGGCGGCCTTGGCCGCCGAGATCACCACGGATTCGAGCACCTGGCCGCCCATCGGCCCGCCGTCCTGCATGCGTGCGGTGAAGGACTTCCTGGTGAAGGCGTAGTAGCCCCACATGCGGGTTTCGCTCTCGAGGGAGCGCAGCACCTGGCTCACGGTGGTGAGCAGGCCCCGGAGGGCCATCTCCAGCGCCTCGCCGTCGTGGCTGCCGGGCGGCAGGAACGCGGTCAGCGGCATCGGGGCCAGCTCGCTGAGCAGGAGCTCCCGGCCCGTGGTCAGCATGTGATGCATGTAGTGCTCCAGCTCCGAGCCGTCGGCCCGCTCCCGCGGATGGCGGGCCGTGACGGTCAGGTGCCCGAATTCGTCCAGCCGGTTCTTGCGGCGGAGGCGGTTCACCTGTGCAGGTCGGACCAGCCCGGCACCAAAGGCGTCGGTGTCGACCACCAGACGCTCGCGGGACTCGACGGGCCCGGCCGCCTCCGTCCGGTCCCGGCGGCCCGGACCCACCGCATCGGCGGGTGCGCCGGACAGCCAGGCGGGAACATCGCCCTCCGGGCCGCAGTCGGGATGAGCCCCCTCCTTGTACATCACTTCCCCAGGAACGAGGGCGGCGCCGGTTCCCACCCGCACCATGGCGCCGACCGGGAGGGCTCCGGTCACGGAACCGTGTGCCACCTCGGGGAAGCGGTCGAACTCCAGCGGCCCGCCCGGATAGCCTCCGGCCAGCGTGTCGAAGCCGAAGAAGGCTCCGTTGAACGCCACCGCGACGTGCACCGGGGCCGCCCGGGCGGTCACCAGGGACAGCAGGTAGCGGCGCAGCGCGGCGACGCGCCTGTCGTCCGCCAGTCCTTGCGCCAGTTCGGGGGTCAGCAGCGGCGGATCGTCGTAGGGCCGCCACACCCCGTCCGGCGGCACGGGCGAGGTCTCCCCGGACCGGTGCTCGTTCATGCCTGGGCTCCTCTCCGGGCGGGAGCGGGGACGACGGAACCCGCCGTCGGTCTGCTGCCGTTGCCGCGGCGGACGGACCAGCGTGCCCCCTCCAGCGCCACCTGTCCTCTTGCGGCCAGCCGTTCCAGGCTTGCCTGCACATCCCCGGCCGAGACATCCGCCCGGGCGCCGAAGAACCGGCTGGTGACCAACGGCCTGGGCACCGGGATCCGTCTGCCCCGGCCGCCTCGGTCCGGCAGGTAGTAGCTGTCCTCGCCGCGCAGCGTCCGGCACACGTCGTTGGCGTGGACCCCTCGCCGCATGGCCCACACCAGCCGGAGGACCTGGTCGTCGAGCCGCTGCTGTCCGTGGGCGGTGTCGAGGCCGCCGGAGGCCGGGCGGGGCCGTGCGGTCCGCAGCGCGCATCCGGTGGCGGGCTCGCTCTCCCCGGGCGGCCACTGCCCGGAATCCCAGCACGCGGAGCAGCGGTTGGCAGCCGTGGTGCAGCAGCCTTCGGGCAGCTCCGCCACACCGAAGTAGTCGGCGAACTTGCGGTGGGCGCAGGTGGAGGTGTCGGTGTGGAAGTCCTCGAGCAGGGCGATCTCCTCGGCCGCGCGTGCTCTCCTGCCGGACAGGCGGGCGAGGAAGCCCGGCGGCAGGTCACGGCGGTGGATCTCGATGCCGGTCACCCAGTGCCGGCTGGGGGCGGCCGAGACATCGAGCAGTCCGCGGTCGTGCAAGTCGGCCAGGAGCTGCCAGGTGCCCGCCGGGCTGTCGGCGAGGTCCCGGTAGCCCGCGACCCGGGCGGCAAGCCGGCGGTCCAGTGCGGCCACGTCAAGCCTGCCGCGGTGCAGGTCGCCTCCGCCCGCCGGGCGGCGCGCCGGCAGGTCCAGCACCGAGGCGACGACCTGGTGCACCACGGCGTCCTCCTCCTCCCGCCCGCTCCCCTCCTCCGCATCCGGTTCTCGGGCCGGCAGCTCACCCGGCCGGACGGCGCACTCCGGCGGGAAATCCCCCAGGTCGGAGAGGGCCTCGGTGTCGGCCAGGGCCGCCAGGACCCGCATCACGCCGGTGGCGTAGGACTCCGCGGTCCGGGACGACCTGGCCTGCGCTTCGCCGATCCTGCCCTCGGCCAGGTCTTGGCCGATGAGACCGTCCGCCAGGCCGACGGCGTCCAGCACCGTTCCGCACCGCAGCACCGCACGTCCCATGCGCATCAGCAGCGAGGGCGGCAGATCCTGGCCCGTCAGGAAGGAGACAGTGCGCAGCCCGCGGGTGGTCAGCAGGGACAGCGCCGTGTTGGCGGGTGCCCGGGGCCCCACGGCGGCTCCGGTGCCGGCGACGTCCCGCCCCGCCCGTCCCAGTTGCTGGTAGAGCGCGGCCAGATCGGTCGGCGCCGAGACACAGAAGACCGTGCGGATGTCCTCCCGGTCGATGCCCAGCCCGAAGGCGGAGGTGGCCACCACGAGCAGGGGCGCGAAGCCCTCCTCGCCCTCCCGTGGGGCCTCGCGGAACTCGGTCAGCACCGCCCCCTTCTCCGCCGCGGTGAGCCGTCCGTGGAAGCGGCGGACCCGCACCCGTGTCTCGCCCAGGTACTCGCGCAGGCGGGCGTGCAGTGTCACCGCCTCTTTGACGGTGAGGCAGTAGAACACCGCGTGCCCGGTGACGGCGTCGGCCACCTCCTCCACCAGGCCGGCGACAGTGGCCGGTCCGCTGCGTTTCATGCTGCGGCGGAAGACGGCGAGCTCCGGCCGGATGGGGTTCTCCCGCACGGTGACCAGTGAGCCCGCCACTCCCGGTCGCGTCGCCTCCCGGTGCGCGGCGGGGCTGTTCCCGGCAGGCGGATCGGGAGGCAGCCCGAAGACTCCCTGCCGCAGCCCGGCGTGCACGGTGCGATTGGCGGTGGCCGTCAGGGCGGTGACCGGAAGCCCGGCCTCGTGCCGCAGTTCGGCGAGGAGACGCTCGACCCGTCGCATACTTGGCCGGAAATCGTCCCACTGTACAACGGTATGTGCCTCGTCCAGGGCGATCCGGCTGATCCGCCCAGTTTTGACGGCCTCCCGCACCAGCTCCCGGAAACGCCGCTGGCACAGCCGCTCCGGGCTCACATACAGCAGTTTGATGCCGTGGTCCCGCACCCCCGTCAACTGCTCGGCGACCTCCGTCTTCCCGGCGCGGCTGCTGGACTCGCGCAGGGGCGCGATCAGGGCACGGACGGCACCGCCGATCGACCGGTTCAGCTCCAGCGCCTGGTCCTGCATGAGGGCGACCAGCGGGCTGACCACCAGCGTCACGCCGGGCAGCACCAGCGCCGGCAACTGGAAGGTGAAGCTCTTGCCGAAGCCCGTGGGCAGCAGGCCGAGGACATTGCGGCCCTCCGCCACGGCCGAGATCACCGCCCGCTGGGCGTCCTTGAGCCGGAAGGCGGACGGATCGTCCGCGAACCGCAGCAGGCCGCCCACCAGGGCACAGCGGCGCAGCACCTCCGCTGCCGGCTCCTGGCCTCCCTCGGCCCGAAGCCGGTCCATCTCCTGCGGCGTGAGCTCCAGTTCCCTGATCTGCCGGGTCTGCGGCAGCAGGGTCTGTTCCTGAAGGGCTTGGGGAGAGCACAGTTCCGCGGCCTTCCCGGCTGTGAGCAGGCCGTGCCGGGCGTAGAAGTCCCAGATCCGTGCCCAGCCCTCGTGCATGGACACCACATTGCCGCCACCGGTCTCCCCGGTGACAGGATCCGGACGAAGCAGCCCGTCGTCCAGGCTGCCCAGGAACGCCCGGCGGTAGGCACGGCGCAGGGCCGTGTGCCCGGCGAGCTTGCGGTCGCTGATCACCACCACGCCACGGTGCCGCTCCGAGCGGATCAGCCGTCCGACCGCCTGGCGCAGCTGCAGGGCCGCCAGCGGCAGATAGTAGTGCTCGGTGGCGTAGGCGTCCGGATCCTCGGCCTCCGCCGCCTCCGCCCGGGCACGCACGGCCGCCCGGCGGGCCTCCACCACCGGGGCGGCGAACGGCGCGAACGGCAGCTTGTTGATCCAGACCAGCCGCAGCCGCCGCTCGTCGGAGACGTCCACCCCCTGCCACAGGCCCTTGGTGCCGACCAGGAAGCCACCGCCGTCCTCCGGGTCGGCGAACTCCCGGAACGCCCGGGCGTTCCCCAGGGTGAGGGCGCCCAGCACCGGGGCTTCGTGGTCCCGGTGCCGCAGCTCCTGCGTCAGCCGTTCCGTGATCCCGCCGGCCGTGGCACGTGCCGTGGTCAGCACCAGGGCACCGCCCTCCCAGCCATGGCCGTCCGCCCGCCGGGAGGTCAGCTGAGTCGCGAGCCCGGCGAGTTGATGCGCAGTGGTGCGCATGGCGCCCTCGGTCTGCTCGGTCCAGGACGGGAAGTCCGAGAAGCAGACCAGCTCGGCATGGTCGGCCAGGCGGAACGGGGTGGGCAGGTCCAGCGTGGTCAGCCGGTCCGGCAGACCGAGCCGCTCCTTGACAAAGGTCCACTGCCCGGAGACGCGCAGGGTGGCCGATACGTAGTAGGTCCTGGGGAACGCGGTGAGAAACCGCTGCCAGAGCGGGTCGGCCGGCAGTTCGACAGGGCTGGAGCCGAGCCGGAACCGGTAGCGGCGCATGCCGGGCTGCGGTACCTCCAGTTCTTCGGCATGCACCACCCGGTTGGGCAGCAGGACTCCTGCGGACGCCGCCGGCTCGCTCTCCTCCTCCCGGTCGCCTCCGGCATCGTCCACCCGGCTTCGGTCAGGGCTCGTGGCGGGGCCGGCCACGACCACGGGGGCCAGCACCTCATCGGCATCGGTGATCAGTCGTCGGGCCGCGTCCTCCAGCTCGTCCGCCAGGGCCCGCAACGCGTGCAGCCGTTCCAGAGCGAAGAAGTCCAGCGTGCGCGCGTGGGCCTGGGCGTAGCCCGCCAGCGCCCGGACGGTACCGCCGAGGACATCCGCCAGCCGCCGCACCTGGTACAGCAGCCTGCGCACCTGTGCCAGCCCGGCCGTGCCCCCGTACGGGCTGGTCAGCGTGACCGCCCGGGAGCCCACGGCGGATGCGTCCGTTCCGCCCAGCGCGTCGAACGCCTCTCCGGCGGTGCGGGGCAGGATTTCCAGGTCGAGCAGGGTCGCCAGCTCCTCCACCGCCGCGCGTACGCGGTCCCGGGCCTCGCCTGCCCTGGCCTCCCGGAGCCAGGCGTCGAACTCGGCGAGGAGGCTTTCGACCGTGCCGTAGTCCAGCTCCGTGGTGAGTGCCGAGGTGGCCGCGTCCTCCAGCAGATGGGCCTCGTCGGCCACCAGCAGGACGTCACCGGACAGCGCGCGCAGATCCTCCAGATGGGACAGCAGCACCGCATGGTTGGCCAGCACCAGCCGGCGGGCGGCCAGCGCCTCCCGCACGGTGTCGGTATGGGCGCTGAGCTGGGTGGCGCCCGAGGCGGGAAAGTCCCCGCCGCTCTGTGACAGGGCATCCAGCCACAGCGGAAGCACCCGCCCGCACCAGGCGGAGAAGGGCGCGGGCAGGTCCGCCGGGTCCACCGACCGGGCCGTCCAGGACTCGGGAGGGCCGGGCGCGGCGATCAGCCGCAGCAGCAGGTACACCGCCAGCTCGCGGAAGGCGGTCCGATGCAGGAAGCGCAGCCGGCCACCGCGTCCGCCCCCGGCCCCGGGACGGCCGGCCGCCGCAACGGCGGTGGCGGCCGTGGCATCGGCCAGTACCCGTGTCAGGGCGCGCAGCGAGAGCCGGTTGGCGCTGCCCTTCACCACATCGGCACTGTCCAGCAGGCCCGGGACCGCCTTCTCCAGCATCGTCAGGTCCCGGGCCAGCTGGTTCTGGAGCTGCTTGGTGTAGGTGGCGACCACCGCGGTGCGGGAAGGGTCGCCCGCCAGCCAGTCCAGTGCGGCGGCCAGGACGGCGAGGCTCTTTCCGGTCCCGGTGGGTGCCTCCACCATGGCCGGCACACCGCTCCCGATCCAGGTGTGCAGTGCGTCGGCCATCTGCTGCTGCGGCGGGCGCGGCCTGGCCGTACCGCCGTGCAGCACCCCGGCCAGCAGGGTCGGGTCCACCCGGCCGTTGGTCCGCAACTCCTCGCCGACCGGGATGGGGGACCGGCGGGGCCGGCCGGTGATCCGGCGACGCGGATGACCAGCCATCCGCCGGGCCAGGAAGACCGCCACCTCGCCATGGCCGACGCGTGCGGGGGCGCCCAGCGGGGTGCCGGGCGGCAGGCCCGCGTGACGGCCGGCGAGATGGCCGAGCAGCCGCCAGGCCGGGGAGTCGGGACAGACCGAGGCGACCAGATCCCGCTGCTCCTCGTCCCACGCCGCGTACTCCGCTGCGGCGTGGTCCAGCAATCGGGCCAGCAGCCGCGCATCATCGGCCGCGTCGTGCCAGGTGAGATCGGAGCGGTTCAGGCTGTGGGTGTCGGCCAGCGCACCGAGCCGATGGCTGCCGGCCAGCGGCCACAGCGCGTGCGCCAGATAGAGCGAGTCCACCCGTTCCCCGGGAAGCGGGGGTGCCTCCGCCCGCGCGCAGGTCTCGTCCAGCAGCGCGAAGTCGGCAGTCGTCCCGTTGTGCGCCACCAGCAGGTCCGTGCCCTCGCAGAATTCCCGCAGTTCCGCCAGCGCTTGCTCCACCGGCACCCTGCCCTCGGCGTGCCGGGCGCGCAGCGCGTCGCTGCGGATCTCCCAGGAGTCGTCCGGCAGTTCGACGAACCGCTCGAACGACGGACAGCCGAGGGCCCAGGTGTCGTCGGTGCCGATCCGCACCGCCCCGATCTGGAAGATGCGCCGCTCGGTGTAGGGCTCTACCGCCGTGGTGCGTACCACGCTCTCCAGGTCCACGGCGACCCCCCGCAGCCCCGGCGGCCGTGCCCCGGGACCGGCGGCCGGGGCCGACCCGGCCGCCGGCTCATCGGCCGGCTCGTCGGCGCGGGAATCCACCGTGGCGGGATACAGCCTGCCCGCGTCCTCGCGCAGCAGACCGGCCTCCAGCGCCTGGGCCAGCAGCCTGCCCACCCGGGCGGCCGGGAGCCGGGGGTACCTCGCCTGCGCGGCCTGCGTCAGCTCACCCGCCGTCATGCCGCCCGGCCGGCCGGTGACCAGAGCCGCCACGTCTCTCACCGCTCCCGCGACGCGCCGCGGGCCTTGCCGTTCATCCATGCAGGGGATTCCTCATTCGCCGTCGGAGTCTTCGATGCCGAAATCGAAGGCGAGCTGTTCGCCCTCGTCCGCGGACTGCTGTGCTTCGCCCGGCGCCTCCGGCGCCTCGTACGGCTCGGCGTAATCCCTCGTGAGACGGGCCAGGTGCAGCACCAGGGGGAGCGCCAGCGGATCGGTGTAGTCGTCGGTGATGCGCTGCTGGTGGACGAACATGGCCCACGGTTCGGGGCGGTCGTTCTCCTGGAGGCCTACCAGCGCGACTTCCAGCAGGTCCGGCTGGGAGGCGGAGGCCGAGGGCCTGAGGAGGGACTTGCCGTTGGCATCACGGTGCTCGGTCAGCTTGCTGAGCTCCCGGTGCAGGGTATTGGTTCCCGGCTTCTCACCGACGCTGTAGAAGATCCGCCCGCCGGGCTCGGCATTGTGGGGCAGCCACAGTCCCTGGGCGAAGCCGGCAAGTTCCTCCGTGATGCCGTTCCTCTTCCGGTTGACCGGTGACCACCACTGGGCGGTCTCGTCCCGGGCGGCATCGGCCACGCGCACCAGCCGGAGCTTCTTGCCCAGCGAGGCCAGTCGCTTGGGCGAGTCCCCTCCGAACTGCACGGTGTCCGGCCGTACCTTGCCGTTCTGCAATGACGGCCAACGCTCCCGGATGTTCTGCGCATGAGTGAGCACCAGCGTGGGCTCGCCCCGGAAGGAGCCCAGAATCTGCCTGACAAAGATGGCGGTGAGCCGCTCCTGCTGGTCGCGGTACTTCAGGTCGTCCCCGCGTACCTGGCCCACCAGCCCTTTGAGTAGCTCCGGGTACGGAACCCAGCCACCGGTCTGTGGACTTCGGCCCATCACCTGCTGCTGGCCCGGCCGCAGCAGGACGGCGATCGGAGTGAACTGAGCATGCGGGTTATGGCCGCTCACGCGCCGCTTGACCAGCCAGAAGGCAAGCTGGTTGAGCTGTTCGGGGATCATTCCGGACGGCACTGAGTGAGGGCGGGTGACCCTCACCCCGAGCTGCCGGATACCGTCCGCCCAGGCCGCCTTCGCCCGGTGTGCGGAGGTGTCTTTCCCGGGGGCGGCGACATCATCGGGCAGGCCGAGGAACTGGCTGACCAGTCCGGCATCCGCACAGCCGAGGCGGATGGCGGACTTCGGATCGGTGGTTGGCGGCGGAGTCTTCTTTCCCACCTGCTTCTTCCGCCAGTCCTCCAGCTCCACGAAGACCAGTTGCGGTGCCCTGCCGGTTTCCTTGACCCGGGCGGTGAGAAACGCGGCCACCTCACGCCGCCGCCCCGCCACAACCGCGTCCCACTCGGCGCCCCGGCGAGGAACCGTGCCGTTCCCCAGGGGGGCACCGAGTCTGCCCAGCGGGAAGATGTGCATCCGTAGCGTCAGCTCGGGCGCCTCCCATGCCCAGGTCCCGGGTCCCGATTGGGTACGGAACGGGGCCAGCCCCAGGTATGCCTCCGCCTTGACCAGCAGAAGACCGCGCATGGTGTCGGTCTGGTGCAGGGCCAGGACCGAGAGCTCACTGCCCATGACTCCGGCCAGCAGCTCGCGGCGGCGGTCGCCGTTCCGCTGCTCGATCACGGCATTCTGCTCGCCCACCTTGGCGTTGTATGCCGCGATCTCGGCGTTCTGCCGCTCGATTTCCCCCCGTTCCTCCTCTGTGGCGTCCTTGTCGGCCTTCTTGCTCTTCCTCTCGGAGAGCTTCTCCTCCAGTCGCGGCAGCGGGTCATGCTTGCGCAGGTAGGTGCTCCGGCGCAGTTCGCCGACGGGCATGAAATCCGGTTGCAGGGCCTCCGCCGCCCATTCGGTCAGCCGCCTGCGCTCGGTGGGCATCAGCCCCGCGCCCACTCCGTGCGCACCCATCCGGGTGTGGTGCAGCACGGCCGCGGTGATGCCGTCCGGCTGGTTCAGCCAGTGCTCGGGTTCCTTGACCAGCCGTTCGGGCCGGGGAAAGTCTTCCTCCACGGAGATGCGCCTGAGCATCCCCTCCGGGCCACCCTGTTTCCACTGAGGGCCGGTCTCCGGCCGCCAGGTGAGGGAGGCCACAGCGAAGCGCGTGGGAGCCGGGGCGTCGGCGAGCATGCTCTCGTCAGCGAGCAGGTACACCGATGCGCTGCTGCGGAACGGCAGCCAGACCTTTTCCCGTACCCAGCGGCTGATGCCGGTGCTGAGGTGGACGCGGGGCACCGGGTCGAACGGCACCGTGCGCAGGGAGACCCGCAGGTATGCCGAGTACCTCCAGGTCTTGCCCCGATCCGGGTACTTGAGCGGGGGCCAGGAGACCAGGGTTGCTCCGTTGTCGCCGGGGACCCCGGCCACCTGCCGGAATTCCAGCTTCTTCCCGCAGTGCTCGTACGGGGGGTGCTGGGCGATGCGGGCCGCCAGGGTCTCCGGGAGCAGGCGGAACAGGTGCGGCGCGGGCAGCGCGGTGCGGCCCCCCTCGGACAGCTCCTGTTCCAGCAGGTTCACGCTGAACAGCTCCCACTTCAGGGAGTCGATGTCCAGGGCTTGTGCGGTTTCCTTGACCAGACTGTGAGCCTCGGGTGCAGGTTGCATGTCTCGCAGCCAGGCGTGCAGGAAGGTCTTCATCACCGACGCCGGGTAGGGCGCGGTGGTGTAGAGCCAGGGCCTGCCGTCGTCCAGCGGCGCCTTGGAGGCGACAGAGATCAGGTCGGGGGCAACGGCGGCGATCAGCCGGTTGAGCCGCGAGACCGGCACCTGCTGGTGCCGTCCTTCCGACTTATCGGGCTTGCCGTGCCGGTACAGGCGGAGCAGCGGCTCCCGCCATGCGGAGGGGAAGGCCAGCCCGTGGTAGGGGACGAAAAGAGGTCCGGCCTCCGGATCGGGAACGTAGGCGGCGGGCTGGATGCGGTCGTGTGTCATGGTGCGTTTTCCTCGGAGAGCGTCGGACGGACTGTCAGTCCATGTCGGCCAGCGCCCGGTACAGCGGTTCGTAAAGCGCGGTGACCAGTGACTTGTCGATGGCGGGAGGGCCGGAGTCGTCGTCGAAGTAGGGGGCCAGCAGGTGGCGCATGCCTGCCAGCAGGCTGGTCGCCGGGGTGTCCTCGGCCTGGAGTCCGGCCTCGCGGGGGGAGAACGCCGCGTCGACGAACACCACCCGCGCCGGTACTCCGCCGCGCACGAGCCGGCCGATGACCTGCCACATCACCACGAGCTGGTCCCAGGTGAAGGCGGCCTTCTCCTGATCTGGCAAGCTGGTCCAGGACAGCCGCCGGGTCAGGAAGCGGTTCCACTTGTGCCGGGCGCGGCTGCGGAAGTCCCGGCCGGCCAGGTGAGGCGTGCCGGCCGCCAGCGCGGCCTGGCGGAACTCGCCCGCCGGATCCCGCAACTGCCGCACCGCCCAGTCGTTGATGGCCTGTACGGCCAGGGAGATGTCATCCGGGCGCGGGTGGGGCCGGGCGAGAAACCAGACGGTGCCGATGGCCGCCTTGCCGCCGGGGATCACGATGTTGTGCCCCCGCTCCACTGCCAGCAGCGGGGCGATCAGCACATCTCCGTCGCCCTGGGCGAACCGGGCGACATCCCCACGGCGCAGGGTTCCGGCCCGGCCGCCGTGGCCGGGACCGGTCCAGGCGGTGTCCAGGTCGGCGTCGTCGGAGACCAGCCGGATCACCCGTCCGGACCATTCCGGGATCGTGCCCAGGTATTCCGCCGCCCGCTCCGCCTCCGCGTAGCTGCCGACCAGCAGCAGCAGCCGCTTGCGGTCCGGGTCGTCAATGTCGTCCAGTTCCTGCTGCAATGGACTGACGGCTCCGGCGAGGGTGCGGTCGGGCTCGGCGAGCTGGTGCAGCATCTGCTGGAGCGCCTGGGGACGTTGCTCGGGCTCGCAGCCGGACAGCCGGATGGCGGTGCCTGTCCCGGGCCAGTAGAGGAAGTGCTTGCGGAACTCCGTGCGCAGGATGGCCGCCACCTCGTCCGGATGGGGCCGCAGCACGGCCCCCACCGGCGCGTGGACGTGGTACCGGCTGGACTCTCCCGCCCAGCTCGTCGCGGACAACAGCAGGACGTGCGGCCCGGGGCGGCCGTCGGCGCGCGGCAGCCGGGGCAGTTCCAGCAGCAGTTCCCGGCCCACACCGTTGCACCGGAAGAAGCGCAGTTCGCCGCTCTGCCCGCCGCCCTGGCGGCGTTCGTCGAGCTGGAACTGGAATCCGAGCACATTGCCCATGGGGGATTCGGGCAGCAGTGGCTCGTAGTCCCGGGCGGGGCGGCGGGAGAGCGCGTTGGACGCCGCATCCAGATTGAGCGCGGCCTCGACGCGCTGCCACAGCACCGTCATGAAGTCCAGACGGTGGTGCAGGGCCGCCAGCAGCAGGGTGAACTCCAGCCGTGGGGCATGCTCCTCTGCGGCCTCCATGATCGCCGGGTCGCCGGCCACCAGGGTCTCCAGCACCGTGCGCACACGTTCCCGGCTGCCCGAACCATGCGGTGCGTGCAGCAGTTCAAGGGTCAGCCTGACCAGTTCGTTGACCAGCCGGGTCTGCTCGTCCTCCGGATCCTCGACCGGGTGCTGCTGCAACGGGTCGTCCCGGAACCGGTCCAGGACGCCGTCGATGCGCTGCCGCGCCCGCATCCGCTCCTCGGCGGTCGTGCCCGCCGGCGTGGGTGCCGGGTTGCGCGCCCGCAGATCCGGGAACCAGGCGTTGATCAGCCACTGATGCAGGGTGAGGGCGCTGAAGTAGTCCTGGGTGATCCAGGTCCGCAGCGCACCGTCCTGGACCAGCCGGGCGTAGATCCGGTCGGTCGCAGCGATCACCGTGTCGACCGCACCGACCCAGTCCTCGACTTCCCGGGCGGAGAGCTGGAGCCGCCCACGGCGCGCGAGTTCGGTCAGCTTGTGCCCCGCGACCTGGTCGAGCCACGAGTTCGACGCCCTGCCCACCAGCGTCGCGGTCGGTGCGAAGGCGTTGTCCAGATGCATCTGCACCCGGTCGGCCTCGTCGACCACGATCAGGTCGCTCATCCGGCAGGCCAGCTCCAGGTAGCGCAGCCGCTCCTCCTGGAGGGGCCGCGGCACGGTGCTGTGCACCAGGCTTGCTGGGGTGGCCACCCATACCCGGGCATCGACGAGTTCCCGCGCGGCGTGGTGCCGCGGGCAGCGGCTCCACAGCGGGCAGGCGTGACGCCGCGGGGGATTTCCGGACGGCTCCGGCTCCTCCTCCCCCTGCCCGGGCTCTGCTCCGGATCCGGTGGCCACCAGCGCACGGGAGTCCGGCCGCCGCGGGCGTACCACCGGAAACAGGGCCGTGCACGGCGCGTCGGCGATGCGCAGCGCCCGGTCGGCCTCCAGGCCGCGCAGCGCGTCCAGCGGGCAGGCGCTGCTGAGATGCACGAACCCGGGATGGCGATGCGTGAGCACGGTCTCCGCGCCCGAGGTGGCGATCCGCCGGTGCAGACGCTGGATGTGCCGCTCCCGGGTCGAGTGCCCCAGAACCGGGGCCGCCCGCACCCCAAGGCGCTGGAACAGACCCACGACGGCCAGAGTCTCCGCCACATCGCTCACCACGACGGTGATGCGCAGGCCGCGTTCGGTCGCGGCCCAGAAGGTGAGGATGTCGCGGAGGGTGCTCTTGCCCGCGCCGACCATGCCCACCAGATGGAGCAGCCCGTCGACGCGGAGCGCATCGCTCGCGGTGAAGGCTTCCTCCGCCTCATTGCGCACCAGCAGCCGCACCCGGTCCAGCCGCCGTTCCCAGCCGCCGCGCCGCCCGTCGGGCAGTCCGGCTTCCAGCTCGTCCATCCGGCGGGCCGTGGCCGCCAGCTCCTCCCACGTCACCTCGATCGGTTTGCCCCCGCCCGGCGGCAGTTCGTCCAGCCGGTGCGGCTCCGGCTCCGGCGCGGGCAGCAGATCCCGGGTGATGTCCACCGAGTGATTGCGGTCACGCCCCGCGAACCGGTGCTCCCCGGCACCGGCGACCGGCATCGGGACCCGCAGGAACTCGGGCGGGTGGGTCAGCAGCCGCTCGAACTCCGCGAAACGACCCGCCGCCCGTGACGGTGACCTGCGCACCGGTGCCCGGTCCGTGCCGTCGAGCTCGTAGCCGCGAAGGGCCTGCGGCATCCGCCGATAGGCGTCCAGGGCCAGTGCCCATTCGCGGGGCCTGCGCATCTCCCACAGGTAGTGCCGGCCGCGCCGGATCCGGAGCCGCTGCTCCTCGGTGCGCACATCCCCGAACACCTCTCCGTACGGGTAGCCGCCGAACAGGGTCCAGGCGTCGAGGGCGGTGCGGGCCGGCATCACCGTCTCCAGCAGGTACAGCCCCAGCTCCACGTCCAGCAGGTCGCCGGTGTCGAAGCCGCCATTGCTCTCGGGCCACACGTCGCGCAGCTCCCGGGCAAGGCGCCGGTGCCAGCCGCTGCGGTCACGCATCTTCCGCTCCCTTGCCCGTGGTTCCCCTTGTGCCGGTCGTGCTGTTCTTCCGTGTCCGCTCCGGGCGTTTCCGGCCACGCAGCCGGGTGCGGACCTGCCGGAGCAGCTCCCGGTCGGAGAGCAGCTCGATCCGGTCGGCCGCTTCCTCCGGCACGTGATGCCGGAACACCTCCCGGTAGCCGTCCCGCTCGGTGAACCGGTACTGCGGTACGACCAGCAGGCCGCGGTCGTACGGCGGGTCCTGGCGCAGCGGGCGGGTGTCCCTGCCCAGCAGCGCCGGGTTGGCCCGGTCCTTCACGTCGATCGCCCACACCTGGCCGTCCGGAAAGGTGACGCGCAGGTCGTAGGTGTCGAAGCGCGGCCACATCTCCGCGGTCAGCCCGGCCCTGGCCAGGGCGGACTCCAGCGCTGTCTCGGCCAGCCCGGGACCGGTGATGAAGGTCCGCAGCGGGCGGCTGAGATGGCGCAGCCCGCCGCCGTCCGCCGGCGTCCACGAGATGCCCTGCCGCACCGGCGACCGGCGGCACACGTCGAGTTCACAGCGGAATCCGCCGTGGGGGACCGGCACCAGCAGGCAGCCGCACCGGCCGCATGCGGTGTACCGCCCGTCGCGCAGGCAGGAGGCGGGTGCGCGCTCGTAGCAGCGCTTCACCGTCTCGTGCAGCAGGCCGAGGTCCAGATTGGCGCTCAGGGCGGCCAGCTCCGTCTCGGTCAGCACGGGCTTCTCGATCAGCAGTCGCCGGAAAGCGACGTACGCCTCGGGTGCGTCGGCCGCCCGGCTCTCCGCCAGCGCCTCCTTCATCAGCAGGTTCTCGAACTGCTCGGCGGCCGGGTCCCGGGCCGAGACGGCCCACTCCAGACAGCTCTGGGTGGGGCTGCCGGTGGCGGCGTCCACCAGATGGGTGCCGGCCTCGGGCGCCAGCTCCTCGGGCAGACCGAAATCCCACGCGCCCAGGGGCTTCTCCGCCGCCCAGCGGGCCAGCTCCGGCACGCTGCCGGGCGGTTCCGCGCCGCGCCGCAGGCAGTGCAGCACGATGTGGTTGTACGCCTGCTGGACGCTGTCTTCGTACACCGGGTCGCCGACGGTGCGCTGCTGGGACAGCCGCACCATGGCGGTGGCCACCAGCCGCAGCAGTGGTTCACCGGCGAAGAAGTTCTCGGCTCCGGTTCCGGCCGCGTCTTCGTCTCCGGCACCGTTCTCGGTGGCCGTGCCCGGAGCCCTCGCCGTCATGCCGCACCCCCGTCCGCGGGCGCCGTACGCATGGACGCCGGGCACCACTGGGACACCGGACAGCTACGGCAGGTCTCAGGGGCGGGCCGGGCGGGGAACAGCTCGTCCGCGCGCCAGGGCCCCGCCCATTCCCGCAGCACCCGGCGGGCGGTGGCGACACGTTCGGGCTCGTGGGCGGGTTCGATGATCTCCACATCCCCGTAGTCGGGGTGCAGGGTCTCCAGCTCCACCCGCGAGCCGTCCCGGTCCCCGCCCAGGGCACCCTCGGCCAGCAGCACCGTGGCCAGGGCGATCTGTGGGTAGGCGAGCACCGGATCTTCCTTCCGGGGCATCCGCCGCTGAGTGGTCTTGATCTCCCGCCACACCCAGGAACCGGCGTCCAGGTACAGCAGATCGGGCGTGGCGATGACGATGACATTCGCCGCCGTGTCATGCACGGCGAACTGGCGCTCGGCCCGCACCTGAGTCACCTCGCGTGAGTGGAACGGGCACACGTCCAGGTGGTGCCGGAGCATCGCGGCACCGATCCGGGCCGCCTCGCCCGTCACCCGGTTCGGCTCCTCGCCCCAGGGCTGGTCCGGTTGCGGCACCCCGTCCCGGCCGCACGCGTCGCCGGCCGGACCACCGGGCGGCGTCCCCTGCCGCCCGGAGTGCGCCAGCTCCAGCACCCGGTGCACGGCCTTGCCCAGCCGGTTCCGCTCGTCGTACTCGTCCTCGGCCCGGGGCAGCTTGCAGGCGGAGGCGAACGCCCGCGCCGGGCATTCCCGGTGGTACCGCAGAGTGCTGACCGACACCTCGCGCAGGGGCGGCGGCTCGCGGAAGCCGCCCAGGCCCAGCACACCGGGAATCCTCGGCACCGTCTGGCAGGCGGACAGCCGTTTGCAGTCGGCGCAGGCCGAACCGGGGACGGCCTCGGTCCCGCGCGCCAGGCGCGCCGCCTCGGCACGTCCGTGCTCGGCGTAGTGCTGCTGGGCGGCCTGTGGCGTGCCCTGCCACAGCAGCTTGTACGAGCCGTCCCGCAGCCCCACCTCGGCCACCCTTACCCAGCGGACCGGTGCCGGGGCGGGGCCCAGCCGGTAGGGCTTCCAGCGGGGGACCGGAATCCGGGCCGGGCTGCCGAAGGCGGCAGCGAAAGCGGCGATGGCGATCTGCGCGTCCTCCCGTTCCCGCTGCCCGGCCCGGCCGTAGCGGAGGAAGACGAACTCCCGCACCCCCTGTTCGGGGTTCTCGTACCGGCGGCCCCAGGCCCAGTGTTCCCAGGTCGTGCCGTGCTGCTCCCGCTGGACCACCCAGGGCAGCCGTACGGGCCCCACCGGCGGGGCCTGCGCCGGCCGGTCGCGCCGGTGGAAGGCGCGCACGGCGTGACGTACGAAGGCGAGCTGCATCTCATGCAGCGGCTTCCCCTCGCGGGCCGGGGAGCGCAGCACGTCCTCGGGAAGCGCGCCGTTGAACTCGATCCGGTCCAGGGCGGCCATGACCGGGCCGAGGAGGAAATCCTCGTAGCGCTCCCGGCCCCCGGCCGGCCAGTGCAGCGGCCGGACTCCCGGCCGGGCCTTGACGGCATCGCGGGCCGGGCAGGCGTACTGCTCGTCGCCGGCCAGGGATGCCCCGATGCGGATGAGCCGGGCATCGCCGGTCATGCCCTGCGGTATCTCCCACTGCTGCGGCACGCCGCTCCCTCCCCAGTGATCGCCGTGCTCGGCGCGGTGCGCGGCCGGAAGCCGTCACACCCCTCCCCGGACGTTCCTCGGTGTCCGCCGATCCCACGGGCGGCGAGTGCACACAAGGAGAGCACATCTTGTGAAGGGGGTCAACCAAATCTCGTGAGTACCCGCAATCCCGCCCGTGTACTTGGCTGACGGGAGTGCTGTCGCGTAGAGTCGGCTGCGGTGTGACCGAAGGGGGGCACGGGGAAAGGAAGCAGGTCATGAGCGTGGAGCGGCTGGAGGTGACGTCTGCCGACATCGCCCGGATTGCCGGGGTTCAGCCCACCGCGGTGAGCAACTGGCGGCGGCGGTACGAGGACTTCCCCGGGCCCGTCGGAGGTACCGACCGCAGCCCGCGTTTCGACCTCACCGAGGTCGAGGCATGGCTGAGACGGCAGGGCAAGGCCACCGCCGTTCCGGCCGCGCAACGGCTCTGGCAGGCGTTCGATGCGGTGCGTGGGGAGATGGCGCCGGAGGACGCCCTGGCCCTGGTCGGTCTTCTGCTCCTGCACCAGTGGCGGAACCCAGGCACCCGGTTGCCCGCGGCACGGGACGCGGTGGCCGGCCTGCTGGAGCAGGCCGAGCACGAGTTCCTGTCGGACCGGGCGACCGGAGCCGGAGTGACCGATCTGGTGGCCCGTCTGCCCGATGCGGAACTGGGGCCGAGGCAACTCGCCCTGCTCGGCGAGGCGGAGCGGACGGCGGCCGAGGACGGCCCTGAAGAAACGTTCCGCTTGCTGTGTGAGCGTTTCCTGGACGAGGGCCCACGGGCGGGTTTCACCGCCACCCGTCCCGAACTGGCCGACCTGATGGTGCACCTGGCCGGGGAACAGGCCACCGGTACGGTACTCGATCCGGCCTGCGGCAGCGGCACCATCCTGCTGGCCGCGGCGGCAAGAGGCCCGCGCCGCCTCCAGGGACAGGAGATCCAGCCCTCGCTCGCCCGGCTCGCGGCACTGCGGCTCGCCTTCCGCCGGGCCGGGGACGGCAGCAGCCGGCGTACCTCCTTCGACGTGCACACCGGGGACTTCCTGCGCCGCTCCGCCTACCGGCCCGGCCGCGCGGACGCCGTCATCTGCTACCCGCCCTTCGCGGAGCGCAACTGGGGCCACGAGGAACTCGCGCACGACCCCGACTGGATCTACGGACAACCGCCGCGCGCCGAATCCGAACTGGCCTGGGTGCAGCGGGCCCTGGCCCACGCTGCCCCCGGAGCACCCGTGGTGATGATGCTGCCGCCCGGCGTGGCGTTCAGACCCTCCGGCCGCCGCATCCGCACCGCCCTGCTCCGGCACGGCGCGCTGCGCGCGGTCATCTCCCTGCCCACCGGCTTCGCCGCGCACTACGCGCTGGCCCTCCAGATCTGGGTACTGCGCCGCCCGGCGGAAGGCGAGGCGGTTCCCGAGCACCTGCTGCTGATCGACTCCGCACACGAGTACGGACCGGGCGAGACCGTGGACGGGCAGCGGGTCTGCGCGAGGATCGCCGAGCTGTGGACGGAGTACACGGCCAGTCCGGAGAGCTTCACGGAGCGCCCCGGCGTAGCCCGTGCCGTCCGGCTGATCGACCTCCTGGACGGCGAGGCCGACCTCACCCCGGCCCGGCATCTGCCGCTGCCCGCCCAACCGGACGCACTGGCCGAGCAACTGAAGGCCGTCCGCGCGGACTTCGAGCGCGCCCTGCACGCACTGAACCGGGCGGTACCCGACGCACTCGACCTTCCCGAGGAGGCCGGGGGCACAGTAGGAGCGGAAGAGCCGGAGGAACGGCGCATCGTCTCTCTGAACGACCTGATCAAGCGTGGAACCGTGCACTGGCGCCGTCCCACCTCCGTGGCGGGACGCCCGAGCGAAACGGACTCGGGTTCCGGGCCCGGGTCGGGTACCGGTGCCGGGTCGGCGACCGGCGACCGGGCGCGCTACCTCACGGCGGAGGACATCCTGCTCTCCCGCGCCGCCTCCGACACCGGCCCACCGCCAGGCGATCCGCTGAGCAACGCGCCGGTGCGCGCGGGAGACGTGCTGATCCCGGTGCTGGCTGGCCGGCTTGCCGCCCGGGTCGCCACCGAGGAGGACGCCGGGGCGTACCTCACCCCCGGAGTTCACCTGGTGCGCACTCTGGAGCCCGAACTGCTCGACCCCTGGTACCTGGCCGGCTGCCTCTCCGGCGGCAGCGGCGGCAACCACCGCCTCACCGGGACGTCCAGCAGCGGCAGCAGTAGCAGCCGCACCGACCCGCGCCGCATCCGCATCCCGCTGCTGCCCATCGAACGGCAGCGGATGTACGGGGCAGCTTTCCGGCGGTATGCGGAGTTCGCCAGAATCCTGCGCACAGCCCATGACCTCGGGCAGGCTCTTGCCCGTTACTCCACTGACAGCATCGCCGCAGCCCTCACTCCGGCGGCCGGCGAACTGTCACCCACACCGTGACCACCGACCGCTGACGTCGGACCACCGAAGACCGACCACCGACACGACCACCCGACCGCAGAGCCGACCACCGCGAAGGACCACCCCAAACCGTGAGCGATACCACGCCCAAGAACCTGGCGAACGAGATCTGGCAGGTCGCCGACCTCCTCCGGGGCGACTACAAACGCGCCGACTACGGCAAGGTCATCCTGCCGTTCGCCGTGCTGCGCCGCCTGGAGTGCGTGCTGGAGCCGACACGGGAGGCGGTGCTCAAGGCACAGGAACGCTGGCAGGCCAAGGGCGTCAGCCCGGAGCCGTTCCTGCCCAAGGAGGCCGGATACGCCTTCTACAACCGGACCGCCCACACCCTGGCCTCGATCGCCGGCGCCCACGAGGACGCGCGGGCCGACCTGCACCGTTATGTGCGGGGCTTCTCGGAGAACGCCCGGCTGGTCTTCGACAAGTTCCGCTTCGCTGAGCAGATCGACCATCTGGCCGAGGTCAAGCTGCTGCACCTGGTGCTGTCCAAGTTCGCCGACTTCGACCTGCACCCCAGCGTCGTCTCCAACCATGAGATGGGCTATGCCTTCGAGGAACTGATCCGGAAGTTCGCGGAGGAGTCCAACGAGACAGCAGGTGAGCACTTCACCCCGCGCGAGGTCATCAAGCTGATGGTGAACCTGCTCCTCGCGCCGGACATGGAGGAGATCAAGGTCCCCAACATGAGCCGGTCCGTCTACGACCCGGCCTGTGGGACCGGCGGCATGCTGTCGGCGGCTGAGGAGTTTGTCCTCCAGCACAACCCGCAGGGCAACGTCTACGTCTTCGGACAGGAGCTGAACCCCGAGTCCTGGGCCATCTGCCGCTCCGACATGATGATCAAGAACCACTACGCGGAGAACATCAAGCTCGGCAACTCCTTCAGCGAGGACCTGCTCGCCGATCGCAAGTTCGACTACATGCTCTCCAATCCGCCGTTCGGCGTGGAGTGGAAGAAGGTCAAGAAGGCCGTCGAGGACGAGCGGGACAACCTCGGATACCGAGGCCGCTTCGGTGCGGGTACCCCGCGTATCAACGACGGCTCACTGCTCTTCCTCCAGCACATGATCTCCAAGATGAAGCCGGTTCACGAGGGCGGCAGCCGCCTGGCCATCGTCTTCAACGGCTCGCCCCTGTTCACGGGCGCGGCCGGCTCCGGGGAGTCGGAGATCCGGCGATGGATTCTGGAGAACGACTGGCTTGAGGCGATCGTCGCCCTGCCCGACCAGCTCTTCTACAATACCGGTATCTCGACCTACTTCTGGATTCTCACCAACCGCAAGGACCCGGCCCATAAGGGCAAGGTCATGCTGATCGACGCCCGCGACTACTGCGTCAAGATGCGGAAGTCCCTCGGCGACAAGCGCAAGCAGATCAGCGACGAGCAGATCGACGAGATCACCCGGCTGTACGGGGAGGCGCTGACCGCCGCATCCGATCCCGAGCATGAGTTGCACGGCAAGGTGAAGGTCTTCCGCAATCGAGACTTCGGCTACCAGCGCATCACCGTGGAGCGCCCCCTGAAGCTGCGCTTCGAGGTCACCGAGGAGACGCTGGACGAGATTTGCGAGTCCAAGCCCATCGCCAGGGCCTTCGGCGACATCGAGCAGTTCGTGAGCGCCTTCAAGCCGCTGGTGGGCCAGCAGTGGTCCACCAAGGCCGAAGCCTGGGACGCCATCCGCCGCGCCCTGGTCAAGTCTGGCCTGCTGTGGCCGTCAGGTTCATCTTTTGCCAAGGCTCTGCGGGACGTGGTCGGAGTGCGTTGCCCGGAGGGCGAGGTCCAGACGAAGAAGGGCGAACCCGAGCCGGACCCCGACCTGCGTGACTTCGAAAACGTTCCGCTCGACGAGGACATCGCCGCCTACATGGAACGGGAAGTTCTTCCTCATGTGCCCGATGCCTGGGTGGACCACGACAAGATCAAGATCGGCTACGAAATTCCCTTCACTCGTCACTTCTACGTATACGAGCCCCCGAGGCCTCTGGTTGCTATCGATGCAGAACTAAAGTTGCTCGAGCTAGAGATTCAGCAGCTCATCGGTAAGGTGGCAAAGTGACTGAAAATGTGCGCCTTCGTCATCTGGCAAGAATTAATCCCCCTTGCCCGCGCTTTGATCGCCTGTCGGCCGATGCGGAACTTACCTTTTTGCCTATGGAATGCATCTGGCCAGGACAGAGGCTTGATCTAACGCACCGTAGGGTGAAAAGTGCAGTAGCCGCCGGATTCACCAGGTTTCAGGATGGCGACGTTCTTGTTCCGAAAATTACTCCGACGTTCGAGGCTGGCCGGGCGGTGCTGGTTAATGGGCTCCATAACGGTGTTGGGGCAGGGACGACCGAGTTGCACGTCCTGCGGGCTGGGCCGAGAATCGACCCTCGCTTTCTTTTCTATCTTGTGAATACTCATTCCTTCCTGAAATTCGGCGAGGCTGAGATGTACGGTGTTGCTGGGCAGCAGAGGGTGCCAGACGGTTTCCTTAGGAATCTTCCCGTTCGTGTTCCTGATTTGGAGGAGCAGTGCCGCATCGCTGACTTCCTTGACTTGGAACTGGCACACATCGGTAGATTGGACGAGGTGCGTGCGCGGCAGTCGGCTGTTGTTCCTGAAAGGCTCCGTGCGGCATTGGATGGGATCTTTGCGCCAAGCAGCTGCGTGAAAGAGACCCGCCTGAAGTACTTGTTCTCAGTGCGCCCGCGATACGGTGTTTTGGTGCCACATTTTACCGATGAGGGTGTTCCTTTTATTCGGGTTAATGATCTACTGGACCTTCCTGGGCGAATCAAGGATGTTCCCAAGATTCCTGTCGAGCTTTCACGGCAGTACTCGCGTACGGTTGTACGCCGTGGAGACGTATTGATGAGCGTGGTAGGTACCCTGGGGCGGGTGGCCATTGCTCCCGAAGAGGTGGCTGGTGCAAATATTGCCAGGGCTGTTGCTTCCCTGCGCGTCCACGAAGGCGTGAGCTCTCGTTTGCTGACTGCTTGGATTAAGTCATCTGCTTTTGAAGAGCAGGCGGTTAGGGCCACTGCCTCGGATACGGCGCAGCCTACGCTGGGGATGGAGGACCTTGGGAATTTTCGAGTTCGATGGCCTCTTGGCCCCCGCGAGCAAGATCACATGGTCCGGGAGGCTCTGGCGGTAGAGTCGGAGATGAAAGAAATGGTCCGGTTGATTGAAGAACAGCGTCGGCTCTTGACGGAGAGGCGGCAGGCGCTGATTACTGCTGCGGTCACGGGGCAGATGGATGTGACGACGGCGCGGGGGGTTGAGGTGTCGTGAGTGGTGGGGTGCGGGCTCGCTCGGAGGGGGCGTTTGAGGATGCGGTTACCGGGGCGCTGCTGGGGATCGGGTGGCAGTCCGGGCAGCAGGGGGACTATGACCCCGAGCTCGGGTTGGACACCGCGCATCTGTGGGAGTTCATCGGGGCGACGCAGCCGGATGTGCTGGAGGCGCTGAAGGATCTCGCGGGTGGTGATCCCGATGCCGCGATGCGGGAGTTCAAGCGGTTGGTGGCGCAGGAGATCGATGCGCGCGGTGCGCTCGATGTGCTGCGCAACGGGGTGAAGGACCGGGGCCTGCGGGTGGAGATGGCCTACTTCCGACCCGCGCACACGGTTGCCGAGGACGCGCTGGACAACTACCGGCGGAACCGGCTGTCCGTCACGCGGCAGCTCCGGTATTCCGCCGAGCACGGCAACACCCTCGACCTCGTCCTCTTCGTCAATGGCATCCCCGTGGCCACGGCCGAGCTGAAGAGCTCGGCCAGTGCGCACCCGCAGACGGTGAAGGACGCCATCCGGCAGTACCGGCAGGACCGGGACCCCAAGGACCTGCTGTTTGCCAAGCGCGCGCTCGTGCACTTCGCCGTGGACGAGGAACTGGTGTTCCTCACGACGAAGCTGAAAGGACAGAAGACCAGCTTTCTGCCCTTCAATCAGGGTTCGGCGGGGCCGGGGAACTCCGGTGGTGCCGGTAATCCGCCGCTTGCCCCCGGTGGCCCGGCATACCGGACCGCGTACCTGTGGGAGGAGGTCTGGCAGCCGGATGCCTGGCTGGATCTGCTGAAGCGGTTCCTGCACGTGGAGGACCCGAAGCTGAAGAAGGGCGGCCAGGGCTCTGCCGGGGGACGGCGGACGAGTGTCCACGACCGGACGCTGATCTTCCCCCGCTACCACCAGTGGCACGCCGTCCGGCGGCTCACCGAGGATGCGGCCCGGCACGGCTCGGGGAACAACTACCTGGTCATGCACTCGGCCGGCTCCGGGAAGTCCAATACCATCGCGTGGCTCGCTCACCGGCTGTCGACTCTGCACGGCTCTGCTGAGCCCGGTGCCCTGGACGAGCAGGCCGTCATCGCAGGGCGGATCGAGCCGAACAAGCCGGTCTTCCACAAGATCGTGGTGATCACCGACCGCTCGGTGCTGGACCGGCAGCTTCAGGACACGATCTACCAGTTCGACCACACGCCCGGTGTGGTGGAGCGGATCACCGGCTCAGGCGGGTCCAAGTCGCAGGAGGTGGCGAAGGCGCTGGCCAACACGGCCACCAAGATCGTCATCGTGACCGTGCAGACCTTCCCCTATGTGCTGGAAGGCGTGCAGTCACTGTCCGACAAGCGGATCGCCGTCATCGTCGACGAGGCGCACTCCGGCCAGTCCGGCGACTCCGTCAGCAAACTCCGCAAGGTGCTGCGCGGCCTGGGTGCCGAGGACAAGGACGGCGACGACGAGGACTTCCTGACCTCCTCGGCCGCCGCCCGCCAGATGCACCCGAACCTCACCTACTTCGCCTTCACGGCCACCCCGAAGCAGAAGACGCTCAACCTTTTCGGCATCCACGACCCCGTGGCCGACGAGATGCGGGCCTTCCACATCTACTCGATGAAGCAGGCCATCGAAGAGGGCTTCATCCTCGACCCGCTGCGCAACTACACCACCTACACCACCCAGTGGAAGGTGCAGAAGGAAGGCGCCGAGCAGATCGAGGTGGACCCCGACAAGGCCAAGGCCGAACTCGGACGCTTCGTCTACCTCAACCCCGCCACCCTCGCCCAGCACGCCGAGGTCATCGTCGACCACTTCCAGCGCCACGGCCGCTCACGCCTCGGCGGCCGGGCCAAGGCCATGGTCGTCACCCGCTCCCGCGAACACGCCGTACGGATGTACCGCGCGGTGCAGCAGGCGACCAAGGACCTCGGCTGCGAAGACCTGGGCGTGCTCGTCGCGTTCTCCGGCGAGCTGGAGCTGGACGACGAACGGGTCACCGAAGCACAGCTCAACGGCATCCCCGATAAGGAACTCCCGGAGGCGTTCGCCTACACCCGGGCGGACGACCGCCATGCCGCTCTGCGCACCGGCCGGCCCGGCGGCGCCCCGTCGCGCACCGAGTACCGCATCCTGATCGTCGCCGAGAAGTACCAGACCGGGTTCGACCAGCCGCTGCTCACCAGCATGTACGTGGAGAAGCCGCTGACGGACGTGGCGGCGGTGCAGACGCTCTCCCGGATCAACCGCACCCACCCCCTCAAGAGCCAGGACGACCTGTTCGTCCTGGACTTCGCCAACAAGGCCGACGCCATACAGGACGCCTTCCGGCCCTACTTCACCGAGGCCCGCACCCAACGGGCCGACCCCAACCTGCTCTATGCGGCACAGCGCGCGGTGATGAACCACCAGCTTCTGCGCGAGGAGGAACTGAAGGCGTTCATCGAGGCGTATGTACGTTCACAGCCGGCCACCGACGCCGGGGCGACGGACAGCGTGGCGGGCAACCGGGCCTGGGAGAAGCAGCACGCGGCGCTCTACCGGCACACCGACGCGGCGAAGGTCCGCTTCGAGCAGCTCCAGCAGCAGGACCGGGACGCCGCCGAGGACTTCCGGTCCGACCTGCGCGACTACCTGCGCAAGTACGGTTTCCTCTCCCAGCTCATGCCACGGCCGGACACCGAACTGGAACGGCTCTACCTCTACGGCAAGCACCTGGCCAACATCCTGCCCCCGCCGCCGTACGACCCGTCCGTGGACATCGGGGAACTGGACCTCACCCACATGCGGGTCAGCGAGGACGGGAAGCACGATCTCAGCCTCGACGAGGACGACGCCCAGGCCCTTCCCGGCTTCGACAGCAGCACCGGTACCTACAAGGAACCGAGCAAGGCGCTGCTCTCGGAGATCATCGAGGACTTCAACGAGCGGCACGGTCTGGGTCTCAGCGAAGCCGACCGGCTGATGTACGAGGAACGGATCGTCGCCGCCGCAGAGGACCCCGGCCTGGAGGCTGCGGCGGTGGCGAGCCGCAACGAGGGCGACTTCGAACTGCCGTTCCAGAGCCGCTTCCGGGACATCATGATCGAACGGGCCGAGGCGGACACCAAGTTCACCGAGCGCTACTTCTCGGACGCCGAGTTCCAGGGCAAGCTCGACCAGGAGGCCCGCCGAGCGGCGTACCGGCTCATCCGCCGCCGGCACAACCTGCCTGACACGAACTGACGGTTCGGTCCTCGCACCGCGATGAGGGGCGAGGACCGGGCTGTTCAACGCACCGTGCAGGTGAGGAATGTCTGCCAGGCGGCGGGCGAGAGGGTCAGGTGCGGGCTGTGCTCGTCCTTCGAATCCCGGACGTGGACCATGCCGGGGCGGGAGGTCGCAACCTCGACGCAACTGTCTCCCTCGGGGCCGCTGTAGCTGCTCTTGAACCAGACCAGCTCACCGGTGCTCATAGCTCTCCTCGCAGTCGCTTCAGCAGGCTCATGGAGTCCCTGAGGCTGAGAGCCTGTGAGCGCATCTTGGCATAGCCCTGAATCATTGCGCTGATCTGTTTTGCGTCGGTGTTCAAGTGCCCGAAGAACTGTCCCTCCGTGTAAGCCAGCCACCGGTTGTCCGGCGTTTCCAGGAGCTGCATCGGACCGCCGAGCCCGGAGTGATCCTCCTGCTGCTGAGGCATGATCTGAACCTGCACGTTGCGCAGTTGCGCACACGCAAGTACGTGGTCGAGGAGCCCGCCGGTCACCTCCACTCCGCCTGTCCGGCGAAGGAACAGCCCTTCTTCGAGGATGAAGCTGTAGCCCGTGCTCGCCCGCTCGCGCAGGAGCCGTTGGCGGTCGACCCGGGCTGTCACGCGGTTGTCGATCTCCTCATCACTGAGTGCGGGAACACGGCTTCGAAAGACCGCGCGCGCGTAAGGCTCGGACTGCAACAGTCCCGGTACCACCCGGCATTCGTACGTCCACAGGTTGAGGGCCTCTTCCTCCAGGTTGGCCCATTCGCGGAACCAGGTGGCGATGCCGGGGCGGCGCGAGATGTGGCGGGCGGCGGCGCGCAGGGCGCCGAAGGCGTCCAGGACCTCCTCCGCCCGCTCGACGAAGTCGCGCTGCGGGAAGCGACGGCCCTGTTCGATGGAGGCGACGGTCTGCACGGAGTACCCGACCAGCGGGGCGAGTTGTTCCTGTGTCAGCCCCGCACGTTCGCGGAAGACCTTGAGGAGGGCTCCGAACGCCTTGAGGCTGTCCGAGGTCTCCGGTTCACCGCTGCCCGCCATGGTCCGGACCACCTCCGGTGCAGTTCGGGGAGATAACACTGAGCGCTGACATGATCGCGGAGTGTCGCCCATACTGTCCACCGCCTGCGCCCGTACGCCGACCCGGCGTACGGGCGGTGTGGGTGGTGACGGGCCGGCGAGCGCGATCGACGCCGGGGCGGCGCGGTGTGCCATCCCTCAGCGAACAGCAGGACGCCGGAAAAAGGCCCGCAGTGCGTCCATGCTGGTGTGCCACTCGGAGATCTCGTCGCCGTCCTCCGTGATGGTCTCCCGGGGGCCGACCGAGGCCCAGGGGGCCTCCGGGTCGAAGGCTTCGGTGAGTTCGTCGAGGAAGATGACGGAGTTCTGGACGAAGACCTGTTCCCCCTCGCGGTACAGCGGCCAGCAGAAGACGAAGTTGCTGGTCGCCGGATCGGTGATGGAGGTGATCAGACAGGAGATCGCGTCGTCCGCGCTTTCCAGCCGGTGGTAGGCGAGCCGCCAGCTCCTGCGGTAGTCGTCGGCCGACCAGTAGGCAAGGCTGGCGCGGAACGCTTCGGTGAACTCACCGATCCGGATCGTCCCGACGGCTTCGGGTCCCTCGGAGTCGGGGTCCCGGAAAAGAGTGTCGGCGTCCAGTTCGATGGAAAACACTTCACTTTTTGACATAGTTGAGATTCGCGTCGTAAGTCCCGATGCGTCGGCCCTTGCGGTCGAAGACTTTCCAGCCATTCGACACGTTGTGTCCGTCGATGTCCGGGGTGATGTATCTCTTCCCGTTGGTGAAGACCGGCTGGCCGTGGGAGTCGAAGGGTGCCCGCTGTGGCGGAATTCTCCGAGGATAGCCGAGCTCCCGCGCGCGGTCCGCGGTGCTCTGCTGTGGCGTGCTGTCGAGCGGGCCGTAGAAGTCCTGGTTCCGTGCGCTGCGCTCCGCCACCGTATCGGGGTGGTAGGGGTCTCCCACGAGGGCGGGGGAGGACGTGTAACCGGGGCGCAGGTCGTTGCCTGTGAGGCCCAGTGGGTCGCACCACGTGTGGGGGTTGTGGGGATAGGCGTAGGGCTGGGGGCCGGCAAGGAGGCCCAGCGGGTCCGGGCTTGTATAGCGGCCGGTGCGGGGGTCGTAGTGGCGGTTGTAGTTGTAGTGCCAGCCGGTCTCCTCGTCGGCGTACTGGCCGGGAAATCGCAGGGGAGTGGCGGCGCCGCCTGATCGGGACGCGGCCTCGGTGATGCCCCACACCGTCGAACGGGCGCGCCATACCGTTTCCCCGTGCTCGTCGAGCAGTTGGGTGGGGGTGCCGACCAGGTCGGTGACGATGGCGTAGAAGCGGGCATCGGTGCCGGACGGGGAATCCGGCTCCGCCGGGCCGTACTCGCTCTGGGCCAGCGGGTGCAGCCCGGCGTGGTCCCAGGCCAGCGTCACCGGCCCGGCGGCCTCGGGGCCCGTGGTGGTCTGTTCCACCAGGGTGGTGTCGTGCCAGGTGAAATCGGTCTGTTCGACAACGGTGGCACCGTCGGTCCCGAGACGCTGCTTTGCGATGCGGCGTCCGAAGGGGTCGTAGAGGTACCGCCACTGGCTGCCGTCCGGCGTGGTGACGGCCGTGAGGCGGTTCTCCGCGTCCCAGGTGTACCGCCAGGTGTCGGGTTTGCGGGAGATCCGGACCTGCTGGCGCAGCACGGTACGGCCTGCCTCGTCATGCCGGTAGCGGATGCTGCCGGCCCGCGTGACGAGGCCGCCCGCATAGGCCCGCTCGCCCGTCGCCTCGGCGGACATCTGGCCCACCGACCCGGAGCAGTGGGCCAGGAGTTGATTGCCGGCGGTGTCGTAGAGGTACTTCTCGGTGCGGTCCGGGCCGGTGACCTCGGTGATCCGGCCGCTGCCGTCCAGCGTGAAGCGGGTGGTGTCCGTGCCGTCGGTGAGGGCGGTGAGGTAGTGGTCGGTACGGTAGCGGTAGGAGCGGTGGTGCAGGAGCCGCCGGTTGCGGCCGTCGCTGCGGCCGGGGCCGTCCGCAGCGGTCAGCGTCTGCCCAGTCAGCCTGCCCACGGGGTCCCACTGCTGGGTGAGGGCGAGGGAACCGCCCATGGTTCTGGTGGTTTCGCGGCCCATGGGGTCGTAGGCGAACGTGAGGGCGGTCCGGCCGGCGGCCAGGCTGAGCGGCTGGCCCGCGGCGTCGTAGGTCCATGTGCTGGTGTGGCCGGTGGGGGTCGTCCGGGAGAGCGGGCGGCCGTGGGGGTCGTAGGCGAGGGTGAGGGTACGGCCGTTGATGGTCTCGGACACCGGATTGCCCATGGCGTCGTAGCGCCGCGTCAGCGTCACCCCCGGTGCCGTGGCGTGGACGATGCGCCCCGCCGTGTCGTAGTCGTAGGTTGCCGCGGTGCCGTCCGATGTCTCCTTCCGGATCAGGCGGTCCGCGGCGTCGTAGGTGTGGGTGACGGTCTGCCCGGCGGCGTTGGTGACGGTGACCGGCCGGCCGGCGCTGTCCAGGAGGTAGGCGGTGGTGCGGCCGTCAGGATCGCTCTCGGCGGTCAGGCGGTCCGCGGCGTCGTAGGTGTACTCCCAGGAGCGGCCCTCCGGGCCGGTGACGCGGAGGAGATTGAGTTCCGTGTCGTAGCCGAAGATGTACTGGGCCCCGTCGGCGCCGGTCCGGCCGGTGAGTATGCCGAACGGACCGTAAGTGAAGCGGGTGACTCCGCCGTTCTCGTCGGTGTGTGCCCGGCAGGTTCCCTTGGCGTCCCATTCCCAGGTTTCGGCGGAGCCGAGAGCGTCCACCCGGCGCAGGATCTTTCCTTCCGGCGACCAGGTGAGCCTTGTGATGTTGCCGAGGGGGTCGGTGATCTCCACCGGGCGCCCGAAGGCGTCCCGCCGGTAGCGGGTCGTCTCCCCGAGCGGGTCCGTGATGGCGGACGGCAGCCCTGCCGCGTCGTGGCGGAAGGTGGTGGTGTTGCCGGTGACGTCGGTGACGGAGGCGGGGGCGCCGTGGCTGTCGTAGGTATAGCGGGTGCGGTGTCCGGCAGGGTCGACGACGGCGACGAGATTGCCCCGTCGGTCGTACGCCTGCCGCCAGGCGGCCCCGCCGGGCTCGACGATTTCGGTGGGCAGGCCGAGTTCGTTGTACTCGATGCGGGTCTGTGCGCCGTCCGGCCGGGTGACGACGGCGATCTGGCCGCCGTCGTCGTACTCGTAGTGTGTGGTGCGGCCGAGAGGATCGGTGACGGCCAGAGGACGGTCGTAGGGGTCCCACTCCCGGCGGGTCGTGTTGCCCAGCGGGTCCGTTTCGGCGACGAGCTGGAAGCCGGCGTTGAACTGGTAAACAGTGGCGTGTCCGAGGGAGTTGATCGCCGTGGTGCGGTGGTTGTCCGGATCGTAGGTGTAGCGGCACTCCAGGGCCCGGTCCGTTCCGGTGCCGAAGATGCAGCGGCCGGCTCCGTCGTACTCGTAGCGGTACCAGAACCCGCCGCGGTCCTCCCACCGGACCAGGCGGTGTTCGTTGTCGTACGCGAACTGGACAGGCACGCCGGTCGAGTCGTAGACCTTGGCCAGGTTGCCGAGGTGGTCGTAGTCGTACGCCAGGAGCAGGGGCTCGGCCGGGTCGGACAGCAGGCGCAGCGCGGTGACACGGCCGTCGTAGACGGCGACGCCGATGCGGTAGCCGCCGGAGTGGGCGACTTCGGCGGGGTCCCCGGCCGCGGTGTAGCGGAAGTCGATGCGGTTGCCATTGCGGTCGGTGACGGCGACCAGGGGAAGTTCGTTGCCCGGTCGGCCCGGCACCGGAGCGAAGTGCAGGGTGCGGCCTGCGGCGCCCTGCCGGATGGTGAGCGGCGAGCCCGCACGGCCGTCCCAGGCCAGGCCCCAGCGCGGGCCCATGACCGGCATCACCGGGGTCTCCGGGTCCGGCAGCGGCACCGGGTAATGGAGATCCATGCCGTCGGCGGAGAGGAACCGTACGCCGTACTCCTCGAGGACCAGCCGCTGGTCGAGGGTGGAGGCCCAGGAGGAGCCGAACCACCGGCCGTGGCGGTAGGTGGACAAGTGGTGCCGTTCCAGCGTGAGAGGAAGCACACCGGGGAGTTCGACATCCATGGCGGGCAGCACCACTTCTCCGGTGGCGAAGTCGACCGGGTCCGTGGAGGTGAATCGGTTGGCCATCGGCCGGCTGTTCTGGGCCAGGTCGGTCCCTTCGCGGCGCACGCTCTGCGCTGTGTTGCGGGCGGCGGTCCGGGCGGCTGAGGCTCCCCGGCCGATGATCCTTCCGCCGGGGATGCAGTCCAGCACGGCGAAGCCGACATCCCACAGCGTGGCCTCGCCGTTGGCGTATTTGATCAATGTATCGGCCAGGATGACCAGAGACGCGGCCAGGAGAACAGCCCATACCACCGGCCCGCCGAGCACCAGGGCGACAATGCTGGCGACGGCGGCGATGATCTTGGCCACCTGGACGATGGTGTCCCAGTTGTCCACCACCCAGTCGACGGCCTTCTGCCACCACTTCTTGTTCTGCATCCCCGCGTCGGAGGCTTCTTCGAGGTCACGCTTGCAGCGTTCCGCGGCCTCTTCACGGGCCTCACGCGCCTGCTGGGCCAGGGCGATCGCGGCGTTGAGCTTCTCGCGGGCGTCGTCCACGGCCGTCTGGGCGTTGCCGGCGTCGAGCTGGGCGTCGGACAGGGCGCGGCGGACCTCGGCGGAGACCTCACCCTCGTCCGGCGGCTCCGCCTCCTCCTCGGCGTCCTCCAGCGTCGAGGTCGCCCGTTCCAGCCACGACTGGGCGGTGGACAGCTCGGCCCGCGCGTCCTCCGCATCCGTCAGCGCCCGGTCCGCATCCCGCTGCGCCTCCTCCAGCTTGGGGGCGTAGGTCAGCAGCGCCTGCCCGGCCAGGTCGTAGGACGTGTGCAGCTTCTCCAGATTCGGCGGGACCTTGTCGAACTTCTCCCGGTAAGCGTCGGCCGACTCTCCGACGAAGGCGGCCAGGGTGCCGTCCTCGCCCAGGGTGCGGACCTTCTGAAGCGCGTCGTAGACGTCATCGGCGAAGGTGGTGAACTTGTTGCCCAGTTGCTCGATACGGGACGGATCTCCGGGAGTCGGGTCCCCGTCCATATCCACAGGTGACCAGTCCGACGCACGACCCATCACGCTCTCCCCCCATAGCGGTGCCTTGCCATGTGGCGTCGCCCCAACGTAACCAAGCGCTTCGCGTATCTCAACGTACGGTAAGGAGAGCCGGGGTCCGACGAGGCCCGTACTGGGCACTCAGGGTATGCGTACCTGAACAGAGCGTACGGTCCGGGTGGCTGGTGAGGGCCGCACGGCCGCGGGAACCTCAGGTCTCATGCACGTCCCTCCGCCCCCCTCCGCCCACCATGCCTTCGATCTGCGGCTCTTCCTTCAGCACTTCAGCCCCACACCTCGGGGTGCGCGTCTGGCGCGCATCCTCGTGGAGCAGCAGCTCCACGAGTGGGGCATTCCATACGACAGTGAGACCTCGCAGGCCGCTGTCACGATTGTCGCGGAACTGGCCGCCAATGCCGTCACTCATGGCTTCGTGCCGGGGCGGGACTTCCGAGTCGGGATACTCGTCACATCGGCTCCCCGGGTTCGCATCGAGGTCAGCGACCGGCGCGGTGACCGGCTGCCGCTCCTCCCGCCTTGCGCAGCCGGGTCGGACTGCGAGTCGGGCCGAGGGCTGAAGCTGGTCACGGCGCTGGCCGACTGCTGGGGCGTGCTGCGCTGGGCCGGCCCGGTGCCGGGCAAGACGGTGTGGGCGGAGGTCTCCCGGCGGGAACCGGAGCCGGACGGGAGGGCCGTCGCCGAAGCGCCGGGCACGGGGAGAACGCCCCCTGCCGGGAACGGGGAACGAGGCCGGTGACAAACCCGTTGCCCAGGCTGCCGCCGGTGACCGGCTCAGGCGTCGTCGACCTCGGGATCGTCCTCGTCCGCGAGGACGTCGAGTGCGAGCTCCCAGAGGGTCTTCTCGCCGTCGCTCCAACGGGACGGGCCCTGTACCGCGGCGGGCGCGTTCTCGTAGCGGGCCAGCTCCCACATGCGGGTGACCAGGCCGCTGGCGGAGTAGACCTCCTCGTCGTACTCCCACAGCAGGCACTTGATCCGGTCGTTGATCCAGGTCGCCCGTGCCCGGCGCGGGTCCTGGGCGATCCAGGCCGCCATGGCGGCCCGTTCGCCCTCCGACTTGGGCTGGTAGCGCAGCGGGTAGCCGTTCGGCAGCCGGCCCGCGCTCACCAGGGTCGGCACGGCGTTCGGGCGGCGCGGCCTGCGTGGCCGGCGGGCCGGCGGCCGGTAGTCCTCGGGCAGTACCGGCACGGTGCCGCCGCGGCGCACATCGGCCAGCACCAGTCCGGCCAGGTATTTGCAGCGTTCCTCGCTGCCGAAGGTCTTGGTCAGGAAAGAGTTCTCGAATGCGGCGTCCGCGTGATGGATCACCCAGGACAGCACCTGGGCGGTCAGTGCGGGAATCCGGGCCAGAACGGGTTCCCAGCCGGCCGCGGGGTCGTCGATCTCCTCCAGGTCCAGGAGCTGGAACACCAGGTGGGTCACCAGCAGGTCGCCGCGCCGGGCCATGTCGGCCGCCCGGCCGTGCAGCCCCTTGCGTTCTGCTTCCAGCGCGGCGCCGACCTGCCGGTACACCTGTACGGACCGCCAGATCCGCAGGGCGCCCGGGTTCTCGCCGAACAGGCGGGGATACGCGCCCTTGGGGCCGCGTTCCCAGAGCAGATCGGTGTCCGTCTTGGCGCGGGCGGCCAGCTCGGGGGAGCGGTAGGCGCAGGCCAGCGCGGTGGCTGCCTGCACCACGGAGCACCCGGTGTCGGGTGACGGATCGGCTTCGCCGCGCTTGAAGACGTACCGCTTGTCCAGGAAGAGCCGGAACTCCTCCTGGATCAGTGCCTGCGTCGGATCCAGAGCGATGAAGTCCCGCTCCGAGACGTCGTTCTGGGTATTGGTGGTCTCGGTGATCCTGGGTGCGTAGTCCGCGCGTCGGTCGCCCAGCGAGAACACCCGGACGGTGACGTCCGCGTCCATCACCGTGTCGGGGTTCTCCCGCAAGGCGTCATGGATGGCCGTCACCGTCTGGGCACCGTTGACCACGCTGACGCCCTTCAAGTGGAGCCTGACGGGCTCGTTGGGGTGACGCCGTCCCAGCCACTCCGGTTTGATCTCGTCGCACAGGACGGTGATGCCGTTGTTGAAGTACCAGAAGTTCTCCGGCTCCTTCAGCAGCGTCTGCTTGATGCCCCGGTTGATGCGGGTGAGACCGAGCGAGGAACGGACGTTCTCTCCGTACAGGCGGCCCTCGTGCTCGGCATACCACTGGCCGATCTCATCGGCGGCGACCGTGCCCTGCCACGCCTCGAAGGGGGTGTCCCGCTTGATCCAGGAGGACATCCGGAGACTGACGTCGATGGGGTCGGGCGCGTAGTCCTCGCGCAGTTGGCGGTGGAAGTCCTCGGCGCCGAGCACCCGGTACTCCAGGAGCGGGCCGAGGTCGTTGAAGTCCTTGCGCACGTCCTCCAGGTGGGCGGTCACCTCGTCCGACAGGACACCGGGGCCCATGACCGCGATTACCATGATCACCCGCAGCCGGGGGTCGCTGAGCGCCGCGTTCACCCGGGCGGCGATCACATCGTCCAGCCGGTCGTTGAAGCGGTCGAAGCTGTGCTGCTCGATCAGCCGGAACCCGTTGGTCAGTGCCCGGGCCGCGTCCAGGTCCAGCTTGCCGGTGCCCCGGTCGCTCCACTTGGCCTGGACGAGCCACACGTCCCGGGAGTTGTCGCTGACGGCGACACCATCGATGCCCTGGTCCAGCTCGCCGTCGATCACTGCCTGACCGGCGGCGGCGTGGTCGCAGCCCGTCACCAGCCGGATCGCCGCCGCGGTCAGGGCCCGGGACAGGAATCGCTGCTCCCGTCCGTGCTGGTCATAACCCTTCAGATCGTCCTCGTGAATCAGCCCCCGGTAGTCACGGAGCAGTGCCTGACGCACGTGCCCGACCCGGACCGGGGGCCGCCTGTTTCCCGATGCGCCGCCGTTCATGCTCTGCCGTGCCCCCTTGCCGTGCGTGCCGCGTGGCCGTACATCCTACGGCGTGGTCCCGGTTGTGCACGCGGCGTGAAATGTGGTGCTGTCGCTTTCTGGACCTGTGGGTCGGACCGGGGCAGACTGGCCGCCGGACGATCTCGGGGAAGGGCCGGCGATGGAGTATCGGTCGCGGCGGATCGCGAACCGTTATGAGCTGAGCGCGCCGCTGGACGGCGGGGGGATGGGCGTGGTCTGGGAGGGCTACGACACCGTGCTGGACCGTCCGGTCGCGGTCAAGCGGATCCGCGCGGAGAAGGCGCGGACCCCTGGTCAACGGGCAGAGCTGGCCCAGCGGTTCAAACGGGAGGCGAGGGTCACCGCCAGGATCGAGCATCCCGGTGTGCCCGCCGTCTACGACGCGGCCATCGACCGCGACCCGGCGGACGAGAACGCGCTGGACGAGCTCTATCTGGTGATGCAGCTGGTCCGCGGCCGGTCCCTCGGGGACATCCTGGCAGAGCACGGCGAGCCGTTGCCGCTGGCGTGGGCGGTGTCGATCGCCGCCCAGATCTGCTCGGTGCTCTCCTTCGCCCACGCGGTGCCGGTGGTGCACCGCGATCTCAAGCCGGGCAATGTGATGATCGATGACACCGGCCATGTGAAGGTGCTCGACTTCGGCGTGGCCGCCGTGCTGGGCACGGACGTCACGCAGATCACCGATACCGGTCAGATGGTCGGCACCCGCGACTACATGTCACCCGAGCAGTTCCACGGCGTGGGGGTCAGCCCGCGCAGCGACCTGTACGCGCTCGGCTGCCTGCTGCACGAGATGCTCAGCGGCGGCAAGGTCTTCGACGGCACCAGTGACCCGGCCCTCCAGCATGTGCACGAGGAACCCGTGCCGTTGCGCGTCCTCAACCCCGGGGTGCCGCCGGAACTGGAGGACCTGGTCCTCGATCTGCTGGCCAAGGCGCCGGAGGACCGGCCGGCCTCGGCGGAGGAGGTGCACCGGCGGCTCAGCCCGTACCTGCCCGGACCGGGACAGGCCGCCGAGCCGGTGGCGCCTGCTGTGACGGGTGTCCCGGACCCCACCCGGCCCTACCGCCGCCCGCTCGCCCCCAGGCAGCAGCCCGTGCGGCCCGCCGCGTCGGCCCTGCCCGGGCCAGAGCCGTCGACGCCTCCCGAGCAGCCGCCCGCCGTGGCGATGGCGGAGCTCAAGGAGGCCGAGGAGCACGCGTTCGCCCTGATCGACGAGGAGCGTTTCTCGCAGGCAGTGGGTGTGCTGGAGGAGGTCATCGCCGCCTCGCCGGTCGGGCCGGACCATCCTCGGATGCTCGAGATCCGGGAGACCCACGCCGCGGCCCTGGTGCTCGGCCGTGACTACCGCCGGGGACTGGTGGCCTTCCGGGCCCTGATCGCGTCCTGGTCGCGGATCGACGGTCCGGAGAGCGAGCGGGCTGTGGAGTACCGGCAGCAGGCGGCGGTCTGCCTGGCCGCTCTCGGCGAGACCGAGGACGCGCTGGCCGAGTACCGGGCGCTGCTGTCGCTCGCGGAGCAGCGCGGCGGGACGCCCGGCGGTGGCAGCGTCGGCGAGCTGCGCCGCCGGATCGGTGACCTGCTGCTCGCCGCACATCGCATCCGCGAGGCCGCCCACGTCTTCCGGGCCCTGCTGGCCGAACTGACCGCCGACCACGGACCGGAGCACCCGGAGGCCCGGGAGATCCGCGACCTGCTGATCCGTATCGAACTCACCGGCGGGACAGGCAGTATCGGCAGCCCGGACGGCCGCGGAGGCAGGGGTGCCGCCGGAGCATGAGCGTGTGCCGCCCAGCGCGCGCCGGCTCAGGAGGCGGCCGGCCTACGGGAACGGGAGAACGGGAGGCCCTGTGCCGCGACTCGCCCTCGACATCGGCTTCTGCCAGGAGCTGCACAAGCTGGAGAAGAAGGCCAAGAACGGAGTGTTCGATCTCTGGAAGAAGTTCGAGGAGCTGAGCCTGCCCCAGCTGATGGCCGAGGGGAGCGGGGTGCGGCTCGAACAGCTGAAGAGTGCACGTGATCCGCACATCCGCACCGTCCGGATAGACCGCTTCTGGCGCGGTGTGGTGCTGGCACCGGAGACCGGAGAGTTGTTCGTGCTGCTCAAGGTTCTGCCGCACGACGATGCCATCGCCTGGGCGAAGAAGCAGCGGGCAAGCATCAACACCGTGACCCGGGCAGTGGAGATCCGCGACGTCGGGACGCTGGACGCGCTCGCCCCGGCCACCGAGCACCTCGCCATCGGGCCGCCCGGACACCGCCTCTTCGACCACCTCCCGGACAAGGCACTGGCCTCCCTGGGCATCGACGAGGACACCCTGCGCCGTGCCATGTCCCTCACCGACAAGGAACAACTGGAACTCTCCGCCCCGTACCTTCCGCCCGATCAGTGCGAGGTGCTGCAATACCTCGCCGAGGGATTCACGGTGGAGGAGGTGTGGCGGGACATCGTGGCCACCGGGTTCCGGCGGCAGCGGCCGGGCCGGTCGATCCGGCCGACTACGAGACCGCGATCCGGCACACGCGATCCCGGATCGCACTGGTCACGCCCCGGAGGAGCTGCGGGACATCCTGGAGAAGCCATTCGCCGCCTGGCGCGTCTTCCTCCATCCCACACAGCACCCGGTCGCCTACCGCACCAGCTACTCGGGCCCCGCACAGGTCTCCGGCGGTCCGGGAACCGGCAAGACCGTCGTTGCGCTGCACCGGGTCCGGTATCTGCTCGGGCACCTGCGCGACGGGGACGCATACTGCTCACCAGTTACACCAACGCGCTGGTGGTGGCGTTGCGCAGCGGCTGACACAGTTGGTGGACGATCCGGTGCTGCGGGAACGGGTGGACATCCACACCGTGGACTCCTTCGCCCACCGGGTGCTCATCGCCGCCGGGCGTCCGGAACTGAAGCCGCTGTGGGGCAGTGAGGAACTGCGCTACTGGAGGCGGGTCGCCCAGGACTGCGGGCTGCCGTGGAGACCGGAGTTTCTGGCGCAGGAGTACCGGCACATCGTTCTCGCCCAGGACATCAGGGACGAGGAACCTACCGTGCCGCGCAGCGGCGGGGCAGGGGAAGCCAGGTTCCGCAGCGGCGCCGGCCCGAGCTGTGGCGTGCGGTGGAGAGGTTCAGCGCCGCTCTGGCCCGAGACCAGCGCTGCACCTATCTGCAGCGGGCGGCCGATGCTGCCCGGGCCCTGGAGGCGGGCGGTCCCTGCCACCGCCATGTGGTGGTCGACGAGGTGCAGGACCTGCACCCGGCCCAGTGGCGGGTGCTGCGAGCCGCCGTGGCGGAGCGTCCCGACGACCTCTTCATCGCCGGCGACCCGCACCAGCGGATCTACGACTCGCGCGTGTCTCTCAAGACACTGGGCATCAAGATCACGGGCCGCTCCACCAGGATGCGCAAGAACTACCGCAGCACCCAGGAGATTCTGCGCTGGTCCGTGGCCCTGCTTGCCGGGCGGCCGGTGGGGGAGCTGTCCGCTGCGGAGCGGAACGAAACGCTCTTCGATTACCAGTCGGCGCTGCACGGCTCTGTCCCGCTGGGGTTCGCGGCGCGCACGGCCGAGGAGGAACTCGAAGCCCTGGCGAAGCAGATCCGGGCATGGAGGGCCGCAGGAGTCTCGCTGGGCGAGATCGGTGTCGCGACGCGCTTCAACAAGGGGGTCGACGCGGTGGTCTCGCGGCTGAAGGAGGAGACCATCCCGGTCCGTACGCTGCGCTCGGAATCCACGAAGAACCTTGAGACCGTCTCGGTGGGCACCATGCATGCATTCAAAGGGCTGGAGTACCGCTGCGTCGCAGTGCACGGAGCGCTTGACAGCGCCCTTCCATTCCCGAAAGCCGTCACCCCTGCGGAGACCGATCGCATCCAGTACGAGACGGATCCGATGAGCGAACGCTGCCTGCTGTTCGTTGCCTGCACTCGTGCCCGTGAGCAGCTTTATGTCTCCTGGGCGGGACAGCCCAGTTCCTTCCTTGTGAAGGCAGGACTGGCCCGGCACTTATGGTGGTTGCTGGCGGGGGCACGGCCGGACCGACGACGGCCTGCATGTAAGCAGGAACGCGCACGTCTGGGCTGCGCCGGAACATCCGCCGTCTGCGAACGCCGCCGCCTTCTGCTGCACGCATCCGCGCCGGAACGTTCTCGGCGCCGCGCGGACGACGAAGGGCCTACGAGGTGGGCTCCCTGCGCCGGCATTGTCCGGATCAGGTTCTGGAGGTCGCCGTCCGGCCTTTCGGCCTTCCGGCCTCTCAGCCCGGTCTCCGCGGTTCTCTCCGGGTTCGGACCCCGTCGATGCCCGCTTCGGCCGAGCTCCCTCGCTCGCCCCGTAGGCTCTTTCCACGGTAGTACGACAAATCTGGATGTCAAGTGGTGAACCGGGCATAGCGGGCAGGTCTCGGGTCAGGTGAGGGCGATGCTGTCGAGCAGGCCGGACAGGGGGGCGGGGGCGCCGAGGAGCTGGACGGACTCGTGGCCGGGCGGGCGGCGGCGGTAGCAGAGCAGCAGGAGGCTGGTCAGCGGAGCACGGACCGCGGTGGCCGCCTTCTCGTGGGCGCGGCGCCAGGTGAAGCCCGGCGGGGTGAAGGTGATCAGCCACTCCGCGTCATCGGCATCGGTGGCGTGCAGATGGAGGGTCTGCCCGGCCAGCTCCCGCAGGCCGGGCAGATCCTGGCCGGCGAACATGTCCAGCAGCTCGTCCAGGCCGTCGGCCGCGAGATCGCCCGCGAGCTCGAACGGGGCGCCGAGCGCGAGGGCGGCGTCGGCGCGGTGGACGGCCAGATCGTGGGCGGCACGGCGGGCCCAGGAGCGTGCCGGCTGCTTCAGACCCCAGGCCTCGGCCACGGCCTCCGCCCCGGCGGAACGGAAAGCGGCGGCGAAGCGCTCGGCGCAGTCGGCCAGCCGGGGCGGGACCTCGCCGGGGGCGGAGCCGCGCACGGCCTGCTCCAGGGTGGCGAGGTTGCCCCGGATGTGGACGGAGAGCTCGGCCAGCGTCCAGCCCGGGCAGGTGGGCACGGGCGTCTGCGGAGGGGCACCGGCCAGCAGGCCGTCCAGCAGCGCCGCCTGGGCCGTGACCTCGTGGCAGTAGCGGTCGTAGGGAAGGGAAGCCATGACGATCACGGTAGCCGCGGGGACTGACAGCGGCGGTTGTCCGCGAGTCCGGGAGCGGCGAGGTGGCGCAGATACGCCTCCCGGTGGAGGGGGTTGCCGTCGGTGCGGGCGCGGCGGGGGAGCGGGCCGCGTACCGGACGGTCCCCGCCGGGCCGTGACCACAGCACCCCCTCACCGCGGGTCAGGGCGGGCAGTTCCCTGGTCAGGCGCTGGGCGAGGCGGCCGGGGAGCTCGGCGGTGAGCAGCCGGACGGCGCCCTGGCCGACGTCCTGGAGCAGATCGGCGCCCAGCGCGCCGAGCAGGCGGAGGACGGCGCCGAGGGTGTCGTCCGGCAGTTCGATCTCCACGGACTGGCAGGGTTCGTGGACCCGGGTGCCGGCGGAGCGCAGGGCTCGCATCAGCACCATCGGGGTCAGCCCGCGGAAGTCGGCGGCCGTGCTGCTGGGCGCGTGATGGCGGACGCGGGTCAGGGTGACCGTGCAGTCGGTGACCTCCCAGCCGTACAGTCCCTGCTCCAGGGTGCGCAGCGCCGATTCCTCGACGGCCCGGTGGAAGGCGCGCGGCATGATGCCCCACTCGGCGGCGTGCACGAAGGTGACGCCGGAGCCGGGCTCGGCCGGTGCCACGCGGAGCCCGACGGTGGCCCAGAAGTCGTGGTTGCCGCGGCGGTCCATCTCGGTGAGCGCCTCGCCGGTACCGGCGGGCCGCTCGAAGCAGACCGGGGTGGCCGGTGCGAAGTCCGCCTCGACACCGAAGTCGCGCAGCAGCCGTTCGGCGACGACCTCGCGCTGCACCTCGCCGTAGAGCTGGACGGAGAGGCCGCCGTCCGCCGTGGCGCGGGTGCGGATGAGCGGGTCCTCGTCGGCCAGGGCCGTCAGCGCGGTGTGCAGCCGGGGCTCCTCGCCCGGGCGGCGCGGCCGGACCACGGTTTCCAGGGCGGGCGGGGGAAAGTGCTGCTCCCCGTCCCCGAAACCGTCGCCGCCGCCGTCCCCGCCGCCGTCCCCGCCGCCGGCCCCGGCGCGGACCGGTGGCGGGCCCAGGCGGTCGCCGACCCGGATGCCGTGCAGCCCGTGCAGACGGGCGATGCCGCCCGCGGCAAGCTCCCGGACGGCCGGCCCCGCCTCCGGCCCCCGGCCCGTACCGGGAGCGGGCGCGGGCGCCGGGGCGGAGACGGAATCGAGGCGGGTGATCCTCCCGGTGTACCGCTGGGCGGTGCCACCGGGCGGGCGGCGGTGGAAGGTGAGGCGCTGCCGCTCCCGTACCCGGCCGGAGAACAGCCGCAGGAGGGCGACCTTGCCCCCGTCGGCTGCCCGTTCGACGGCGAACACCCTGCCGGAGGCCGGCCGGTCCGGCTCGGGAACCGGCGGGTGCAGCAGCGTGCGGACGGCGGTGGTGAGGCCGCCGGTGCCCTCGCCGGTGAGCGCGGAACCGAAGAGGAGCGGGTGGACCGTGCCGGCGGCCGTCCGGTCGGCGAGCAGCCCGCGCAGCTCGGCGGCTGCGGGGGCGGGTCCGCCCTCGACCAGCCGGGCCAGCAGGGTGTCGTCGTGCTCGGCGAGGACCTCGGCGGCGTGGTCCCCGAGCGGGACCGGGACGGCGCGGGCGGCCGGGGTGCCGGCGCCGGTCACGGCGGCCAGCGGGACGATGTGCGGGGAGAGCCTGCGGCGGATCTCCGCCGGCAGGTCCGCGCAGCGCGCGCCGGTGCGGTCGATCTTGTTGACGAACAGCAGGGTCGGCAGGCGCAGTCTGCGCAGCGAGCGCATCAGGACGCGGGTCTGCGCCTGCACCCCCTCGACCGCGGACAGCACCAGCACGGCGGCGTCCAGCACGGACAGCGCGCGCTCCACCTCGGCGATGAAGTCCGGGTGGCCCGGGGTGTCCACCAGATTGACCTGGAGATCCCCGGTGACGAACGGCGCGACCGCGGAGCGGATGGTGATGCCGCGTTCGCGCTCCAGCTCACCGGTGTCGGTGCGGGTGCTGCCGGTGTCGACGCTGCCGAGTTCCTCGATGGCACCGTTGTGGAACAGCAGCCGCTCGGTGAGGCTGGTCTTACCGGCGTCGACGTGGGCAAGGATGCCGAGATTCAGAGTCCTTCGGGGCAAGGCGGTCCTCAGAGGTCGGTTCGTGGCCGTACAGCGACTCGATGTCTCCGAGGTGACGCCCCATCGGGTTCCTCCCTGATGCTCGCCGGCTCCCGCTCCGCGGGGCCCGCCCGGTGCGGACGGACGCGGGGAAGCTACCCCGGGCGGGGGCGCGGGCGGAAGCGAATATCCGGGGCCCGGGAGTCAGGGAACGGCCGCCGCGATCTCCTTCTCGGTGCAGGTGCGCACCTCGACGGTGTTGCGGGTGCGGGCTCCGGGCAGCCAGCCGGCCGAGCCGTCCCCGGTGGTGACCAGATACCAGCGCCGGGAGGAGACGCCGCTTTCGTCGGTCAGCAGGGTGCCGTCCGGGACCACGCAGCGGGCCGCCACCCGGTCGCCGTGCCACACCCGCCCGGCGTGGTTGTCCGGATCGGCGTACACCCCGTAGGGGTCGGCGGCCAGGTGCAGGCCGCACTCGATGACCCGCAGCGGCCGGCATGCCTGCTCCGCGTTGTAGACCGTCAGCTGGACCGCTCGCGGTGCCGAGGCCTGGCCCGCCCCCGGGCGGGGGCCGACCAGCCACCAGGCTCCGGCGGCGATGGCGGCGACCGCGACGGCGGCACCCAGGCCGGCCGCCAGCCCGGCCGCCACCGAGGCC
>NZ_WTLH01000299.1 GCF_011421595.1 Streptomyces sp. YIM 98790 | reverse complement strand
GTGGCTCCGCCCCCCGGCACCGCCGCCGTGCGGCGCTGCCGCCCGCGGTCCCCGCCCGCCCCGGCCGCCCCGGCCGCCGGCCGGGGGTGGGACCGGGCCCGGGCGGCGGTTACAGTCGGATCGTGAGCAGACCGCCGTTCCTCGAACCGCCGGGCGGGGTGCTGGCCCGCAGAATGCCCACCGCCCGCGGCGAGTTCGCCGTGCTGGACGCCGCCTCCCGGGGGGAGCGGCGCGGCACGGCCCTGCTGGTGCCCGGTTACGCCGGTTCCAAGGAGGACTTCATCGCCCTGCTCGGGCCGCTCTCCGAGGCCGGATACCGGGTGGTCGCCGTGGACGGCCGCGGCCAGCACGAGACCCCCGGCCCGCACTCCCGCCACGCCTACCGGCTCGGCGCGCTGGCCGACGACGTGCTGGCCCAGGCCGGGGCGCTGGCCGAGGACGGCCCGCTTCACCTGGTGGGGCACTCCCTCGGCGGGCTGATCACCCGCGGCGCGGTGATCAGGAACCCCGCGCCCTTCGCCTCGCTCACCCTGATGAGCTCCGGCCCCGGCCGGATCACCCGCTGGCAGCGCTGGCGGGTGCGGGCGCTGTGCGGCGGGCTGCCGGTGGTCGGGCCGCGTGCCATGTGGCGGGCCTGGCACCCCGTCCGCGAGGCCGGCGAGATCGCCGAGTTCATGCTGCGCCGCTGGCTGTCCAGCCACCCGGCCCAGGTGCGGCAGACCGGCTGGCAGCTGCGCTACGAGCCGGACCGGATCGGCTGGCTGGCGGCCACCGGCGTGCCGGTGCACGTGCTGTCCGGCGAGCGGGACGGTGCCTGGCCGGTGCCGCTGCTGCACGAGATGGCGCTGCGGCTGAAGGCCCACCGCACGGTCATTCCCGGTGCCGATCACTCGCCCAATGTCGAGCGGCCGGAGGCCACCGCGCACGCCCTGGCGGACTTCTGGTCCGCCGTCCGCCCGCGCGACCGCCGTGCGGCGGCACCGCCCGGGGCGGTGGCCGCGGTGGACGAGGCCGAGGTGATCGACGTGGCCGAGGTCGCGGCGGAGATCGCCGCGCGGGAGGCGTCCGGGACCGCCCGTGGCGGTGTTCTCGGCGGTCTCCGCAGCCCGCACGATCCGCAGGACTCGCATGATCCGCATGGCCCGCAGCGCGTGGTGCCCGCTGCGGAGTGAACCGCGTACCGGACGGGCCGGGCGGCTCAGGCGGCGGTGAGCGGGGTGCCGGCGGCGCGGTCCAGCAGCCCGGCGTAGGCGTCCGGGTCCGTGGTGTACCGGCCCAGGGGCACGCTCTTGCGGCTCCCGTGGTAGTCGCTGGAGCCGGTGACCAGCAGCCCCAGCTCGCCGGCCAGCCCGCGCAGCAGCGCCCGGGTGGGCTCGTCGTGGTCCGTGTGGTCGACCTCGATGCCGTCCAGCCCCGCCTCGGCGAGCTCCACGATGGCCGTCTGCGGAACGGTCCGGCCACGGCTCGCGGCCAGCGGGTGGGCGAAGACCGCGACACCGCCGGCCCCGTGCACCAGCCGGACGGCCTCGAAGGCGTCCAGCTCGTGCTTGGACGCGTGCGCCCGCCCGCCGTCACCGATCCACTCCTCGGTGAAGGCGTCCGAGACGCTGGCGATCACCCCGGCCTCGACCATGGCGGTGGCGATGTGCGGGCGGCCGATGGCGGCGTCCGGGCCGGCCAGCTCGCGCACCCGTTCCCAGCGGATCGGCACCCCCAGCTCCCGCAGCCGGGACACCATGGCCCGGGCCCGGGGGACCCGGTCGTCGCGCAGCAGCTCCCGCTCGCGGGCCAGGGCCGGTTCCTGCGGATCGAAGAGGTAGGCCAGCATGTGCAGCGAGATGTCGCCGTAGCGGCAGGACAGCTCGCAGCCGGGGACGAGGGTGAGCCCGGGGGGAAGCGCGCGGGCCGCCTCGGCGTGCCCGGCCACGGTGTCGTGGTCGGTCAGTGCCACCACGTCGAGCCCGGCCTCGGCGGCCCGGCGCACCAGGCCGGCGGGGGAGTCCGTGCCGTCCGAGGCCGTGGAGTGGGTGTGCAGGTCGATGCGCACGGGCGGCTCCGGGGCGGTGGGCGGCGGAACGGGGCGTGGTGCCGGCGGGCCGGCCGGCCCGCCGGAGGGCAGGATAGCCGCCCGCCGCCGGCTCCTGCCGTGCCGCCGTCCCCGCCGGGCCCCGTGGTCCGCGGCCCCGGCCGGCGGCGGGTACGGCGGTGGGGTGCGGTCGGAACAGGGCCGGGGGTCAGGAGACGATCTTGGGGGAGAGGGCGCCGCAGGGGATGAGCTCTATCTCGTGGCCCGCCTCGCGCAGATCGGTGAGCACCAGCTCGTCGTACATGAGGAGTCCGGAGCGCTCCGGCCACACCACCGCCCACAGCCACATGCCGCGCGCCTCGCCGGCGAACACCGCCCGGTCGTCGGGGGTGCCCGTGACATGCCACAGCGGTGTGGGGCGCCCGCCCGCCAGCACCTTGGTGGCCGGGGGCTGGTCCACGCTCATGTACGGCACCGGGTCCGGTCCCTCGATGCCGGCATAGCGGGCGCCGAGCCCCACCCCGAGCTCCTCGGAGATCAGCAGCAGCTCGCCGGGGCCGCCCAGCGGCGAGGGGCCGGAGCAGGCGACGACGACCGCGCGTCCGCCGCTGCGGTCGTCACCGGCCGCGGCCACGCCCGTGTAGAGCCAGCCGACGGGGAGCGGCCAGGGCATCCAGACCGGCACCTGGGTGCGGCGCACGACCACGGCGAGGCCGTCCACACTCGGCGGAAGCACCGGTTGCAGCGGCTGCACGGCCCCGTGCACCGAGCACTGCCATGTGTCCGAAAACAGTCCGGGCGCCCGTACCCGTCCACCGCACTTCGGGCAACTGGGTTCGCCCCTCATGTTGTCCTACGGTCCTCCGGGACCGGCCGTGCGTCAAGGACACTCACTCGTCCAGCCGAACACCCCTGCGCTGCGGATCGCGCAGATCGGTGCCGTGCCGCAGCCAGCGTTCCTGCAGGGCAGCCGCCCCGTGGGCGCGTTTCCACGCCGCCTCGTCCGGGGTCATCGGCAGCAGCGGCAGGAAGCGCACCGGCTCCCGGGGAGCGGGCAGCTCCAGGTCCGGCACCAGCCCGCCCGGTTCACCGACGAGCACCGAGGTGAAGGGCGCCCCCGGCCACAGCGGCTCGCCCAGGTCCAGCGAGGCGCCCGGGGTGATCACCAGCCCCTCCACGCGCGGGGCGGCGGCCAGCGCGGCCAGCGGGCGCAGCACCCGGTCCAGCGGCGGCAGCGGCGGCCGGCTGCCGGGGCGCAGCGAGAGCAGCAGCTCGGCGCGCGGCCCGCGCACCTGCTCGGCCAGGACCGCCGTGGGGTCGGCCATCGGCTCGGCGGACATGCCCAGGGTGGCGTAGCGCAGCGCCGGGCCGCCCGTCCCGGGCCCCTCCGCGCCTGACCCGCCGAGGAAGCGGAGCACCTCGATGCGTTCGGTGCCCAGGAAGGTGACGGACGCGCGGGCGTCGGCCGGGCCCAGGGCCGCGGTGAGGGCGGCCTCCACGGCGGTGAGGACGGTGGCGCGCTCGTCGCCGCTGTCGGAGTTCTCCAGGTGGTCCACGCCGTAGAGCCTAGGCGCTGCCCGCCACCGGGGGCGGCGCGGGCTCGGGGGCGCGTTCGCCCCGGATGACCAGCAGCAGCCCCAGCATGATCACGGCCAGCGCCGGCCAGGCCGGGGCCGGCGGGGTCTGGCCCAGCCACGCCCAGGCGATCAGCGCCGCACCGGGGGTCTCCAGCAGGATCGCGGTCGAGGTCACCGACGGCCCGAGGCCGCGCACCACCCGGTTGAGCAGCGAATGCCCCAGCAGCTGCGCGGTGACGCTGAGCAGCAGCAGCTTCAGCCATGTCGCACCGGAGTAGCCGCCGAGCGCGCTGCCGGTGGCCAGGCACAGCGCGAGCAGCAGCACCCCGGTGGCGGAGTAGCAGACGAAGGTGTAGCCGGTGGTGGACAGGGTGCGCCGGGCCTCCGCGCCGATCAGCACGTAGACGGCCGCCAGCAGCCCGCCGGCCAGGGCCAGGGCGTCCCCGGCCAGGGCGCGGGCGGAGAGCGAGAAGTCCACGCCGGTGAGCAGCAGCATCCCTCCGAAGGCCACGGCGGTGCCCAGCCACACCCGGGCCGGCGGCCGGTGGCCGCGCAGCCGCAGGATCAGGGTCACCCAGATCGGGGTGGTGGTGACCAGGGCGACCGAGGAGGCCACCGAGGTCAGCCGCAGGCTGGGAATCCAGCAGGCGAAGTGGGCGGCGAGCACGGCCCCGGAGGCCAGCGAGAGCAGCAGCTCCCGGCGGCCCATCCGGCGCAGCTCGCGGCGCAGCCGGGGCCGGGACAGCACCACGGGGGCCAGCCCGGCGACGGCCATGGCGTTGCGCCAGAAGGCGACCGCCAGGGCGGGGGCGGCGATGGCGGTGACCAGCGGGCCGGAGAGGGAGATGCCGGTGATGGCGACGGTCAGCAGCAGCAGGTCGAGCCGCAGCGCGTGGCCGGCGGCCGGCGGCCGGGCCGGGGCGGCGGACGGGGCCGGCCGGGG
>NZ_WTLH01000298.1 GCF_011421595.1 Streptomyces sp. YIM 98790 | reverse complement strand
GGGGCGACGGTGACGAAGGCGGAGGCGGCGGAGGCGGCGACGGCGGCCCCGCCCCCGATCCGGGCGGCCCGCGCCGCGCGGCGTCCGGGGCGCCGCACCGCACCGCAGACGGCGCGCCGCAGGGCGCGGACGACGAAAAGGCTCCGGGTGACGAACGGAAGGGCCGAGGATGATCCCCCGCACCACCAATGAACTGGGCTGGATGCTGGACGACGTGCTCAAGGTGCCGGAGGCCCGGCACGCCATCCTGCTCTCCGCGGACGGCCTGCTGCGCGCCCACTCCGCCCACATCTCCGTCGACGACGCCGAACGGCTGGCCGCCGGCCTGTCCGGACTGCAGTCCATCAGCCGCACCACCGCCGAGTTCTGCGGCAGCCCCGACGCGCCCTGGCGGCAGACCCTGGTGGAGTTCGCGCACGGCTTCGTCTTCCTGGTCGCCGCGGGGGAGGGCGCCTACCTGGCAGTCTCCACCACCGAGCAGGTGGACATGGAGGCCGTCACCTACCGCATGCACAAGCTGGTCGACCGGCTGGGGCGGGAACTCACCAGCCCCGCACGGCAGGACCCTGGTTCCGAGGCATGACCTCCTCCCGGCGCCGCAGAGCGGGACTGGTCCGGCCCTATGTGGTCACCGACGGCCGCGCCTACCCCTCCCGCAACACCCTGGACCTGGTCACCCTGCTGGTGGCGGTGAACGGCGAACCGCTCACCGGACTCAGCCCGGAGAAGCGCCGGCTGGTCGAGCTGTGCCGACCGGGGTCGCTGTCCGTCGCCGAGGTCGCCGTGCACCTGGAACTCCCGGCCAGCGTCACCAAGGTGCTGGTCGCCGATCTGATGGACAGCGGCCACATCGTCACCCGAACCCCGATACCCACCGCCCGTCCGTCCGACGGCCGGGTCCTCCAGGAGGTGCTTGATGGACTTCGCGCGCTCCTCTGACACAGCCCAGGTCACGGTGCGTCCGTCCGCCCCCGGCGGCAGCGGCATGACGGACGCCGGGGTGTATCTGCGGCGCAGCGTGCAGATGGCGGTGAAGCTCCTGGTCGTGGGGCACTTCGCGGTCGGCAAGACCACTTTCGTCGGCTCCATGTCGGAAATCCCCCCGCTGCGCACCGAGGAGATCATGACCCAGGCCGGCGCCCTGGTGGACGACCTGGCCGGGGCCCGGGACAAGAAGANTGGACGACCTGGCCGGGGCCCGGGACAAGAAGACCACCACCGTGGCCATGGACTTCGGCCGGCTGACCCTCAACGACCGCCTGGTGCTGTACCTGTTCGGCGCGCCGGGCCAGCAGCGTTTCACCGAGCTGTGGCGGGACATGACGCGCGGCGCGCTGGGCGCCCTGGTGCTCGCCGACACCCGCCGGCTCACGCAGTCCTTCGACGTCATCGGCCTGCTGGAGGAACACGGGCTGCCCTACGCGGTGGCCATCAACCAGTTCGACGACGCGCCCGAACACGACCTCGGCGAACTGCGCGAGGCCCTTGATCTGCTGCCCGAGACCCCGCTGGTGCGGTGCGACGCCCGCGACCGCAGGTCGTCGGCCCGCGCGCTGATCGCGCTCGTGGAGTACCTGATGGAGAACCCGCGCTGGGAACCCCACCCGCTGGAGTACATGTGACCGCGCCGGCCGCCGGGGGGCCCGCCCCCGAGCCGCTGTACACCGAGGAGTTCGCCGCCGATCCCGGCGCCGTCTACGCCCGGCTGCGCAAGCACGGACCGGCCGCCCCGGTGGAACTCGCCCCCGGGGTGCGCGCCACCATGGTCACCGGCTACGCCGAGGCCCTGTACGTGCTGCGCAGCCCCGAACTCTTCGTCAAGGACTCGCGCCGCTGGCCGGAACTGCGGGACGGCACCGTCCCGCCCGCCGGGCCGGTCGCGCTGACCCTCGCGCACAAGCCGCACTGCTATCTCTCGGACGGCCAGGAGCACCTCCGGCTGCGGCAGACCATCTCCGACGCGCTGGACGGGGTGGATTCCGCCACGCTGCGCTCCGTGGTGGAGGAGGTCGCGGGCGGCCTGGCGGACGCGCTGCGGCGGCAGGCATGGGACGGCCCCGCGGGGGGACCCGGGGACGGCCACGGCGGCCGGGCGGACCTGCTGGCGGACTACGCCGTACCGCTGTGCGCGCTGGTCTTCAACCGGATCTCCGGCTGCCCGCCCGCGCACGCCGAGCGGCTCCAGGAGGCCGCCACCACCCTGGCGGTCGCCTACCGCAGCGGTGACCCGGCGGCCGCCCGGGACGCCTGGCAGGACCTGCTGGCCGCCACCCGCGAGCTCGTCGCCCACAAGCGCCGGCACCCCGGGGACGACCTGCTGAGCCGGATGGCGGACCACCCGGCGGGCCTGACCGACAGCGAACTCGCCCACCAGTACCTGCTGGTGGCCTCCTTCGCCGTGCCGCCGCAGCACAACCTGATCGTCGCCGTGCTGCGTCTGCTGCTCGCCGGGGACGGCTTCGGCGGCGATCTGTCCGGCGGCAGCCTGCCGGTGGAGGACGCCATCGACGAGGTGCTGTGGACCCACCCGCCGCTGGCGAACCGCGGGGTGTACTTCCCGGTGCGGGACACCCTGCTCGGCGACACCGTGCTGCCCGCCTGGCGTCCGGTGGTGGTCAGCTTCGCCGCGGCCAACGCCGATCTGGCCCCGGACCCGGAGCGGCGCCGGGGCAGCCGGGCCCACCTGGCCTGGGGCGCCGGACCGCACACCTGCCCGGCCCGCGGCCACGCCCGGCTGATTGCCACCGTCGCCGTCGAGACGCTGCTGGACCGGCTGCCCGACCTCCGGCCGGCCGTCCCGGCGGAGGAACTGCGCTGGCTGCCGGGGCCGTTCTTCCGCGCCCTCCAGGCACTGCCGGTCACCGGCATACCCCCGGCGCCCGCGCCCACCGCCGCCCCGTCCCCGGGTCCGGGCCCGCACCCGGGGCCGGACCCGGGGACGGCCGGGCCGCCCGGTCCCGGCGGCACCGCCGCGGAGGCCGCGGCCGATCCCGTCGGGACACGGGCCGCCGCCGCCCGGCGCCCCTCCGCCCTGGCCCGGATGCAGGCCGCGTTCGCCCAGTGGTGGCGGGGCGAGTGACCTGACGATCCCGGCCCGGCCCCGCACCGGCACAGCCCGGCTCCGCCCAAGCCCCGCGGTCCGGCCCCCGCCCGGCCCGCGGCCAGCACCCCGCCCCGAATCCGTCCCGCGCTCCAGGAGGGCAAGTGACGTCTCAGCCCGCCGCGTCCGATGCCTTGACCGCCGACACCGCCCCGTCCGCCCCGTCCGCCCCGTCCGCCCCGGTCCCCGAGGCGGCCGACGGCACCCCGTCCCCGCCTCCCGGCTGTCCCGCCCACCGCCCGGAGGCCGAGCCGCTGCACGGCTCCGCGCTCGCCGGTGACGCCCGGGCCGTCTACGCCCGGCTGCGCCGGGCCGGGCCCGCCGCCCCCGTGGAACTCGCCCCCGGCGTCCGCGCCATGCTGGTCACCGGCTACGAGACAGCGCTGCGGGTGCTGCGCAGCCCCGAGCTGTTCTCCAAGGACCCGCGCCGCTGGCGCGATCTGGCCGAGGGCCGGGTCCCCCAGGACAGCCCGGTGCTGCCGATGATGATCCACCGCCCGAACGCCCTGTGGAGCGACGGCGCCGAGCACCGGCGGCTGCGCCAGGCCATCACCGATGCGCTGGACCGGTTGGAGCCCGCCGAGGTGCGCGCCTTCACCGAGGAGAGCGCCGACACCCTGATCGACCGCTTCGCCCCGGACGGCGAGGCCGACCTGCGGAACCAGTACGCCAAGGTGCTGCCGCTGCTGGTGTTCAACCGGCTGTTCGGCTGCCCGGCCGGCCACGGCGACCTCCTCGTGGAGGGCATGTCCGGCATCTTCGACGGCCGCGACGCCGAACGCTGCAACGACCTCCTCACCCGCACGGCCGCCGACCTGGTGGGGCTCAAGCGCCGGGAGCCCGGCCCGGACGTGGTCTCCTGGCTCATCGACCACCCGGCCGGACTGACCGACGAGGAACTCGTGCACCAGCTCGTCCTGCTGCTGGGCGCGGGCACCGAGCCGGAGCAGAACCTGATCGTCAATGCGCTGCGGCTGCTGCTGGCCGACGAGCGGTTCGCCACCAGTCTGACCGGCGGCCGGCTGGCGGTGGAGGACGCGCTGGACGAGGTGCTGTGGAAGGACCCGCCCATGGACAACTACGCGATCCACTACCCGGTGCGGGACGTGGAGCTGGACGGGGTCCTGCTGCCCGAGGGCATGCCGGTCGTGGTGAGCTTCGCCGCCGCCAACACCGACCCGGCCCACGCGGTCGAGCAGCGGGCCGGGAACCGGGCGCATCTGGCGTGGAGCGCCGGGCCGCACGCCTGTCCGGCGCAGCGGCAAGCCCGGCTGATCGCCACGGTGGCGGTGGAACGGCTGCTGGACCGGCTGCCGGATCTCGAACTCGCCGTGCCGGACGGCGCACTGGCCCGGCGCCCGGGGCCGTTCCACCGGGCGCTGGCCGCCCTGCCGGTGCGCTTCCCCCCGGCCGAGGCCCCGCACCGGCCGGCCCCGGCCCCGGCCCCGGCACCGGAGCGCGGGCCGGGACTGGAGCCGGAGCCGGAATCCGCCCCGGGCCCCGAA
>NZ_WTLH01000297.1:3993-4667 GCF_011421595.1 Streptomyces sp. YIM 98790 | reverse complement strand
CGCGGTGCCGGGCGCATCAAGCTGCTCATCAGTGCCGCGTGTGCCGCGCTGGTCGCGGCCGTTCTGGTCCCGACGGGCAGCGCCAACGCCAACCCGATCAACTCCAACCAGACCGGCAACCACGGCGGGTACTTCTACTCGTTCTGGACCGACGCGCCCGGCACGGTCTCCATGACCATGGGCTCCGGCGGCAACTACAGCACCCAGTGGAGCAACACCGGCAACTTCGTGGCCGGCAAGGGCTGGAGCACCGGCGCCCGCCGGACGGTGACCTACTCGGGCACCTTCAACCCGTCCGGCAACGCCTACCTGACGCTCTACGGCTGGTCGCGGAACCCGCTGGTGGAGTACTACATCGTCGACAACTGGGGCACCTACCGGCCCACCGGCACCTTCAAGGGCACGGTGAACAGCGACGGCGGCACCTACGACATCTACGAGACCACCCGGTACAACGCCCCGTCCATCGAGGGCACCCAGACGTTCAAGCAGTTCTGGAGCGTCCGGCAGTCCAAGCGCACCGGCGGCACCATCACCACCGGCAACCACTTCGACGCCTGGGCCCGGCACGGCATGAACCTGGGCAGCCACGACTACCAGATCATGGCGACCGAGGGCTACCAGAGCAGCGGCAGCTCCAACATCACCATCGGCAGCTCCTCCGGCGGCACCAC
>NZ_WTLH01000297.1:0-3970 GCF_011421595.1 Streptomyces sp. YIM 98790 | reverse complement strand
AGCACCGGCGGGAGCACCGGCGGAGGCGGCGGCTGCACCGCGACCCTCTCCGCCGGTTCACAGTGGAGCGACCGCTACAACCTCAACGTCTCGGTCTCCGGCTCCAGCAACTGGACCGTGACCATGAACGTCCCCTCCCCCGCCAGGATCATCGCCACCTGGAACATCAGCGCCAACTGGCCCAGTTCCCAGGTGATGATCGCCAGGCCCAACGGCAACGGCAACAACTTCGGCGTCACCATCCAGCACAACGGCAACTGGACCTGGCCAACGGTGTCCTGCAGTACCGGCTGATCCCCGGACACCCCTGACACCGCACCCGTGGCGCGGCGGCCCCCGGCCGCCGCGCCACGCCGCTGGACGACCGGCGCCTCCCTGGCAGTTCCCGGACCGGCACGCTGTGTTCCCCGCGATGACTGCTCATTCTCCTGTCAGATGGGGGCCCCGTCCGCGCCGGGTGAGTGCTGATGTCCCATCAGCCCGCGGATGAGGATTCCCGCCTTTCCCTCTGGCTGCGCGTGCGCGAGTTCGCCGTGCCGCCTTCCATGATCGAGACCGCGACCGCCCGCCGCCGTGCCGGGGACTGGGCCGGGGCGTGTGCCGCCGCAGGTGTCGAGGTCGATTTCCGTCTGCGTACCGTGGCGCGCGCGCATGGCCGGGAGCTGGCGGCCCGGGTCCGGGCCGATCTCCGCCGCCTGGCCCCCGACCTGCTGCGGTGGCACTGGCCGAGGGCTCCCAACGGGCTGCTGCGCCCGGGACTGACCGTCTCCCTGGCCCGGTACGACACCCCGCCGGGCGCGGGCGGACGCCCGGTGCACCTGGTGGCCCGCACCCCGCCGGCCTGGGCGGACGCCGGTCAGCGGATCAGCCTCGCGCTCTGGGACACATCCCGTTCCGATCCCGGTGCCGGGCGGCACCCGCACCCGCGTCCCAGCCGGCGGTTCCGTCTCGGCCTGCACCGCCACCTGTGGGACGCGCACCGGGCCGGCGACCTGCGGACCCGCTCGGGAACCGGCCGCCCGCCCGCCGGCGCCCCGGACCTGCCGGCACTGCTGCCGCCGGGACACCACGGTCCGGTTCCGGGGGGGCGCAGGGCATCACCGCCCGGCCGGGAGACACCCCGCAGGGGCGGCGGCGGTGGGCGGAGGAGGTGTTCCACCCGCCGCAGCCGTGGCGGGAGTTGCTGGGAGCGGCGGTCCGTTCGGCGGCCTGCGGTCCCGGCGCGGGTGACGACTACCGCTACGGCCGGCCCGCCGCTCGGCCGCGGTGCCCGGTGCCGTGCTGCCGAGCCTGCGGCGCAGGCCGCCCCGGGTGTCCGTGGTCATCGACACCTCCGGGTCGGTCGGCGACGCCGAACTCGGCAGCGCGCTGCTGGAGGTCTCCGCGATCTCCCGTGCCCTGGGCGGCCGCCGCGACCTGGTCACCGTGCTCTCCTGCGACGCGGCGGCCCGGACCGTGCGCCCGCTGTGCCATGCCGGGGGAATACCGCTGGTGGGCGGCGGGGNTGTGCCATGCCGGGGGAATACCGCTGGTGGGCGGCGGGGGCACGGACCTGCGCACGGACCTGCGCACGGACCTGCGCACAGGCGCTGCGGGCACGGCCCGGGCCCGACGTCGTCGTGGCGCTGACCGACGGGCAGACCCCCTGGCCCGACGGCCGGCCGCTGTGCCGGACGGTGGCGGGTCTCTTCTCCCGCCCGCCGGTGGCGCGCGCGTGGGACGAGCACCGTGCCGGATACGTGCCGGGCTCGCCTCCGGAGTGGGCGCGGGTGGTCCGCATCGGGTAGCCCCCGCCGCCGGTCGGCCCGGCGCGGCGGCTCACCGCCGTGCCGGTGGTCTGCGGGCGAGCAGGCAGGCCTGCGGGACCCGGCTGTCCAGGTCCCCGACCAGGGTGGTGTCCACCTCCAGCCCGGCGCCGGACAGCAGGCCGGCGAAGGCCCCCGGCTGGAACACGCATACACCCCGGCAGGCCGGATATTCGGGAGCAGAGCAGTGGCCGCCGGGCCGACGCACCGGAGAGGGGTGACGCATGTGGGTGTGCTGGACAGAACCGACGACGGCCGCCGCACCGGGACCGGGGCCGCGCCGTGAACCCCGCCGCCCGCCCGCCCGAGCCCTGCGGCCCGGACTTCCTGTGCGCCGTCTTCCGCGACCTGGGGGCCGGTGTCTTCACCACCGACACCGCCGGGCGCATCACCTGCGCCAACCCCTGGATGGAACGGCTGCTCGGCCGCTCCCGGGCCGAGCTCCTCGGCCGCGACGCCCACCGCCTGCTGCACCGTGACGCGCAGGGCCGCCCGGTGCCGCGGCAGCGGTGCCGGCTGCTCGCCGCCCTGGCCGCTGAGCGGAACGCCACCGGCAGCGACGAGTTCTTCCAGCGCGCCGACGGCGGCGTCGTCCCGGTCATCTGGGCGGCCGCTCCGCTGCGCCGGGACGGCCGCCCCGCCGGCATGGCGGTGGCCTGCCACGACTTCAGCGTGCAGCGCACCGTGGCCGAGGAGGCGGTGGAGCATCTGGCCCAGATGGAGGAGCTGGCCTCCCGGCTGACCATGGTCTCGGAGGTCTCCTCGGTGCTGATCACCGCCACGGAGCTGCCCGAGATGCTGACCAGCCTGGTCCGCCTGCTGGTTCCGGAACTCGGCGCCTGGGCCGTGGTGGACCGCTACGCGGAGCAGGGCCGGCGGGGCGAACGCGCCGCCGTGCACAGCGCGCACCACCGCGACCGGGCGGAGCGGCTGCCGGGCCCGCTGCCCCCGCTGCCGGAGCGGTCCCGGGCCGCGGTGACCCGGCTGCTCACCGATGCGCCGCCCGTCCGGCTCAGCGCCGACGCCGTCCGCGGGAGCCCCGACGAGCCGTTCTCCGCCACCCATCGCGTCCTGTTCGAGCAGCTCGGCGGCCACTCCGCGGTGGTGGTGCCGCTGCGCGCCCGCCGCAGGTCCTTCGGCACCCTGACCGTCGCCCGCGCCGGGGACTGCCCGCCCTACACCGACCGCGACGTCAATCTGCTGGCCGACATCGGCCGGCGGGCCGGGCTGGCCATGGACAGCGCCGAGCTGTACCACGAACAGCGGCATGTCGCCGAGACCATGCAGCGGCAGCTGCTGGCCCCGCTGCCCCAGGTGGACCATCTGCGGATGGCCGCCCGCTATCTGGCGGCGCAGAGCGCGGCCGAGGTCGGCGGGGACTGGTACGACGCCTTCCTGCTGGCCGACGGTGTGATGGCCCTGGTCATCGGGGACGTGGTCGGCCACGACCTGCGGGCCGCGGCGCACATGGCCGAGGTCCGCAACATGCTCCGGGCACTGGCCTGGGACCGGCGGGAGCCGCCGAGCCTGATCATGCGCCGGCTGGACGAGGCCATGACGAACACCAGCGACGCCCCCATGGCCACCGTGGTGTTCGCCCGGCTGGAGGGCGGGGAGGGCGGCCCGTGGCGGCTGCACTGGGTCAATGCCGGGCACCCCCCGCCGCTGCTCACCACCGCGGACGGCGGGACCCGGTTCCTGGAGGGCGGGCACGGCCCGCTGCTGGGCATGAGCACCACCCTGCATCTCGGCCTGTCCTGGCCGGACACCAGCGAGGAGCTGCCCGCCGAGTCGACGGTGCTGTTCTACACGGACGGCCTGGTGGAGAACCGTTCCCGGCCGGTGGACACCGGTCTGGCGCTGCTGCGCGGCCACGCCGCCGCGCTGGCCGGGCGGACGGTGGACGCTTTCTGCGACGGTCTGCTGGAGCGGATGGCACCGTCCGGTGACGACGTCACGCTGCTCGCCCTGCGGCTGCCTCCGGCGGGCGCGGGAACCGGGGACGACACCGCCCCGCCGCTGCCCGGCCCGTCCCCGCACAGTCCGGCCACGCCGGACCGGGCCGCCCCGGGCAGCCTCCGGCTCCGTCCCGAGGTCGAGGACCCCACGCGGTCCGGGGAAGGCGGCGTCGGCGGGCCCCCGGGCTGACGCGGCGCGCCGGGCGG
>NZ_WTLH01000296.1 GCF_011421595.1 Streptomyces sp. YIM 98790 | reverse complement strand
GGCATCGCGCGCCACGGCGGGCATCGCGCGCCACGGCGGGCTTCGGCCTCCCCGCGGTCCTCCGGTGCCGCCGGATGCCGCATCCGGTCACCGGCGCGCTGTCCCGGACCGTCCGCCCGGGGCGGCAGACTGAACCGCATGCGCTGCGAATCCGTGACCGATCCCCGGAGCGACGGCCATCCCAACGACGACTATGCCGCCGCGGCGGCACCGGCCCCGGGCCGCGGCGGCACCGTGGTGCTGCTCGACGGGGTCAGCACCGCACCCGGCGAGAACACCGGGTGCCGGCACGGCACCCCCTGGTACACGGCGCGGCTCGGCGGCGCGCTGCTGCACCTCTGCGGTTCCCGGCCGGACCTTCCGCTGACGGAATGCCTGGTCCAGGCCATTGACGAAACCGCACATGCGCACGGCGAAGGGTGTGAGCTTTCTCACCCCCGGACGCCGCAGTCCACCGTGGTGGCGGCCCGCTGGGACGCCACGGCCCTCGAATATCTGGTGCTGTGCGACTCGGTGCTGCTGATCGAACGCCGCGACGGCACGGTGCTGCCGGTGCTCGACACCCGGCTGGACGAGGTCTGGGCGACGGCCCGCGCCACCGTGCCCTTCACGGAGCGCCCGGCGTTCATCGAGTCGCGGCGCAATGCCGAGGGCGGATTCCACACCGCCGCGGCCGACCCCGGCGTCGCGCACCGGGCGGTGACCGGCACGCTGCCCCGGGAGGGGGTGCGGGCGCTGGCCGCGCTGACCGACGGGGCCTCCCGCTGGACGGAGGTGTTCCGGCTCGGGGACTGGGGAGCGCTGTTCGCGCTGCTCGCCAAGAAGGGTCCGCGGGAGGTGGTTGCCCAGGTCCGGGCTGCCGAGCGGGCCGACCCGTCGTGCACCGCCTTCCCCCGTGGCAAGATCCATGACGACGCCACGGCCGTGCTGGCCGAGCTCTGACCGCCGAGGGCGGGGCGCAGGAGGAACGGGCGCCGGGCGAGGGCGGGTTGCCGGGCGGACACGCGGACGGCGGCTTGTTGCCGCGCCCGGGGCGGCCGTTGGGACACGATGACCCGCATGGTTCAGCAGCAGTCCGGCAGACCGCCGTCCTTCTCTCCCGTCCCCTCCGCCACACCTGTCATACCCGCCGCACCCGCCCCACCCGAATCGCGGGTCTCGGCCATCCCGGCCGGCCCCGCCACCGGACCGCCCCGGCCGCCCGCGGCCGGGCCGCAGGAGCCGCCCGAGGTGCTCGACCGGCGGCAGGGCCCGCACGGCGAGGTGGTGCTGCGGCGCCGGGGGGACCGGTACGAAATCATCGCCAACGGCTGCTTTCTGATGGACACCTCGGACGGCCGCTCCGAACGTCTGCTGGTGCGCGCCGCCCTGGAGGCGCTGGACGCACCCGGCCCCTGCGCACGCCCCGGCACCGCCGCGGGCCCGGCCCGGCCGGCTCCGTCGCTGCTCATCGGCGGTCTGGGCGCGGGGTTCTCGCTCCTGGAGGCCGCCGCCGAACCGCGCTGGGGCAGCATCACCGTGGTGGAACGGGAGGCCGCGGTGATCGACTGGCACCGGTCCGGACCACTGAATCGTCTCACCGGCGAGGCTCTCGGCGACCCGCGCACCACCGTGCTGCACACCGGCCTGCTGGAGCACCTGAAGGCCCCCGGACCCCGCTACGACGTGCTCTGCCTGGACATCGACAACGGCCCGGACTGGACCATGACCGAGGACAACAACAGTCTGTATTCGGCCTCCGGCCTGATTACCTGCCGGTTCAGGCTGACGCCGGGCGGCGTCCTTGCCGTATGGTCGGCAGCACCGTCCAGCAGGTTCGAACATGCCTTGCGGAACGCCGGTTTCCGGAATGTCCGCACCACGCTGGTTCCGGTACCGCGAGGAGCCCCTGATGCCGTGCATCTGGGCCACCGAGCGGCATAGCCCGGGCGCCGTCCGGGGATCTACGCTGCTCCCAGCGCCGTCAGGCCCGACGGAAGGACCTCCCGGCGCACACGACCTGAGGAATGCCAGACCAGCCGACTGGCTCCGCAAGACATATCCCGGGGGCGGGACACAACATGAATCAGACACATGGCAGTGCACGACCCGGCGGAGGCGGGGAAACCGACCCGCACTCGTCGGAGAACGGGGAGCGCCAGCGCTACCCGATCAGTACCGTGACCACGCCCGGCGCCCAGCGCCGCATCCTGGTCGTGGAGGATGACCCCACCATCCTGGAGGCCATAGCCACCCGGCTCCGCTCGGAGGGCTTTCTGGTGCAGACCGCGGCCGACGGCCCCGCAGCCGTCGACGCCGCCGCGGCGTTCCAGCCGGACCTGCTGGTGCTGGATGTCATGCTCCCCGGCTACGACGGGCTGGAGGTGTGCCGCCGGGTCCAGGCCCAGCGGCCCATCCCGGTGCTGATGCTCACCGCGCGCGACGACGAGACCGACATGCTGATCGGCCTCGGCGTGGGCGCGGACGACTACATGACCAAGCCGTTCTCCATGCGCGAACTCGTCGCCCGCACCCACGCGCTGCTGCGCCGGGTGGAACGGGCGGCGGCGGTGGCCACCGCGCCGGCCTCCCCGGGCCGGGTCATGCTCGGCGACCTGGAGATCGACCGCGCCCAGCGCCGGGTGCGGGCGGGCGGCAAGGACGTCCACCTCACGCCGACCGAGTTCGACCTGCTGCTCTGCCTGGCCCGCTCGCCGCGCGCGGTGCTGACCAGGGAGCAGCTGCTGGCCGACGTGTGGGACTGGGCGGACGCCTCCGGCACGCGCACGGTGGACAGCCACGTCAAGGCGCTGCGCCGCAAGATCGGCGCGGAGCGCATCCGCACCGTGCACGGCGTCGGATACGCCCTGGAGACCTCGGCCAACGGCGTCGGGCCCGTCGAAGGAGGCTGACGGGTGGCCGGCGGACCGTGCCCGCCTCCCTGGCGGAGCCGGGTCTGGGCGGCACTGCGCCCGGTGGACCCGTTCCGCTCGCTCAAGGCGGCGCTCGGTGCGCTGGTCATCGTCTCGGTGACGATCACCACCGGCCTGATCCTGCTGGCCTACAAGTCGGCGATCGAGGTCCGGGTGATCGCCATCGTCGCGGTGATCGCCTCGCTGCTGGTGACCCAGTTCGTGGCGCAGGGCCTGGTGTCCCCGCTGTCGCAGATGACGGCGGCGGCGGGGGCCATGGCGCGCGGCGACTACGGCCGCCAGGTGCGGGTCTCGCGCCGCGACGAGCTGGGTGACCTGGGCCGGGCGTTCAACCGGATGGCCGCGGACCTCCAGGCCGTGGACCGGCACCGCAAGGAGCTGGTGGCCAATGTGTCGCACGAGCTGCGCACCCCGATCGCCGGGCTGCGGGCGGTGCTGGAGAACGTCGTGGACGGCGTCTCGGAGCCCGATCCGCGGGTGATGGCCAGCGCGCTGCGGCAGACCGAGCGGCTGTCCCGGCTGGTCGAGCAGCTGCTCGACCTGTCCCGGCTGGAGAGCCGGGTGATCCCGCTGGAGCCGCGCGCCTTCAAGGTCGAGCCGTACCTGGCCGATCTGCTCGGCTCCACCGGCCTGGCCCTGGTGCAGGGCCACGGCCGGGTGGACGTGCGGCTGAGCCTGGACGTCTCGCCGCCCGACCTGACCGGGTACGCGGATCTGGAGCGGCTGGACCAGGTGGTGGCCAATCTGGTGGACAACGCCATCAAGCACAGCCCGCGCGGGGGCCGGGTCACGGTCCGGGCCCGGGCCCTGGAGCGCTCGCACGGCGGTCTGGCACTGGAGGTGCTGGACGAGGGGCCGGGCATCCCGCAGGCCCAGCGGGAGCTGGTCTTCGAGCGCTTCGGCCAGGCCGCGGCGCAGGCCGGCGTGGCCGGCTCGCGGAACACCGGCGGCACCGGGCTGGGCCTGGCCATTTCGCGCTGGGCGATCGACCTGCACGGCGGCACCATCGGGGTGGCCGAGTCCCGCCGGGGCTGCCGCATCCGGCTCACCCTCCCCGGTCGCTGACCCGGCCCGGCACCGGGCCGGGGCCCCGGCCCGCGGCGCCGGCCGCCGGCGCATGCCCGGGCCGGCCGCCGCGGGGGGCGCCGGGGTCCCCCTCCTCACTCGTTCCGGTCTGTTCGCGATCACCCGGTTGACGTAGGGTGACGGGGAAACGGAGGGGGCCGCTCCGGGCGCGACGAATCGTTTCAGGGCTGTGACGAAGCGCTGTCACAGGCCCCCGTCGGCGTGCGTGGAAGCTCTCGAACCCCGGGTTTTTCCCGCCGGGTTGCTCCCCGAAACCCCCTCCCGGGTGTGAGCTAGGTGACGATCTGGGCATGGACACCTGCGCCGGACCATGGGGAAGGCGTAGCCTTGTTCTCCGCTGTCCATTACCTTGCGGAGCGGAAGAGGGCGGTTGCCGCCGTGTCGCCACAGTCCCCAGATACGTCGAACACGTCGAGTGTCTCCAACGGCCAAGTGAGCCGGGGAAACACCTCCAAGGACGGTTTCGGCGCCAACGAATGGCTCGTCGACGAGATCTACCAGCAGTACCTGAAGGACCCGAACTCCGTTGACCGGGCGTGGTGGGACTTCTTCGCCGACTACAAGTCCACCGCCACGGCCCCCGCCGAGCAGCCCAAGCCCAAGGCCGCGCCGGACGCACCGCAGGCGCAGCAGGCGCCCGCGGCACCCTCTCCGGAGGCGTCCCGGCCCGCGGCACCCTCCCCCGGCGCGCCCCGGCCGGCGTCCGCGCCGGCCGCCG
>NZ_WTLH01000295.1 GCF_011421595.1 Streptomyces sp. YIM 98790 | reverse complement strand
GGTGAGAAACAGTTGTGCTAAGTGAAGAGTGTGCTTGTTCGCTTGGACTGTTTTGGGTATTCCGCCGGTGGTGGAGTTGTCCGAAAGAGTTTCGGTGGTCATAGCGTGAGGGGAACGCCCGGTTACATTCCGAACCCGGAAGCTAAGCCTTGCAGCGCCGATGGTACTGCACGGGGGACCGTGTGGGAGAGTAGGACGCCGCCGAACGATTATTGAGGGGCCCTGGTCCCCAGCGTTCACGCTGGGGACCAGGGCCCCTTTCGTTTGAGTATGTGAAAGACAGGAGTCGCGTCGATGTCCAACTCTTCCGAGGAACGGCCGGAGAGGGGTCGGCGGCCGGACCGCTCCGACCGTCCGGGGCGGCCGCAGCGTGCGGAGCGGCCTGCGGGCCGTGGCCGCAGGGACGGTGAGCGCGACTTCCGTGGCCGCGATGAGCGGAGGGACGGGCGCCGCGGTGGCGGTGAGCGACGGGACGGGTATCGACCGTCGCCATCCCGCGAGGACCGGCCGAGGGGCGGGGACCGGCCGTACGGCGAACGCCGCAGCGGTGGTGACCGTTGGGGTGAGCGCCGCGAGGCCAGGCGTGAGGAGCGGCGCTGGGAGCGCCGCGACGACCGGCCGGGCTTCCGGCGTGACGAGCGGCGTGACGAGCGGCGGGGTGAGCGGCGTGCCGGCCGGTGGGATGACCGGCGCGACGACCGGCCGGGCTTCCGGCGGGATGACCGGCATGAGGGCCGGCGCGACGACCGGCCCGGCTTCCGGCGTGACGAGCGGCGGGATGACCGGTGGCGTGACGAGCGGAGGGGTTCCTACGGTGAGCGTCGGCCGGTACGCCGTGAGGACCGCTGGGATGGGCGGCGCGATGAACGCCGTGATGGCCGGCGGGATGAGCGGCGTGGTGGTGGCTGGTCCGGCGGCGGGCGTGAGGAGCGCCGTGAGTACCCGAGGGCGGAGCGCCGGGACGAGCGCCGGGAGTACCGCCGCGACCTGCGCCGGGACGACCGGCGCAGTGGTCCTCCTGGTACCCGTGGCCGGGACGGGCGGCGGAGTGACCGTCGCGACGGGCGGCCCGGGGAGCGGCGGGGCGGGTACCGGGGTGGACCCGAGGACCGGGACAGGCGTCCGCGCCAGCAGGACCGCGAGTACGTCCGGCGGATGCCGATCCCGGACGACGTCACCGGTGGCGAGCTGGACCGGGACGTCCAGCAGGAGCTGAAGGGCCTGCCGAAGACGCTGGCCACCGATGTGGCCCGGAACCTGGTCATGGTGGCGCGGCTGCTCGACGAGGACCCGGAGCAGGCCTACGGGTACGCCAGGACCGCGCTGCGGCTGGCCTCTCGGGTGGCCGCGGTCCGGGAGGCGGCCGGCTTCGCGGCCTACGGCGTGGGCAAGTACGCCGAGGCGCTGGCCGAGTTCCGTGCGGCACGGCGGATGACCGGCTCGGTCCACCTGTGGCCGATGATGGCGGACTGCGAGCGCGGGCTGGGCCGCCCGGAGCGGGCGCTGGCCATGGCGGGCGCGCCGGAGGCCAGCCAGCTGGACAAGGCCGGCCGGGTGGAGATGCGGCTGGTGGCCGCGGGCGCGCGGCGCGACATGGGGCAGCCGGAGGCGGCCGTGGTGACCTTGCAGACGCCGGAGCTGACCTCCGGCGCCCAGCAGGCGTGGAGCGCGCGGCTGCGCTACGCCTACGCCGATGCCCTGCTGGAAGTGGGGCGGCTGGAGGAGGCGCGGAAGTGGTTCGCCAGGGCGGTGGAGGCCGATCAGGAGGGGGCCACGGATGCCTCCGACCGGCTGGCCGAACTCGACGGTGTGGAGTTCGTCGATGCCCTGGAGCCGGATTCCGAGTCCGAGTCCGAGTCCGATTCCGAGGCCGGTCCAGAGGCCGGGGCCGGGGCTGAGCCCTGGGCCGAGCCACCGGCCGAGCGGGAGGAGCCGGGGCCGGGCGGGCTGCGCGGCGACGAGTTCGAGATGGACGAGGAGCCGGGGCTGGGCGAGGAGTTCGAGGCCGGGATGAGGGCCAAGGACACCGAGACCGGCGACGACACCGGCGAGAGGAACGGCGGAGGCCGCGGGGAGCGGTAGCCGGGCGGGTCGGCGGCGAGGGGCGGGAGCATGTGGCCGGCTTCCGCACCGCGCCCGCCCCCCACCCGCCCCGGCGGGCCGCTGTCAGCCGTCGTAGAGGCTGCGCAGCAGCAGGCCGGTGGCCGGTTTGGGGCCGAAGGACGTGGACTTCTGCGGCATGGGCACGCCGTGCTCGGCCAGTGACCGGACGGTGGTCTCGGACACCGGGCGGAGCAGGACCGCGGACCCGCCCCGGGCCTCGGCACGGGCCACGGCGGCCTCGGCCTCGTGCAGGTACTCGACCTGCGAGGGGGTCTCGGGCACCTGCCACAGGGTGCGGAGGAGGGTGCTGTGCAGTACGGCCGCGTCCAGCCGCCGCCAGGCCGGGGGCCGGTCGGCCGGGACGGTGCGGGCGAGCAGGGCGGGGTCCGGCCGGTCCAGCAGATGGAACCGTCCGCCGCCGGCCAGCAGGAACGCGTTGCCGTCCTCGGGCCGGGCGGATTCCAGGGTGCGCAGGGCCTGGTCCAGGTCGCCGGTGCCGAGGGCACGGGTCCGGAAGGCGCCGTGCAGGCGGACCAGGGCGTCGGCCGGGGACAGCCGCGGCAGCACCCGGTGGATGGCCCGTACCGACAGCGGGTGGCGGGTGGTGTCGACCAGCAGGACCAGTCCCCGGTCCCAGGGCGCGGCGTGGCCGTGTTCGGCGGCCAGCCGGAGATAGGTGGCCCAGCGGTGGTGGCCGTCGGCGATCAGCGCGGTGCACCGGGCCAGGCCGGAGCGCACGCGCCGCTGGCCGTCCGGGTCGGTGACGGCCCACAGCCGGTGCGAGAAGCCGTTCTCGGTGGTGATGTCGAGCAGCGCCGGTGTGGCCGTGGTCTGTTCGATCACGGCGGCGGCGCCGTCCGGGTCGTCCGCATCGGCGTGGTAGGAGAGCAGCAGGGGTTCCAGATTGGCGGCGGTTTCGCGCATCAGGCCGGCCCGGTCGGTCACCACCTCCGGCATGACCTCCTCGTGCGGCAGCACGATGTGCTTCTCGGGCGGGGTGAGGCGGAGGGCGCCGATGATGCCGCGTTGCAGGATGCCGCCGCTGCGCTGCTCGTAGACGTACAGGGCGGGGGTGGGGTCGGGCGCCAGGACGCCGTCGCGCCGCCAGCGGGCCAGGGTGTCGGCCGCGCTGCGGTGCCGGTGGGCGGGCGACGGGTTGCCGTTCTGCGGCAGGATCAGGCGGACGATGTTGTACGGGTGGGAGGTGTGGAGGTGGTTCCAGCCTTCCGGGCGGACCACGACGTCGTAGGGCGGGGAGGTGACGGCGGCCAGTTCCCTGACGCGTTCGGGGACGTAGCGCAGTGCTCGGAACGGAGCCAGGTCCAGGCCCCCTGTCCGGACGGTGGTACGCATTCCGGCATGGTAAGCCGGTGATCGCGCGGAGCCCGGGCCGGGGGCGCTCGGCGGCGTGCGCGATGATCGGTGAGGAATGAACGGGACCGGTCCGGGGTGCTTCGGGACCGGTCCGGAGCGACGTGAGCAGAGGCGGGAGCCACATGGCCGCTGACAGCAGGGGGAACGCCGCCGCGGAGCCGGCGGCGCAGGAGAGCGGCGGGCCGCGCCGTGCCCCGCAGGGCACCGGACGGCCGCTGAGCGAGCTGTACGACACCGCGCTGCTGGATCTCGACGGGGTGGTGTACGCGGGCGGCTCGGCTGTGCCGCACGCCGTGGAATCGCTGGTGGTGGCCCGGGACGGCGGGATGCGGCTGGCGTATGTGACCAACAACGCGAACCGTACGCCGGAGGCGGTGGCGGATCACCTCACCGGGCTGGGGCTGCCGGCCGGTGCCGAGGAGGTGGTCACCTCGGCGCAGGCGGTGGCCAGGCTGATGGCCGATCAGCTTCCGCGGGGCGCGCGGGTGCTGTGCGCGGGCGGTGAGGGGCTCCGGACGGCGCTGCGTGAACGCGGGATGGTGCCGGTGGAGTCGGCGGACGACGACCCGGTGGCGGTGGTGCAGGGGTACGGCGGTCCGGGCATGACGTGGGGCCGGGTGATGGAGGCGGCGATCGCGGTGAACCGCGGGCTGCCGTGGTTCGCGTCCAACACCGATCTGACGATTCCCGGCGAGCGGGGTATCGCGCCGGGCAACGGCGCGCTGGTGGAGGCGGTGCGCATCGCCACCGGCCGGACCCGTGAGCCGCAGGTGGCGGGGAAACCGCTGCCGCCGATGCACCGGGAGACGGTTCTGCGCACCGGGGCGCGGCGGCCTCTGGTGGTCGGTGACCGGCTGGACACCGACATCGAGGGCGCGTTCCACGCGGGCGTCGACTCGCTGCTGGTGCTGACCGGGGTCACGGATGCCGCGCAGCTGCTGGCGGCCCGGCCCGAGCACCGGCCGTCGTATGTGGCGGCTGATCTGCGCGGGCTGCTTTCCGCCCAGCCGGAGGTGGCGGCGGACGGCGACGGCTTCCGCTGCGGTGGCCGGTGGGCGGCGGTGCGGGACGGTGCGCTGGAGCTGTCCGGTGCGGGGGATGCCGTGGACGGGCTGCGGGCGCTGTGCGCGGCGGCCTGGTCGGCGGGGGACAACGGGCGGCCGCTGGAGGCGGACAAGGCGCTGGCGCGGCTGGGGCTGTGAGCCGCGCGGCCGGGGGCAGGCGCGGCGGCGGGGCGGTGGGCGG
>NZ_WTLH01000294.1:0-2500 GCF_011421595.1 Streptomyces sp. YIM 98790 | reverse complement strand
ATTCCCTGGTGACCGATAGCGGATAGTACCGTGAGGGAATGGTGAAAAGTACCGCGGGAGCGGAGTGAAAGAGTACCTGAAACCGTGTGCCTACAAGCCGTGGGAGCGTCGCACAGCAGGTTTTGCTTGTTGTGTCGTGACTGCGTGCCTTTTGAAGAATGAGCCTGCGAGTTTGGGTGTGTTGCGAGGTTAACCCGGGTGGGGTAGCCGTAGCGAAAGCGAGTCTGAACAGGGCGTTTGAGTAGCGCGCTCAAGACCCGAAGCGGAGTGATCTAGCCATGGGCAGGGTGAAGCGGCTGTAAGAGGTCGTGGAGGCCCGAACCCACCAGAGTTGAAAATCTGGGGGATGACCTGTGGTTAGGGGTGAAAGGCCAATCAAACTCCGTGATAGCTGGTTCTCCCCGAAATGCATTTAGGTGCAGCGTCGTGTGTTGCTTGCCGGAGGTAGAGCACTGGATAGGCGATGGGCCTTACCGGGTTACTGACCTTAGCCAAACTCCGAATGCCGGTAAGTGTAAGCGCGGCAGTGAGACTGTGGGGGATAAGCTCCATGGTCGAGAGGGAAACAGCCCAGAGCATCGACTAAGGCCCCTAAGCGTGTGCTAAGTGGGAAAGGATGTGGAGTCGCCCAGACAGCCAGGAGGTTGGCTTAGAAGCAGCCATCCTTGAAAGAGTGCGTAATAGCTCACTGGTCGAGTGATTCTGCGCCGATAATGTAGCGGGGCTCAAGTACACCGCCGAAGTCGTGTCGCCCGGTCATTTACTTCTAACGGAGGGCCGGGTNNNGGGTAGGGGAGCGTCGTGTGCCGGGTGAAGCGGCGCCGTGAGGCAGTTGTGGACGGTTCACGAGTGAGAATGCAGGCATGAGTAGCGATACAGGAGTGGGAAACTCCTGCGCCGATTGACCAAGGGTTCCTGGGTCAAGTTGATCTGCCCAGGGTAAGTCGGGGCCTAAGGCGAGGCCGACAGGCGTAGTCGATGGATAACCGGTTGATATTCCGGTACCCGTTGCGGAGCGCAAGGGCCGAGGCTGGTGATGCTAAGCCCGTGAAGCCTCCCTGTGCCTTCGGGTGTGGGGTTGGTGGAGCCGGCGGACCAAGCTGGTAGTAGGTGAGTGATGGGGTGACGCAGGAAGGTAGTCCAGCCCGGGCGGTGGTTGTCCCGGGGTAAGGGTGTGGCCCGCGAGGCAGGGAAATCCGTCTCGTGTTGAAGGGTGAGACCTGATGCCGAGCCGTTGTGGTGAAGTGGATGATCCTATGCTGTCGAGAAAAGCCTCTAGCGATGTTCCGTGGCGGCCCGTACCCTAAACCGACTCAGGTGGTCAGGTAGAGTATACCGAGGCGTTCGGGTGAACTATGGTTAAGGAACTCGGCAAAATGCCCCCGTAACTTCGGGAGAAGGGGGGCCGCTTCCGGTGAAGGAGTTTTCCTCTGGAGCTGGGGGTGGTCGCAGAGAGCAGCGAGAAGCGACTGTTTACTAAAAACACAGGTCCGTGCGAAGCCGTAAGGCGAGGTATACGGACTGACGCCTGCCCGGTGCTGGAACGTTAAGGGGACCGGTTAGCCTGGATTCGTCCGGGCGAAGCTGAGAACTTAAGCGCCAGTAAACGGCGGTGGTAACTATAACCATCCTAAGGTAGCGAAATTCCTTGTCGGGTAAGTTCCGACCTGCACGAATGGCGTAACGACTTCTCGACTGTCTCAACCATAGGCCCGGTGAAATTGCACTACGAGTAAAGATGCTCGTTTCGCGCAGCAGGACGGAAAGACCCCGGGACCTTTACTACAGCTTGATATTGGTGTTCGGTTCGGCTTGTGTAGGATAGGTGGGAGACTGGGAAGCCGCCACGCCAGTGGTGGTGGAGTCGTTGTTGAAATACCACTCTGGTCGTTTCGGATGTCTAACCCGGGTCCGTGATCCGGATCGGGGACAGTGTCTGGTGGGTAGTTTAACTGGGGCGGTTGCCTCCTAAAGGGTAACGGAGGCGCCCAAAGGTTCCCTCAGCCTGGTTGGTCATCAGGTGGTGAGTGCAAGTGCACAAGGGAGCTTGACTGTGAGACTGACGGGTCGAGCAGGTGCGAAAGCAGGGACTAGTGATCCGGCGGTGGCTTGTGGAAGCGCCGTCGCTCAACGGATAAAAGGTACCCCGGGGATAACAGGCTGATCTTCCCCAAGAGTCCGTATCGACGGGATGGTTTGGCACCTCGATGTCGGCTCGTCGCATCCTGGGGCTGGAGTCGGTCCCAAGGGTTGGGCTGTTCGCCCATTAAAGCGGTACGCGAGCTGGGTTTAGAACGTCGTGAGACAGTTCGGTCCCTATCCGCTGCGCGCGTTGGAGTCTTGAGAAGGGCTGTCCCTAGTACGAGAGGACCGGGACGGACGAACCTCTGGTGTGCCAGTTGTTCTGCCAAGGGCATGGCTGGTTGGCTACGTTCGGGATGGATAACCGCTGAAGGCATCTAAGCGGGAAGCCGGCTTTGAGATGAGGACTCCCACCCAC
>NZ_WTLH01000293.1 GCF_011421595.1 Streptomyces sp. YIM 98790 | reverse complement strand
CGTCAGCGGCGGCGGCACCGGCTCGCTGGCGGACGCGGCGGCCGAGGAGGCGGTCACCGAACTGGCCGCGGGCTCCGGCCTGCTGGGGCCCGCGGGCTCGGACGGGTGGCCGGGCTTCCGGCCGCGGCCGGCGGCGTTCTCCGTGCAGTCCGTGGTGCGGGTGCCGGGCCCCGGGACGGCGACCGTGCTGGGCGGCGGCTGGGCGGCCTCCGGCCCGTCCGGCCGGCACCGGCTGCCGGTCCCGGTCTGGCCGCCGGGGCTGCGGCTGACCCGGCAGGAGGGGGCCGGCGAGGTGGAGACGCCGCTGGCCGGGCCGGGTGCGGCGGGCCTGGGCGTGGGCGACCGGGTGTGGTTCCGGCACGCCGGGGCGGGGGAGCTGGGCGAGCGGGCCGCCACGTTGCACCTGGTGGACGGCGACCGGGTCACCGGGACGGCCGCCACCTACCGCGGCGAGGGCCGCACCTTCCTCTGAGCCCGCCCCGCGCCCGCCGCCCCGGGCGGGGCGGCCCGGAGCCGGGTTTGGCGGACGGGATCGCGGTGACACGGGGCGTGTCCGGGACCCTCCCGGCGGGTGACCGCAGGCGAGAGGAGCGCGACTGTGAGTGACGAGGAGACCGAGGGCGACGAGGTCTACCAGCCGCAGATGGAGGACGTGCCCGACGACGTCGGGCCGCTGGAGACCAAGGACACGCTGGTCCAGCGCGGCTCCGAGCCCATCGAGGAAGGCTATTCGCCGCCCGAGCGGCCGCTCGCGGCGGAGGACTGGGGCACCACCGCGCGGGAGCAGCGCGAGGGGGAAGGGCTGGAGCGGCGGCTGTCCCGGGAGCTTCCGGAGCCGGAGCCGGAGCCGGGTGACGAGATCGGCGATCTGCCGGGCGGCGAGGGCGAACCGCGCGATGCGGAGGTGGGCGACGCCCGCGCGGGCCGGCTGGTCGGCTACGGCGGGGGAAGCGCCCCGGACACCGACCCCGAACTGGCCGGGGCGGATGTCGGCATCGACGGCGGCGCCGCCTCGGCGGAGGAGGCCGCGGTTCATCTGGTGGAGGGTCCGGAGGCCCGCGAGGAGGGTGAGGAGGGCGCCCCCGGACGGGGCACCCCCCGGCGCGGGGCAGCCTGACCCTGCCCGCCCGGGTGCGGCGGCCGGTGGTCAGCGGCGGTGCCCCGGGTCCCCGGGTCCCGGGGTCACGGGCCGGCGGGGAGCCGGTCGGACCAGGCGGGGGAGGTCCGGTGGGTGGGGTCGCGCACGCCGGGCGAGCCGTCCCGCGGGGTGGCGGAGGGCGCCTCGCCGCAGGGGCGCTCGGCCGCCGGCCGCCGGGCGGGTCCGTCCGAGCGGGCGCCTGGCCGTCCGCCACCGCCGGCAGAAGCAGCACCAGCAGTGCCGCGGCGGCGTGCAGGTGCCCCCAGCGGGTGCGGCGGGAGAGGACGAAGGCGGTGACCGCCGCGGCCAGTGCGCCCGGCCGCACGGCCCGGACTCCCGGCAGTCGCCACCGGCCGTGGAACCCCCTCACCTGCCTCCCGTCACGAGCGGGGTGCGACGGAGCCCGCGGCCCGCCGGACGGAGCGGCGCGGCGGTCCCCACCGGGCCGCCGCGCCGCTCCGCGCCATACGCGCATCACCCGTCCCCGGATCGGCGGAATCACCCGCCTTGTGCGGCCGGCGGCCCGCCGTTCCCGGTGGCAAACCCCCAGGCCGGGCCGGGAACGCCGCCGCCGGGCGGCGTTTTCTTGTCACCGGGTGCGCATTGACACCCCCCTACGGCACCGCCACGCTGCCGGAACATCTCCTGAGCAGGCGCCCGGCCGCGGTGCGGCCCCACGGACTCCCGGAGACCCCGGGGCACCGGGCCGGGCGTACCCCCACCACCGATGAGATGTTTCCGGGAGGAAACCGTGTTCCGAACGCTCCGGGCCGTCGTCACCACGGCGCTGGCCCTGGCACTGGGCGCGACACTGACCGTCGGGCTGGCGCACGTCGCCACCGCCGAGGAGGACGGCACCGCCGCACGGCCGGCCGCTGCCCAGACCACCGCCGAGCGCACCACCACGGTGCGCTACGGCCCCTACACCATCCCCGCCGCCGAGGACCACCACTCCGGCGGCGACGCCGGCGGCACGCACAACCAGTTCGCGTTCAACATCGAAAAGCCCTGCTCAAGCTGCTACATCACCGGCTTCGAGCCCAACCTGGTCTATGCCGACGGCTCCCACGCCAATGTCAACACCGGCCCCATGCTGCACCATGCGGTGATCTTCAACAGCGGCGACGACGACGTGGTGTGCCGCGGGCCGCAGCGCATCTTCTCCACCGGCAACGAGCGGGTGGCGAGCTCCTTCCCGGCCGGCTACGGCTACCGGGTCGGCTTCACCGACCGCTGGTCCATGGTCTACGACCTGATGAACCACGCCACCGAGGAGAAGACGGTCTACCTCACCTTCACCTTCACCCACCGGTCGGTGCTCTCCGGGCTGGAGGAGCTCACCCCGATCTGGATGGACGCCGGCGGCTGCCTGAACTCGGCCTGGGACGCCCCCGAGGGCGTCAGCGAGAAGTCGCACGACTGGCGTTCCACCATCTCCGGCGAACTCGTCCACATGCGCGGACACGTGCACCACGCCGGCCGCTGGGTGCGCACCGAGAACCTCGGCTCCGGCCGGCTGCTGTGCCATGTGACCGCCGAAGAGGGCGGCAGCCCGGAGTTCATCGACCCGATGGGCCACACCGAGATCTCCGACATGCCGCCGTGCAGCGGAAGCCTCGGCACCATCAACCGCGGCGACACGCTGCGCATCACCGCCCGGTACGAGATCAACGGTCACTCCCACGAGGGCGTGATGGGCATCATGACCGGCTGGGTGGACGAACGGTGACGGCCACCGGCACCGCCGCGCGCCGGGCCGCGGACCGCCCCGCCGCGCTGCTGGACACGGTGCGCGCGCCGGCTCTGGGCCTGTTCCGGGCGGTGACCGGGCTGCTGTTCCTCTGCCACGGCCTCGCCTCGCTGTTCGGCGTGCTCGGCGGCAACCGGGGCACCGGCCGGGCGGTGGAGTTCGCCGTCTGGCCCGGCTGGTGGGCCGCGCTGATCCAGCTCGTCTGCGGCGGCTGCGTGCTGCTCGGCCTGTTCACCCGCACCACGGCCGTGCTGGCGTCCGGCTCCATGGCCTACGCCTATTTCGTGGTGCACCAGCCCGACGGGCTGCTCCCGCTGCGCAACGGCGGCGAGCTGTCCGCGATGTACTGCTGGGCCTTCGTGCTCATCGCGGTGCTCGGCCCCGGTGCCTGGGCGCTGGACTCGGCGCTCCGCCAGGCACGCACCGCACGTGCGGTCACCGCCGGGCCGGCGCCCGGCCCGGCCGCCGGTGCCGCTCCCGGGGCCGGGGGCTGAGGCGGCCGCCGTTCCCGTACCCCGTCCGCGGCCGGCCGCTCCTCACCGGCCGGCCGCGGGCGGATTGCGCCAGTCGGGTCACAGCACCGCGCCGGACACCGCCCCGCCGGGCGCACCCGGCTAGTGGTGGAGCGTGCCCGAAGTTCCCGAGCGCGTGATCGAGCTGGCCTCCCGGCGCAAGGAACCGGTGGTCGTGCAGACCCTGCGCTCCACCACAGCCGCCACCCTCGCCTACCTGGCCGCCGCCCAGGTGGTGGACGTGCACGCCCCGCTGCTCGCCCNTGGACGTGCACGCCCCGCTGCTCGCCCCGCTCACCGCCATCCTGGTGGTGCAGGTCACCGTCTACGCCACGCTGACCAGCGGCATCCGCCGGGTCAACTCGGTGGTCGCCGGGGTCTGTGTGGCCGCCGCGTTCAGCGTGGTGGTGCCGCTGACCTGGTGGAGCCTGGGTCTGCTGATCCTGGCCTCCCTGGTGATCGGCCATCTGGTACGGGCCGGCGAGTTCGTGCCCGAGGTGGCGATCAGCGCCATGCTGGTGCTCGGCGTCACCCGGGTCACCGAGACCGCCGTCGACCGGGTGGTGGAGACCCTGATCGGGGCCGCGGTCGGGCTGGTGATGAACGCCGTGTTCGTGCCCCCGGTGTGGGTGCAGCCGGCCGGCGAGGCGATCGAGGACATGGCGGCCCGGATGCGCCTTCTGCTGCTGCACATCGGCGGGGAGCTCGGCGGCCATGTGCCCGTGCACCGCGCCGCGGACAAGCTGCACCAGGCCCGGCGGCTGGACAACGACGTGGCCGAGGTGGACAGCTCGCTGTCCCAGGCCGAGGAGAGTCTCCGCTTCAACCCGCGGGTCAAGGAGGGCCTGATGTACCGGGTGGTGCTGCGCACCGGCCTGGACACCCTGGAGATCTGCACGGTGATCCTCCGTTCGATGGCCCGCACCCTGACGGACCTGGCCCGGGAGCGCACCGAGGAGGAGCTGTTCGACCCGGACGTCACGCAGGCGCTCCGGGAGCTGCTGGGCCATCTGGCCTCGGCGGTGGACAGCTTCGCCATGCTGATCACCAGTCAGGTGAGCAGCAGCTCGGAGGCGGCCGAGGACCGGCTGGCCCGGGAGCTGGCGGCCAGCCGGGAGAGCCGGGAGCGGATCGCGTGGCTGCTGCTGGCCCGGGTGCAGGAGCATCCCCGGCAGTGGCAGCTGCACGGCGCGCTGCTGGCCGAGATCGACCGGATGCTGGACGAGCTCGACGTGGAGAAGCGCACCATGCGGCTGGCCGAGGAGCTCGACCAGTACGGCCAGGAGCGGCCGCGCGGCCGGTTTCCCAGGCTGCGGCAGGCCCGCGACCGGACCCGCAGACGGCTGCGGAGTGTGCGGCGCCGGATGCGCCGCCGGATGCGCGGCCGGATGCGCCGCCCGGTGCGGCGGCGCTGAGCCGGCCC
>NZ_WTLH01000292.1 GCF_011421595.1 Streptomyces sp. YIM 98790 | reverse complement strand
CCACCCGGGAGCCCGGTCTCCCGGCGCCCCGCGCGCCGGGAGGCCGGGCCCCGGCGCGATCACCGCTCCCGTCCCGCCGGCCGCTCGGTCCCGCCGGCCGGGCGGGAGCGCGGGGCGCCGGAGGCGGTTCCGTAGGATCGGCGGTATGCCGATGTCCAAGACCGCGCGGGCGGCGCGGACCGGGATTCCCCCGCTGCCCGAGCCGCTGGCGGTGCCGGTCACCGACGCGCACACCCATCTCGACATGCAGGACACCACCGTCGCCGAGGCCCTGGCCAAGGCCGCCGCCGTCGGCGTGACCCGGGTGGTGCAGGTGGGCTGCGACGTTGCCCGGGCGCACTGGGCGGTCAAGACCGCCGCCGAGCACGACGCCGTCTGGGCCGCCGTGGCGCTGCACCCCAACGAGGCGCCGCGGCTGGAGCAGGACGGCGGCCCGGCCGCCCTGGACGCCGCGCTGGAGGAGATCGCCGCCCTCGCCGCCCGTGACGAGGTGCGCGCCGTCGGCGAGACCGGCCTGGACTACTACCGCACCGGCCCCGAGGGCGTCGCCGCCCAGCAGCGTTCCTTCCGCCGCCACATCGCCATCGCCAAGGACACCGGCAAGACGCTGATGATCCACGACCGGGACGCGCACGCGGACGTGCTGCGCCTGCTGGACGAGGAGGGCGCCCCCGAGCGCACCGTCTTCCACTGCTTCTCCGGCGACGCCGGCATGGCCCGCCACTGCGCCGAGCGCGGCTGGTTCCTCTCCTTCGCCGGCAACGTCACCTTCAGCAGCGCGCAGCCGCTGCGCGACGCGCTCGCCGCCGCGCCCCCCGAACTGCTGCTGGTCGAGACCGACGCCCCCTTCCTCACCCCCGTCCCCTGGCGGGGGCGCCCCAACGCGCCCTTCCTGATCCCGCACACCCTGCGCGCCATGGCCGAGGTCAAGGGCCTGGACGAGGACTCCCTCGCCCGCCACCTGGCCGCCAACACCCTGCGCGCCTTCGGCGCGGAGTGAGCGCAGCGAGCGCGCCCGGTGCGGCCTGCGGTGACGCCGCGGGCCGCACCGCCCGGCGCCCGTAGACTGCACAGGTGATGACGTCCGACGACAAGGGGCTGCTGGGCCCCGCCGACATCCGCGAACTGGCGGCGGCTCTGGGCGTCCGTCCCACCAAGCAGCGGGGCCAGAACTTCGTCATCGACCCCAATACCGTCCGCCGTATCGTGCGTGCCGCCGGGCTGCGCCCCGGCGACGCGGTGGTGGAGGTCGGCCCCGGCCTCGGCTCGCTCACCCTGGCCCTGCTCCAGGCCGTCGGCGACGACGGCCATGTCACCGCCGTGGAGATCGACGACCAGNACGACGGCCATGTCACCGCCGTGGAGATCGACGACCAGCTGGCCGCCGCCCTGCCCGCCACCGTGGCGGCCCGGCTGCCCGAGGCGGCCGGCCGCTTCTCCCTGGTGCACCGGGACGCGCTGCGGGTCACCGAGCTGCCCGGCCCGGCCCCCCGCGCACTGGTCGCGAACCTGCCCTACAACGTGGCGGTGCCGGTGCTGCTGCACATGCTGGAGACCTTTCCCGGCATCGAGCGCACCCTGGTGATGGTGCAGGCCGAGGTCGCCGACCGGCTCAGCGCCGCCCCCGGTTCCCGGATCTACGGTGTGCCCTCGGTCAAGGCCGCCTGGTACGCCGAGGTGCGGCGGGCCGGCTCCATCGGCCGCACCGTCTTCTGGCCCGCGCCCCATGTCGACTCCGGGCTGGTCTCCCTGGTCCGCCGCCGCCCGCCGCGCACCGCCGCCTCCCGCCGCGAGGTCTTCGCCGTGGTGGACGCGGCCTTCGCCCAGCGCCGCAAGACGCTGCGCTCCGCGCTGGCCGGCTGGGCCGGCTCGGCCACGGCGGCCGAGGCCGCGCTGGCCGCCGCGGGGGTCTCCCCGCGGGCCCGGGGCGAGTCCCTGACCGTCGGGGACTTCGCCCGGATCGCCGAGCACCGCCCGGCCGCCGCCGCGACCGCCGACGCCGCGGTACCGGACCCGGACCAGGCCGCACGGTGACCGCGCGAACCGCGTGCGGAGCACGCCCGCAGCGCCCGCAGCGCCCGCAGCGCACGAACATCCGGAACTGCACGAAGGAGGACCGCCGCGCATGACGACCGGCGTCACGGTGAGCGTCCCGGCGAAGGTCAATGTCCAGCTCGCGGTCGGCCCGCTGCGCCCCGACGGCTACCACGACCTGGCCAACGTCTTTCTCGCCGTCGGCCTGTACGACCGGGTGACGGCCGCGCCCGCCGACACCCTGCGGATCACCTGCACCGGCCCCGGCGCCGGCCAGGTCCCGCTGGACCGCAGCAACCTCGCCGCCCGCGCCGCCGTCCTGCTGGCGGCCCGGCACGGCCGCCCGCCCGCGGTCCACCTGCACATCGACAAGGACATCCCGGTGGCCGGGGGCATGGCCGGCGGCAGCGCCGACGCGGCCGGCGCACTGCTCGCCTGCGACGCCCTGTGGGGCACCGGCGCCACCCGCCAGGAGCTGCTCGGCCTCGGCGCCGAGCTGGGCTCCGATGTGCCGTTCAGTCTGCTCGGCGGCGCCGCCCTGGGCCGCGGCCGGGGCGAGCGGCTCACCCCGCTGGACGTCGGCGGGCGCTTCCACTGGGTCTTCGCGCTCGCCGACGGCGGGCTGTCCACCCCCGAGGTCTACCGCGAGTGCGACCGGCTGCGCGGCGGCCCGCCCGCCGCCTCGCGGGTGCCGGAGCCCGAGCCGGAGCCCGCGCTGCTGGCCGCCCTGGCCGGGGGTGACGCCCCCGCGCTCGCCGCCGTGCTGGCCGGGGGCACCAACGACCTCCAGCCCGCCGCGCTGTCGCTGCGCCCCGCGCTGCGGCACACCCTGGACACCGGACTGGCCGCCGGGGCGCTCGCCGGGATCGTCTCCGGCTCCGGACCCACCTGCGCCTTCCTGGCCAAGGACGCCGAGGCCGCGCACGCCCTGGCCGAGGCCCTGGAGGCGTCCGGCACCTGCCGCGCCGCCCGGGTCACCACCGGCCCGGCTCCCGGCGCCCGCATCGTCTGACCGCCGCCCACCTGTCCGCCCGCCCACCTGTCCGCCCAGCCGCCTGTCCGTCCGCTCACCTGCCAGACCGCCCGACCGCCCGCGCTGCCCCTGGGACGACCATGACCACTCCGCCGAAGCTGCCGAAGCCGTCGAAGCAGTCGAAGAACCTCGTCAACCTGGAATCCGTGCAGAAGGTCTACGGCACGCGTGCCCTGCTGGACGGACTCTCCCTCGGCGTCTCGGAAGGCGACCGGATCGGCGTCGTCGGCCGCAACGGAGACGGCAAGACCACTCTGATCCGGGTGCTGAGCCGCCTGGAGGAGCCGGACGCGGGCCGGGTGACGCACGCCGGCGGACTGCGCCTCGGCGTGCTCGCCCAGCACGACGACCTCGATCCGTCCGCCACCGTGCGCCAGGAGATCATCGGCGACCGGGCCGAGCACGAATGGGCCGGCGACGCCCGGGTGCGGGATGTGCTCACCGGACTGTTCGGCAGCCTGGACATGCCCGGCTTCCCGGCCGGCCCGGACACCGTGATCGGCCCGCTCTCCGGCGGCGAGCGGCGCCGCGTCGCCCTGGCCCGGCTGCTGATCGCCGAGCAGGACCTGATCGTGCTGGACGAGCCCACCAACCACCTGGACGTGGAGGGCATCACCTGGCTCGCCGAGCATCTGCGCGCCCGCCGCTCCGCCCTGGTCTGCGTCACCCACGACCGCTGGTTCCTGGACCAGGTCTGCACCCGGATGTGGGACGTGCAGCGCGGCACCGTCCACTCCTACGAGGGCGGCTACAGCGACTATGTCTTCGCGCGCGCCGAGCGGGAGCGGATCGCCGCCGCCGACGAGGCCCGGCGGCAGAACCTGATGCGCAAGGAGCTGGCCTGGCTCCGGCGCGGCGCCCCGGCCCGGACCAGCAAGCCGCGGTTCCGCATCGAGGCGGCCAACGCCCTGATCGCCGATGTGCCGCCGCCCCGGGACAGCGCCGAGCTGATGCGCTTCGCCGGCGCCCGGCTGGGCAGGACCGTGTTCGAGCTGGAGGACGTCTCGCTGCGCGTCGGCGGCCCGGACTCCTCCGGCTCGGCGGACTCCCGGGACGGCAGGGAGCTGCTCTCCGGGCTGACCTGGCAGATCGGCCCCGGTGACCGGATCGGGCTGGTCGGGGTCAACGGTGCGGGCAAGACCTCGCTGCTGCGCACCCTGGCCGCCGCCGCCCGGGACCGGGAGGGCGCCGGGGGCACCGTCTCCGGCGGTGCCGCCGCCCCCTCCGGGGTGCGGACGGACGGCCGGATCACCGTCGGCAAGACCGTGCGGCTGGCCTGGCTCTCCCAGGAGGTCGCCGAACTGGCCGCCGGCTGGCGGGTGCTGGAGGCGGTGGAGCAGGTGCGGTCCCGGGTGGACCTGGGCAGGGGCCGGGAGATGACGGCGAGCCAGCTCTGCGAGCGCTTCGGCTTCGGCAAGGAGAAGCAGTGGACGCCGGTCGGGGACCTCTCCGGCGGCGAGCGGCGGCGGCTTCAGCTCCTGCGGCTGCTGATGGACGAACCCAACGTCCTCTTCCTGGACGAGCCCACCAACGACCTGGACGTGGAGACGCTGACCCAGCTGGAGGACCTGCTGGACGGCTGGCCGGGCACGCTGGTGGTGATCAGCCACGACCGTTATTTCATGGAGCGCACCACCGACGTGGTGTACGCGCTGCTGGGCGACGGCTCCCTGCGGATGCTGCCGCGCGGCATCGACGAGTACCTGGAGCGGCGGCGGGCGGCGGCTGCCGCCGCGGCGCCCGCGGCCTCGGCGGCCTCCGCGGC
>NZ_WTLH01000291.1 GCF_011421595.1 Streptomyces sp. YIM 98790 | reverse complement strand
GCTGCCCGCCGGGCGCGGGCGGCGGCGCGGCATGGGCGGCGGCGCCGGGCGCGGGCTGCACCGGGTGCTGGCCGGTCTGGCCGGGGCCGCCGGAGGGGGTCAGCTCGGAGCGGAAGTTCTGGTGCAGGTCGGAGACGACCTTGCGGGCGGAGCGGACCAGCAGCGACTTGTCCAGCCGGCCGCGGCGGCGGCCGGCCAGCATGTCGGCACCGGCCTGGTCCTCGGCGATCAGGCCGGCCACCCGGGCCCCGGTGTGACCGGCGATCAGCATCTCGTTGACCTGGCCGGCGACCTTGGCGCCCTGCTGGGGGTCGGCCAGCAGCAGCACGCCGATCTGCGGCCTGCCGAGCTGTGCGGCGCCGCTGCGGCTGCCGCCGTGCAGCTTGCTGCTCAGCGCCTGGGCGCGGTCGCGGACCCGGGCGAGCTGCTCGGGCTGGGTGCGGGTGACCAGCAGCAGCAGCGCGGCGTGCTCCAGCAGGGCGACGGCCGGGGAGCCCGGGCCGAGCCGGCCGAGGTCGGCGATGACGTCGGCGGCGGCCTCCTGGTGCGGCGACTGGGCGAGTTCGGCGAACGCCCTGCCCAGGCCGCTCCACTGGCCGGTCAGGCCGGCCGCCTGCTCGGCGGAGGCCAGGCCCACGATCACGTCCAGGCCCCCGGCCAGCCGCTGGGAGTGGTCCCAGAGCTGTTCGGCGGCGATGCCGCGGCGGGCGGTCGCGGCCAGCGACAGGATGCCGGTACCCGGGTCCAGGGGGCGGCCGTTGCCCCCGACCGAGCGGTAGATCAGATCACCGCCGGCCGGGTCGGCCTCGGCCAGCAGGGCCCGGCGCGGCCACAGGGCGGCCAGCGCCACGGCGGTGGTGGTGACCCCGGGCGCGCCCTTGTCGGCCGCGATTGCGATCAGCGCCATCCTTCACCGCTCCTCTATTCCTGGCTCCCCGAGGGGGCCACGATGGCCACCGCCACATCGCCGCTGGAGGCGGCCCGGGTGATGGGGCCGACTTCGTCCCTGGGCACCCGGACGGTCACCGAGACGTCGCTGCGGCTGCTGCTGCCGGATTCCAGGACCTCGACCTTGGCGCGCTCGCTCAGCACCTCCCGGCTGCCGGCACCACCGGCGCCGGTGCCGTCCTCCCCGGCCTGGGCCGCGTCCTCGGCGTCGTTGCCGACCCAGTAGACGGCCACGGTCTGGCCGACCTCCAGGCCGGTGGGGTACTGGCCCCGGCCCAGCGACAGGCCCACCAGCACGTCGTCCGCGCCGAGCCGGCTGTCCCGGGTGAACATCTCCTCCACCAGCACGGTGCCCTCGACCAGGTCGACGCGGGACCAGACGTCGCCGTTGATGATCTGGTCGCGCTGGCCCCACAGCACGTAGTCCACGCCGTCGGTCTCCGCGACCAGGACCGGGGACATGGCGTCCTCCGTGAGGGGCTGGCCGGCCGGGACGTGCTCGGTGATCCGCACGGCCTCGACACGGTCACCGGCCTGGAGCACCAGCATGGTGGCGCCCAGCGCGCCCACCAGGATCAGCAGCACCGCCAGTGCGGCCAGGGCCGGTTTGCGTTCGCGTGGCGGTGTGGGCAGACGGTCTCCCATGACCGGTCCGGCTGCAACCGGATTCTTCGCGGCCGCAGATACCCGGTTCTGGGTCTTCACGCCACCACCCCCGCGGTAGACAAGCGCCCGGCCGGACGCGCTGCGGTCCGTCGGCGTTCAGGTGCGCAAACGGGCCGCCGGTGAGCAGGATTCAAGGTCGCTGGCACCGTATCAGCCGCCCGAACGGCCCTACAACGCCGTGGCCGTCACACCCCCGCAACAGCGTCCCGGCCCCGCCCGACGGCCATCGGCCGTGGTCAGACGGTGTGCGGTGGCAACAACCGGGCCCGATACCCCTCCTGAAACGGCGGCCGGACGCCGTTGTCCGGACCGCCGGGTGTGCTCTGTCCTCATCATGCCCGCAAACACCGGAGAAGTCCCCCCTGTTCACCCTCCTCCCCGGACCGGACCGGACGGGACCGGACGGGTCGGGGAGGAGGGCGTGACGGCCGGGCCGCGGCCTGTCAGTCGGGGAGCGGGAGGCGGACGGAGAGGGGCTGGCCATCGCCCAGGTGCAGGATGCCGTTCCCCGGCTGCGGGCGTCCCACCGCGGCGCTGCGCGCCAGCTTCAGCCCGATCAGGTCGCCGGAGCGGTGCGTGGCCGGGGAGAGCAGCAGCCCGCGCCGGGCCTTCTTCATCTGCGCCTGCCAGCCGCTGAAGCCGCTGCACACCGTGGTCTCGTCACCGGCGACGACCACGCCGATGCCGCGTTCGGTGCCGCGCACCACCATGTTCTCCAGTTCGGCCTCCATGTCCTTGACGCGGCGGATGTCCTCGGCGTCGTCGGCCATGAACACCATGGGGTGCTCCGGCGAGGCGTCGGCGAAGAGCTCGGCGAGCCGGTCGTTGGTGAACTTGGGGCTGGTGAAGACCTCCAGGACGCCGTCCCGGCCCTGGAACTCCAGCAGCGGGGAGTTGCGCGGGACGGACAGCACCAGGCGGACGCCGTTGCCCAGCAGCACCCGGGCCATCGTGCAGAGCGCGGTGGAGCGGCCGGACTTGGCCTGTCCGGCGATGATGAACGAGCCCTGGCCCTGGGACAGGTCCGGGCCGTATCCGGTGAGTTCGTCGCCGCCGACGCCGATGAGCGACCACATCTTCGCACGGGAGCCCTCCGGGTCGCGCATCTCCCAGGCGTCGGCGAAGGTGAGGCGGGCCGGCAGCACGTCCACCCGGAACGGGCGGCGGGAGCGCGGCAGGTCCGCGTCCCGCCGCTTGGCCGCGTCGCCGATCGCGGACAGCGCCGCGGCCTGCCCCTGGCCGGTCAGGTCGTCGGAGAGCACGGCCACCTGGATCATGGTGGAGCCGCCGGACCGGAACAGCCGGCCGGCCGGGATCTCGTCCGGCATGTCCCGGGCGCGCAGTCCGGCCGACGAGTAGTCGGTGCGGTCCTGGAGCCGGAAGGTGTACTTCTCCTCGCTGAGCGAGGAGATCCGCCCGCTGTGGATCTTCTGGTCACCGGTGATGATCACGTGCACGCCGACGCTGGCGCCCTCCCGCATGAGGAGGAAGAGCTGGTCGGTCAGCGCGCCGGTGTCCACCTCGCCCAGGCTGTTGGTCCAGCCCTCCCAGCGGTCCAGCATGATCACGATGTGCGGCAGCCGCTCCTCGGGGGTGCGGGCGGCGGCCCGCTGCTCGCTGATGTCCGACATGGCGTCCTGCGCCAGCAGCTCCTGACGCCGGGTCACCTCGTCGACCAGCCGCTTGAGCAGCCGCTTGGCCCGGTCCACCTGGGCGCGCCCGACCACCGCGCCGCAGTGCGGCAGCCTGGTCAGGATGTTGAGGGCGCCGTTGCCGCAGTCGAAGGCGTAGAGGTGGACATCGGCCGCCGAGTGGACGCGGGCCAGCGAGCCGGCGATGGTGCGCAGCAGCTGCGAACGGCCGGTGCGCGGTGCGCCCGAGACCAGCAGGTGGCCGAAGGTCTTGAAGTCGATCGCCAGCGAGCGCCGGTCCTGCTGGTCGGGCAGGTCCTCGATGGCCCACGGCGCGGCGGGCAGGGCGCCGGCCGGGGCGGCCGGCGGCAGGGCGTCGAGCTGGATGATCTCGTCCAGCGGCGGCAGCCACGGGGTGTGCTGCTGCGGGATGCCCAGCGCCCGGTTGACCTCGTTGATGGCGGCGACCAGCACCTTCAGGTCGGTGTTCTCGTCGTCCTCCTGCTGCGCGGAGGGCGGGCGCTTGAGCTCCTCGCGGCCCAGGCCGTACCAGTCGAGCTGTTGGGACCAGGGCCGGGACACGGACGGGTCCACGGCCCCGGGCCGCCGGCCGCCCACCCGGCCGGCCTGGAAGGGCAGCAGGGAGGAGGCACCGAGACGGACGTAGGCCCGGCCGGGGGTGGACTTCTGGATCTGCGCGGCGTCCGGCGCGTCCAGCACGTCGGTGGACTCGCTGGCGTCCGTCACCCGGAGCGCGATCCGCAGGTTGGTGTTGGCCCGGATCTCCGGCGAGACCACACCGGTCGGCCGCTGGGTGGCCAGCAGCAGGTGGATGCCGAGCGAGCGGCCCCGCTGGGCGATGTTGACCAGGCCCTTGACGAAGTCGGGCAGTTCCCGGGCCATGGANAGTCGGGCAGTTCCCGGGCCATGGAGGCGAACTCGTCGATGACGATGAGCAGCCGCGGCATGGACTCGTGCCGCCCCGGCTCCCGCTTCAGCAGGTCCTGGTAGTCCTCGATGTCCTTGGCGCCGACGTGCAGCAGGATGTGCTCGCGCCGGGTCAGTTCCGCGCCCAGCGAGCGCAGCGCACGCTCCACCAGCAGGTTGTCCAGGTCGGTGACCATGCCGACGGTGTGCGGCAGCTGGACGCAGTCCTTGAAGGCCGAGCCGCCCTTGTAGTCGACCAGCACGAAGGTCATGTTGTCCGGGGTGTTGGCCACCGCCAGCGAGGCCACGATGGTCTGCAGCAGCTCGGACTTGCCGGAACCGGTGGTGCCGGCGATCAGGCCGTGCGGCCCGTCCCGCCGGATGTCGATGGCGAACGGCCCGTCGTAGGACTGGCCGATGACCGCGACGGTGGACTGCCCGTCCGTCTGCCAGCGGGCCGCGATGGCCTGCGGGGTGGGCGGCTCCAGCTCCAGCACGTCCAGCAGCCGGGCCGAGGAGGGCAGGCCGGCCCCCTCCTCCTCGTCGCTGATGTCCCGCAGCGGGGACAGCGCGCGGGAGATCAGCCGGCACCAGGCGGGGCTGACCAGTTCGGGCAGCACCCCGTGCAGCGGCGCCTGGCCGCGCCGCCCGACCCGCAGCCGGTCGTACGGCAGGGCGGTGGCGGACTCGGCGGCCGCGGTCGCCG
>NZ_WTLH01000290.1 GCF_011421595.1 Streptomyces sp. YIM 98790 | reverse complement strand
CGGGGGACGGCGGCCGGGCGGCGGCAGATGGGCGCTGCCGCCGCCCGGCGGGCTGGGCCGGGAAGGCCGCGTCGGTCCGCGCATGCCGGTCGCCTCGCACGCTGTGCACCGCCCCGCCGGACGGCGGGACGCCGGGACCGTACGGGATCCCGCACCGGCGGCGGTTCAAACCCCCCGGGGCCGGCCGGAGGGATCAGGCGGCGCCGGTGAGGCGCAGCACGGCGACGCCGTGCGGCTCCAGGGTGACCTTGCCGGCCGGGGTGCCGTCCAGGGCCAGCAGCTCGCCGCCGTCGGGCAGCACCGGCTCCACGGTCACCTCCTCCCGGCTCTGGCTGACCAGCCAGACGAAGACCCGGCCGTCCGGGTGTTCCAGCCGGTCCACGGCCACCCGGGTGTCGTTCACCGTCACCGGCCGCCGCACCCCGGCGGCGGTGGCCAGCGCACCGTAGAGCACCGCGGTGTCCTCCGGATTGACCCGTGGGGTGACCGCGGCCAGATACTCCAGCGGGTAGGTGCACAGCAGCAGCGCCCCGGCGCCCACCCGCCGCCGCAGCAGCGCCGGGCGGCCGTGCGCGTCCACCGCCAGGATCTCGGCCGGGTCGGGCCCGGCCGGCTCCACCGGGAGGAAGGCACGCCCGCTCTCCGTACCGCGGCCGGCCCGGAAGCGCAGCACATCGCCCTCGGCCAGGCCGCCCAGCGGGGACCGGAAGGTGAGCACCACCTCGTCGTCCTCGATCCGGTCCACCAGGCCGTACTCCAGCCGGTGCGTCACGCCGAACAGTTCGTCCAGCCGGGCGTACCAGGGGCCGCGCTGCTCGTCGTGGAAGCCGGGACAGTAGGACACGTAGACCGTGGTGCCCTGCCGGGCCAGCTCCACGAGCCGGTACCAGGTCGCCGAACGGAGCTGCTTGACCGAGGGCACCAGCAGCAGCCGGACCCCGCCGGGCCCGTCCGGCTCCGCCGCGCCGCCCGGCTCCCCCGGCGCGGCGCCGTCCAGCCCGTCGCTCTCCCGCAGCACCGCGGGCGGGGCGTCGGCCAGCCGGGCGGCGATCCACGCCTGCCGGCCGGTCTGCGCCACCTGCGCCCGGTCCTCGGGCCGGGTGAACGGGTAGACGGTGTCCAGATAGGACGAGACCAGCAGCGCGGTGTCGGTGCCGGCCCGGCGCAGCCGGCCGAAGTCGATCCGTTCCAGCAGGGCCCCGAAGGACTGCAGCTCCTTCAGCGGCGCCTTGGGCCGGCCCGCCGAGTCGGTGACCCCGAAATACATCTCGAAGGCGTGGTGCGAGTACGGCGGCTGGTGGCGCAGGTCCTCGTAGTCGGTGTTGTTCCAGGCCACCCAGCCGGTCGCGCCCGCCAGCAGCGAGTTGTGCAGCGCCTGCCGGTAGTAGCGGGCCGAGGAGCCGGCCGAGGCGAAGGCCGAGCTGAGGCCGAACTCCTCCATGATCACCGGGCGGCCGAAGGTGCCGGTCAGCTCGCACAGCCAGGCGGCGGTGTAGTGCTGGCGCACCGGGTCGTCGCCCATGGGGTAGACATGCGGGCCCAGGAAGTCGCAGAGGCCGGCCGCGTCGCGCAGCCGGAAGCCGTTGTCGTGGCCGGAGTTCTCCAGACCCCAGGCCCCGTCGCCCAGCGAGACGGGCTGCCGGGCGCCGCCGGCCCGCACCGCGTCGGTCATCAGCTGCGCCCAGGAGGCCACCGCCTCCCGGCCGGCCTCGGGCTCGCCGGGCGGTGAGCCGTAGATCGGCATCTCGTTGGAGATCAGCCAGGCGGCCACCGCCGGGTGGGTGCCGAACCGGCTCGCCATCTCCCGGGCGAACCACGCCTGCCGGGCCACCAGCCAGACATCGGTGTACAGGTCGCGCCCCTGGCGCCAGGACGGGTCCCAGTTCTCGCCGGACATGTGGCCGACGATGAACGTGGGCACGGTGGTCATGTCCAGTTCCCGGTGGCGGTCCAGGAAGTCCCGGTAGTGCGCGCACATCTGCTCGTCCACCCGGTCCGGTTCCGGGTGGAAGTCCGGCCAGTAGAAGAACGAGCGGGTCATGTTCAGGCCGTGGTCGCGCAGGGTGCGCAGTTCGCCGGTGACCAGGTCGCCGTCGTAGTTCCGCCACATCAGCGGCCCGCCGGCGCGGGACCAGAAGTTGACACCGAGCCAGGTGACGGGGCGGCCGCCGGCGGACAGGCGGAGAGAGGGGCGCTGCATTCAGCTTCTCCCGTACAGGCCAGAAGGGCAGGGGCGGGGAGTACCGGCGGGGAAGGGCATGATTCGGCCAGGAATCGCCCGAGGGCCCGCCGGTACTCCGGTGGTCATGCGACTGCGGACAGGAGGACGCGAGACGCGGCCCGCTGCGGACGGACCGGGCCGCGCAGCCAGAAGTGAACAGCTATACCGGTTCAGCGTCAAGAGGCCGGGTGTTCCCGGAAGCGGCCGAAGATGGCCGGATAAACCGGTTTACCGACGACCTTGCCGCGCGCGGTCACGCCCCGGCCGGGGCCGGGCCGGTGGAGCCGCGCAGGGTCAGCGAGGGGGCCGGGTCCTGGAGGTCGCCGGAGGCGGTGCCGCCGACCGCCTGCCGCAGCCGCCGGGCGGCGTGCGCGCCGTACGCCTGGATGTCCCGGCTGAGCGCGGTCAGCGGCGGATGCACCAGCTCGCACAGGGCCGAGTCGTCCCAGGCCAGCACCGACAGATCGGCCGGCACCGACAGCCCCAGGCCCTGCGCGGCGGTGCAGCCGGAGACCGCCATCACATCGTTGTCGTAGAGGATCGCGGTGGGCCGGGAGCCCGGCCCGGCGGCCAGCAGCTCCCGGGTGGCCGCGGCCCCCCGCTCCCCGCTGTAGTCCGCCTCCATGATCCGCCCGGCCAGCCCCAGTCCGGCCGTGACCTGCTCGAACGCCTCACTGCGTATCCGGGTGTGGCGCAGCCGGGACGGCCCGGTGACCCGGGCCAGCCGCCGGTGCCCCAGCTCCGCCAGGTGGTGCACGGCGGTGCGCACGGCCGCCGCGTCGTCGCTCCACACCGCGGGCAGCGAGCCGGTGCCCACCGGGTGGCCGATCACCACCGCCGGCATGCCCAGTTCCTCCAGCACCCGTACCCGGGCGTCCGCCACCTGGAGGTCCACCAGGAACACCCCGTCCACCTGCCGGCGCGCCCACCAGCCGCGGTAGAGGGCGATCTCCGCGGCCTGGTCCTCGGCCATGGTCAGCAGCAGCGGCGTGGTGTCGCGGGTGAGCTCGGCCTGGATGCCGGAGAGCAGCTGCATGAAGAACGGCTCCAGGCCCAGGGTGGCCGCCGGCCGGTCGATGACCATGCCGAAGGCGCCCGCCCTGCCGTCCGACAGGGCGCGGGCGGCGCTGCTGGGCTGCCAGCCCAGCTCCTCGGCGATCTGCAGGATGCGGCGCCGGGTGGGCTCCGAGACGCCGGGGCGGCCGTTCAGCGCGAAGGACACCGCGGCCTTGGTCACTCCCGCCCGCCGGGCGATGTCCTGCATGGTGGGGCGCTTCACTCGTTCTCCTCGAAACTGCTTTCCGGACAGCCGGTGACGCCCATTCCGCTGTTCGCCGTCCTGCGCGTCGGGCGGGCCGGCCGCTGAACCGGTAAAGGCGTGCGGGCCGGGGACGCCCCATCGTGCGCGACGGGGCGGAGGAAAGGCAATGCGGTGGCATGCGGCGGCAGGGACCCGTGACCGCCGCCCGTTCCCCTTGCGTTCCGTTCCCTTCCCTGCTCTTTCCTTTCCTTTCCTTCCCTTCCCATCCCGCCGGGACCGCGCCGGTGCGTCCGCCGCCCGCGGGGAACCGGGCGCGCGGCGGCACGCGGCGGCTCGTGCCGGCTCGGTGGCGTCGCGTGGCAGCTCCCGGATTGCGGCTTCGCCGGGGTGCCGGGAGCGGCGGGGAGGAGTGAGGCACAATCGAGCCGATGAGTACCTACCGTGAGCGCATGGGCCGGACGACGGCACGGGCCTCCGTGCTGCGCACCATCGCCACCCGCGAGCGGCGCTCACCTCTCTCCGCGCCCCGCGTCCCCACCGTCGGCATCGACATCGGCGGCACCAAGGTGATGGCCGGAGTGGTGGACGCGGACGGCCGCATCCTGGAGCGCATCCGCGCCGAGACCCCGGAGAAGTCCAAGAGTCCCCGGGTCGTGGAGGATGTGATCACCGAGCTGGTGCTGGACCTCTCCGACCGGCACGATGTGCACGCGGTGGGCATCGGTGCGGCCGGCTGGGTGGACACCGACCGCTCCAGGGTGCTGTTCGCCCCGCACCTGGCCTGGCGCAACGAACCCCTGCGGGAGAAGCTCGCCGCCCGCCTCGCCGTCCCGATCCTGGTGGACAACGACGCCAACGCCGCCGCCTGGGCGGAATGGCGGTTCGGCGCCGGCCGGGCCGACGACCACCTGGTGATGATCACCCTCGGCACCGGCATCGGCGGCGGCATCCTGGAGGAGGGCCGGCTGAAGCGCGGCGCCTACGGGGTGGCCGGGGAGTTCGGCCACATGCAGGTGGTGCCCGGCGGCCATCGCTGCCCGTGCGGCAACCGCGGCTGCTGGGAGCAGTACAGCTCCGGCAACGCCCTGGTGCGCGAGGCCCGCGAACTCGCCGCCGCCGACTCGCCCACCGCGCACCGGCTGCTGGAGCGCGTCGACGGCCGGACGGGCGACATCACCGGCCCGCTGGTCACCGAGCTCGCCCGGCAGGGCGACCCGATGTGCGTGGAACTGCTGGAGGACATCGGCCGCTGGCTGGGCGTCGGCCTGGCCAATCTGGCCGCCGCCCTGGACCCCTCCTGCTTCGTGATCGGCGGCGGGGTCTCCGACGCGGAGGACCTCCTCATCGCTCCCGCCCGGGACGCCTTCCGCCGTCAGCTGACCGGCCGCGGCTACCGTCCCGAGGCGCGGATCGTACGGGCGCGGCTCGGCGCGGACGCCGGCATGGTCGGCGCGGCCGACCTGGCCCGGCTGGTCGCCCGCCGGTTCGTGCGGGCCAACCGGCGCCGCGCCGAGCGCGTCCTGCGCGGCGGCGGGGCGGG
>NZ_WTLH01000029.1 GCF_011421595.1 Streptomyces sp. YIM 98790 | reverse complement strand
CGGTGAGCGCGGCCGGCGGCCCGTCACCCGCGGGGGAGCGGGAGCCGTCCGGCGCGGCGGCCCCGGCACAGGTCCCGCCCGGCGGCGGCCCCGACCGGCCCGTGACCCCGGCCATGCCGCTCTGGCGCCGGGGACCGTGGATCGCGGCCGCGCTGCTCAGCGCCGTGCTGCTCACCGCCGTGGTGACCTGGAACGTGCGCGGTGCCGTGGATTCCCCGGGTCCGGCCGCCGAGGAGTCCGCCGAGCCCCGCGAGCCCGCCCCGGACGACGACCGCATGCTGTTCTCCGCGGAGTGCGCGGATGTGATCGCCTTCGGGCAGCACGACGACTGTGTGCGCGAACTCCAGGAACTCCTGGCCGGGCACGGCGCCCGGATCGGCATCGACGGCCAGTTCGGCCCCGAGACGCTGCGCCGGGTGCAGGCCTTCCAGGTGCTGGCCGGGCTGGAGGCCGACGGCATGGTCGGCGACGCCACCAAGGAGGCGCTCTACAGCGCGGACGTCTCGCTGGCCACCTGGACTCCGGAGCAGGTCACCGAGCGGATCCGGGAGGTGTTCACCGAGGAGCCGGACCTGGCCGTGCGGATCGCGGACTGCCAGTCCTTCCTGGACCCGCTGCACATCCTGGGCAACACCGACGGCAGCCGGAACTGGGGGGTGTTCCAGATCTCCGACGCCAGACTGCGCGATCTGCGGGCCACGCCCGAGGAGGCACTGGACCCGGAGTGGAACATCGAGGCGGCGTACCGGCTGTGGGCGCAGAACGAGGACTTCAGCCACTGGCCGCACTGCCTGGCCGCCGCCCAGGAGCCGGACGAGGAGTGACCGGCGTGCGGGGCCGGGGACACGCGCCGGCCCCGGCCGCCCGGCCGGGGCCGGCGCGTGTCCCCGGGCACCACGGGCTGCGGCTCACCCTCGCCTGAGGGGCCCCGGTCTCCGGGCTCAGTTCTGTGCGGGGGCGGTCCAGTCCGCGGGGATGCGGCCGAGCCGGACCCGCTGGGGGTGGTCGCCCACCGGGACGGAGGCGATCCGCTCGCCGGTGGCGAAGTCGATGGCGGTCACCCGGTCGGAGCCGCTCTCGGAGATCACACAGGACCGGCCGTCGCCGCTGACCGTCGCCCAGTACGGCTTGTCCGCGCCCACCAGCGGCCCCTCCTGGAGCGTCGCCCGGTCCACCACGGTGGCGTAGTCGTCCATGGTGCCGGCGACGCAGAGCTTGCTGCCGTCCGGGCTGATCGCCATGCCGTGGTGGCGCGAGTCGTTGACCCAGGTGGTGCGGTCCTCGTCGGTGTCCGGGCCGGCCGGCAGGGTCTTGACCCGGGTGATGGTGTCCTCGGCCACGTCGTACTCCAGGAAGCCGTTGAAGAAGGACACCTGGAAGTAGAGCCGGGACTCGTCGGGGGTGAAGACGGCCGGGCGCACGGCGTCGGAGAGGTCACGCCGGCCGAAGGCGTCCAGCCGCTCGCGCATGTCGATGATCCGCACGGTCTCGAAGGTCTCGGCGTCCGCCACGGTGATCCGGCGGTCGCCCTTGGTCCAGTCCAGCCAGGGCGCGTCGAGTGCGGTGGTGACCTCGCCGATGGACATGTTCCACAGCAGGCCGTCGGAGGTGAAGACGTTCTCGTGCGGCTTGTCGCCGGTGGCGAACGAGCCCAGCTCCCGGCCGGTGACGATGTCCAGCACGTGCACGGTGTTGGAGGTGGAGGCGGACACGGCGACCCGGGTGCCGTCGGGCGAGACCGCCATGTGGTCGGCACGGAATCCGGAGACCGGGAAACGCCAGTTGATCCGGCCGGTGGCGAGGTCGAGGGAGACCACGTCGGCGAAGCTGGGGCGGGAGACGACCAGCGCGGAGCCGTCGGGGGTGGTGTACATGTCGTCCACGAACTGGTCGTGTCCCTCGCCCGGACCGAGGCGGATCCCGAGGAAGTAGACCAGCTTCACCGGGTTGAGATAGATCTCGGTCAGCCGCTGCTGCTTGTCCGGGATCACATTGATCCGGCCGATCCTGGCGAAGTCGCCGTCGGCCTCGATGACATCGGCGGTGCCGTCCCAGTTGTTGCCCACGAACAGCACCTCGCGCAGGGACTCCGGCCGCTGCTGCTCCGCGGCGGCGGCCGGCGGTGCGTGCGGAGCGGCCACCGCGCCGGTGGCGGCCAGGACGACGGCGGCGAGGGTGCCCAGGGTTCGGGGACAGGGGACGCGGCGGTGGCCGGGCATGGTCATTCCTCTCCGGAGCGGGCGGCGGCGGAGCGCTCTCGCGCGCGGGTGAGCGGCATGAGGGGGGCATGCCAACCAATGGCTACTCGAAAGTAACAACACCCTCTGCCCCCGGCAACCCCCGCGGAACGGGCCCGTACCGGGCGCCGCCCGGAGTCCCGCCGGGGCGTTGCCGGGGCGTTGCCGGGGCGGAAGGGGGGCGGAAGCGAACGGAACGGGCGGGGACGGCGGGATGCCGGCCTGTGGTCAGTGCCCCGTGGTGTCCGGGCGGAGTTCGACCAGCGGGACGCCGTGGCACCGGTCCGCACCGAGGGCGCGGTAGTCGGCGGCGGTGCGCGGGCCGTGGCCGACGGCCTTCATCAGGCGGGCGGCCAGCCGGGGATGGCGGTCCGCATAGCCGGCCAGCCGCCGCCCGGACTCCTCGGGCGGCAGCGGCACCGCCGTGCCGGTGTACCGTCGCCGGCCCACCTGGTAGCGGACCCGGGGCGTGGCCAGCACATTGCGGAACCACTGGGACCGCCCGCCGTAGCCGGAGGCGATCAGCAGGCTGCCGGGTTCCCGCCCGCGTTCCACCACCTCCAGCACCACCTGCCGCGGCTGCCCGCTCACCCGCCCGGTGTGCGTGAGCAGCACCATGCGTCCGCCGAGCAGACCGCCCAGCCCCATCCGGTACAGCGCAACGGGGGCGCGCAGCACGGCACGGCGCAGACCGCCCCTGGGCGGGCCGCCCCGCAGCGGGTTGATCAACTGTCGGCTCCTTCCGGAAGCAGATGGGCGAGCAGCAGCTTGACCGCGAGTACCGGGGCCACCCAGCCCAGATGCGGCCCGGCGTCCGGCGGCACCAGCAGCAGGACGGCCGCCACCAGGGCGGCGGCCCCGTGCGCCACCGGGCGGCGCAGTGCCGGCGGCGCGCCCGTCACGGCCACCGCCGCGGCGAGCACGGTGCCGTAGGCGGCCGCGGCGGCGGCCCAGCCGTAGCCGGGAACGGCGAGCGCCAGCACGAACGGCTGCCCGTGCGCGGCGACGAAGGCCAGGTGGTGGCGTGCGCCCCGCCCGGGCCGGTGCCACCAGCGGCGGGCCGCGTCGGTGGCGTTGGCCGCCGCGCCGCCGAACAGGTCCACCGCCACCAGCGCCACCACGGCGTACTGCCACCAGCTCCAGCCGGCGCCCTGCCAGGCCGGCCATCCCGTGGCCAGCAGTGCCCCGCCGGCGGCGGTGGCGGCGGTGACGGTCCGCTCGCCCGCCGAGGCGCCGGGCCCGACCAGCAGACCGGCCGCGCCGGGCCGGGCGGCGCTCACGACGGCTCCCCGCCGGCCGGGACCAGCAGCCGCAGCAGCGGCTCGGTGAGCGCGGTCAGCTCCACGGAGGGATCGACCAGCCACTGGAGCAGGCAGCCCTCGATCGCGCCGACCAGTACCGCGGCATGCTGCTCCGGAGCCACCGGAAGTGCCGCGCCGTCCCGGGCCGCCTCGGCCAGCAGCGCGGCCACCGCCCCCCGGTACTCGCGGTAGAACGCGGCCAGGTCCAGCGGCTGCGGCTGCCCGGCGCGGTCCGCGGACCAGACGTCCAGCAGGACCAGGGCCAGGTCCCGCTCCCGGGCCAGCAGCGCCATCACCGCCCGCACCATCGCGGCCAGCCGCCCGGCGGCCGGGCCACCGCCGGCCACGGCCTCCTCCAGCACCTCCGCCGAGCGGGCCGCCAGCCCTTCGAAGGCCGCGCGGAGCAGCTCCTCCCGGCTGTCGAAGTAGAGGTAGACGCTGCCCTTGGCGACGCCCGCCTCGCGTGCCACGTCCTCGATCCGCCCGGCCGCGAAGCCGTGCCGGGCGAAGACCCGCACCGCCGCGGAGAGGATCGCCTCCCGGCGGGCCGTCCGGTCCACCTGCCTGGGCCCCATGCTGCTCCTCCCGTACATGACTGACTGGTCAGTCATTATAGCGCCCGGGGCGGACGGGCCCCCGGACGGCAGCCACGCCTCGCGCACCGGACTGCTCGCCACCGCCCGCCGCACCGCCGGCCCCGGTGCGGCGATCACCGTCCGCCGGCGGCGGCGCCGCCCCCCGGCTCCGCCCCGGCGGGCGGTGATCACCCATGATGGGGACGGAGCCGGCCCCGGCATCCGGGGCCGGAACACCGAGCCACCGCGCAGGAAAGGAACTCTCATGGACGAGCAGGGCGAGCGCTTCGACGTCGTGGTACTCGGAGCGGGCCCCGGCGGGTACGTCGCCGCCGTCCGCGCCGCCCAGCTGGGCAAGCGGGTCGCGGTCGTGGAGGAGAAGTACTGGGGCGGCGTGTGCCTGAACGTGGGCTGCATCCCGACCAAGGCCCTGCTGCGCAACGCCGAGCTGGCGCACATCTTCACGCGGGAGGCCAAGACCTTCGGCATCCGGGCCGAGGGCCAGGTCAGCTTCGACTACGGCGAGGCGTTCCGGCGCAGCCGCCGGGTCGCCGACGGCCGGGTCAAGGGCGTGCACTACCTGATGAAGAAGAACCGGATCACCGAGTTCACCGGCCGGGGCAGCTTCCTCGACCCGCACACCCTCCGGGTGGCGCTCTCCGACGGCACCGCACGCACGCTCCGCTTCGACAACTGCATCATCGCCACCGGCGCCGCCCCGCGGCTGCTGCCGGGCACCCGCCGCAGCGAACGGGTGGTGACCTACGAGGAGCTGATCCTCACCGAGGAGCTGCCCCGCTCCGTGGTCATCGCGGGCGCCGGCGCGATCGGCATCGAGTTCGCCTATGTGCTGCACAACTACGGGGTGAAGGTCACCCTCGTCGAGTTCATGGACCGGGTGGCCCCGCTGGAGGACGCCGACGTCTCCGCCGAACTCGCCCGCCAGTACCGGAAGCTGGGCATCGACGTGCTCACCTCCACCCGGGTGGACACGATCGACGAATCCGGTTCCCAGGTCCGCATCGCGGTCACCGGCAAGGACGGCGCCCAGCAGGTGCTGGAGGCCGACAAGGTGCTCCAGGCCATCGGCTTCGCGCCGAATGTCACCGGCTACGGCCTGGAGAACACCGGGGTGCGGGTCTCCGAGCGCGGCGCCATCGAGGTGGACGGCCGCTGCCGCACCTCCGTCCCGCACCTCTACGCCATCGGCGATGTCACCGCCAGGCTGATGCTGGCGCACACCGCCGAGGCCATGGGCGTGGTCGCCTCCGAGACCCTGGCCGGCGCCGAGACCATGGAGCTGGACTACGTGATGATCCCGCGCGCCACCTACTGCCAGCCGCAGATCGCCAGCTTCGGCTGGACCGAGGCACAGGCCCGGGAGCAGGGCTTCGACGTCAAGGTGGCCACGTTCCCCTTCACCGCCAACGGCAAGGCGCACGGCCTGGGCGACGCCACCGGCTTCGTGAAGCTGATCAGCGACGCCAGGTACGGCGAGCTGATCGGCGGCCATCTGATCGGGCCGGACGTCACCGAACTGCTGCCGGAGCTGACCCTGGCCCAGCAGTGGGACCTGACCGTGCACGAGGTGGCCCGCAATGTGCACGCCCACCCGACCCTGGGCGAGGCGGTCAAGGAAGCAGTCCACGGCCTGGCCGGCCACATGATCAACATGTGAGGAGGCAGGGGCGGGCCGCCGGTGGTGCGGCGGCCCGCCCCGCCCCTCGCTGGTTCGCCCCCTCGTTCTTCGCCATGGTTGCCCCCCCAGCCGTGCTCCGGGAACTGCCGCGGTGCGGCGTTATGGCCATGCCGGCGGGGAGGGCCGCACTTCTCCGACGGGGCCGTGGGACGGACGTCCGCCGTAGTGCCGGCTGCGCACGTCGGGTCACCCCGAGTGGACCGGTGCCGTGGATATCACTGCTCCATTCCGGCACCACCCGGCGGTCCGCACGGGCGTGAGCCATGCCGTCGCTCACAGTGAGAACGTCATCAAACCCCCACTCACCGGGAGCAACCACCCATGACGTTCAATCCCCTCGAACAGCGGGGAATCCCCCTGGACCGCCAGGTGCGGAACTGGAGCGAGCTGGCCGTCACCCCGATCGACCCCGACCACTGCGACCCCTACACCCGCTGCCGCATCATCACCATGAACGGCATCGAGACCGAAGCGGTCATGTTCAGCCACCACATGGCACGCCACTGCCCCGATCCGGAAGTCAAGCGGCAGCTCGCCGAGGTGCGCTACGTCGAGGCCCAGCAGCAGAAGGCGGTCAACTGGCTTCTGCCGGGCGTCTCCTCGGTGCTGGAGACCACCATCGCCTACGAGCAGGTGGCGGTGGACCTCACCGCCTGGGTCGCCCGGATGGAGCCCGACCCCTACCTGAAGCAGGCGTACCAGTTCGGCGTGCTGGAGGACTTCGACCACCTCTACCGGTACGCCAACCTCTACGAGATGATCGAGCACCGCAAGGCGGAGGCCATCGTCGACCAGCTCACCGAGGTGATGCCCGGCCGGCCCACGGTCCGGCACCACCGCCACCCGGCCGACAACGTGCGCGACCCCTACGACCGGCAGCGCGCCGACCCGCTCTCCAAGCTGCACGCGCTGACCATCATGTCCGCCGAGCAGCAGACCATGAACTTCTACATGAACGTCGGCCCCACCTACATGGAGCCGATCGCCCGGGAGCTGTACCAGGAGATCGGGCTGATCGAGGAGGAGCACGTCACCCACTACGAGTCCCTGGTGGACCCGGGTGAGACCTGGTGGGAAATGCTGGTCAACCATGAGTACAACGAGTGCTACCTCTACCACTCGTTCATGGAGCAGGAGCCGGATCCCAAGGTGAAGGCGATCTGGGAACTCCACCTGAACATGGAGCTGGAGCACCTGCGCCTCGCGTGCGACCTGATGCGACGGCACGACGGCCGCGACCCGGCGGAGATCCTGGCCCCCGAGTTGCCCAACGTGCTCACCTTCGAACCCAACAAGCAGTACGTCCGCGACCTGATCGCCGAACAGCTCGACCTCACCACCCTGGGCGCCGGATACGTCCGCGAGGCCCACGAGCGGTTCGAGCGCATGCAGCAGCAGCTCAACGGCGACGGCGCCCCGCCCAGCGAGCGCGTGATCGCACAGCACCAGGAGCTGTTCAACCGCGAGTACCGGATCGAGAGCGAGGGTTCCCACCCCGTGCCCGCGCTGCGCGAGCAGTACTGACCCTTCCCGCACCACGGCCCAGGAGCATGAAGATGACCCAGACCGAGCCCGGACAGGACCCGGTGCGCGACAGCGGCCGGACCAGCGCCGGCGCGGAGGAGGACGTGGTCGCGCTGCTGATGCGGCAGCACGGCGACATCCGCAACCTCTTCGACGAGGTGGAGCGGAGCGAGGGCGACGCCCGCCGCGACGCGTTCCACCGCCTGGTACGGCTGCTCGCCGTGCACGAGACCGCCGAGGAGGAGACCGTCCACCCCTACGCCCGCCGCGCCGTGGCGGGCGGCGAGGGCGTGGTCGCCGACCGGCTGGAGGAGGAACGCCGGGCAAAGGAGACACTCGCCCGGCTGGACGGCATGGACACCGACGATCCGGCCTTCCTCCCCGGGCTGCTCCAGTTGCGCACCGCGGTGATGGAACACGCCCGCGCCGAGGAGCGCTACGAATTCACCCACCTGCGGCGCACCGCCGACCCGGGGCGGCTGGCCGCCCTGGCCAGGGCGGTCCGCGCCGCCGAGGCCACCGCGCCCACCCGCCCCCATCCCGGGGTGGAGTCCGCCGCCGCCAACCTGGCGGCCGGACCGGTGGCGGCGGTCGTCGACCGCGCCCGGGACGCCGCACGCCGGGCGATGGACACCGGTTCCTGAGGACTCCGGGACTCCCGGCTCCCGGTCCCCCGGCGGCCGCCGTCCCGGGTCCGGCGCGGCTCCCCGCCGGACCCGGGACGGAACCGTGCCCGGCTCAGGGCCAGGACGGCTCGTTGCGCGGCACCACCACCAGCTCCGGCACGCAGCTCCCGGCCGGCACCGACAGGGCGTACAGCACCGTGTCGGCGACGATGTCCGGGCTCTGCAGCTTGTCCAGATCGGTGTCCGGGAACCGCTCGGTGATGAACGGGGTGTTCATGCCGCCGGCGATCACGCCGGTGATCCCCACGCCCAGGCAGTCCCGCTGGGCCTCCTTGAACAGGGTGTGGGTGAACGCCCGCAGCCCGTGCTTGCTGGCGGCATACGGACCGGCCTCCGTCCAGGTGCGGTTGGCCGCGGTCGACAGGATGTTGACGATATGGCCGCTGCCCGCCGCCACCATGCGGCGGTAGGCCTCCAGACAGGTGTACGCGGCGCCCAGCAGGTTGGTGGAGACGACCCGCGTGACCTCTTCCGCGGTCAGATGCTCCAGCGGTGCGGACACGTCCACGGCGGCGTCGTTCACCAGGATGCCGGGCGGGCGTCCGCGCTCGTCCAGCGACCGGAACGCGTCCGCCACGGCGCCGGAGTCGGTGACGTCCAGCTCCAGGAACTCCGCCTCCCGGCCCTCGGCCCGCAGCCGGGCGCAGACCTTCTCGCCCTGTTCCCGGCGGACGTCCGCCACCCACACGGCCGCCCCCGCGTCCGCCAGCCGCCAGGCGATGGCGGCCCCCAGTCCGCGCGCCGCCCCGGTCACCAGGGCGCGCCGCCCGCTGAGGTCGCATGCCACCGTCTTCTCCATGGGATTCTCCCTTCGGCCTCCGGAGTGCTGACCGCCGCCCGGGGTTGCCACCGGTGCCTGGCTGAAACACCGCCGCTCCGGGGCATCCTCCGGCGCGGGAGGAGAGGCGCGGGAGGGAGAGGAGAGGACCGGGGCCGCGCGCGGCTCTCCGTGCTACTCGTTGAACACCGCCTTGCTGACCTTGTCCGGCCCGCTGAATTCCTTCTCCTTCAGATGGGACAGCTTGTCGATGACGGCATCGTTCGCCTTCTGCTTGCGGGCGTGCTCGACGAGCTGGTCCCGCTTGGCCGGGTAGTCGACGCCGCTGAGCGCCTTCTGCAGGTCGATGGGGTTGATCGTGGCCATGGCTGTCCTCCGTGGGTTCTCCTCCGTGGGTGACCGTGGGTGACGGCGCCGCCGTGCGGCGGCGCGGCCGCCCCGCTAGGTCCTGGTGTCCGGCTCGTGGCGCCGGGTGGCGAACTCCTTGTGGCCGTTGGGACAGGCGGGGATCTCGTCCCCGGCGTCCACATGGACCTTGGCGCTGCATTCCGCGCAGAAGAAGTCGCCGGTCTTCCGGGCCTTCTCACCGGCCTTCGCGGTCATGGCAGCGGTACCTCCCGTCTCCGCCAGGTTCCGGTGCGGCCTGCCGGGTTCCCGCCCCGGGCCGCCGGTAACCGCCGTCCGGACCGCTCGGGACGGTTGCCGCCGGGAGCCGGGGATACCCGGCCGTCGGCATGCCGGCCGGCATGCCGACGCATGCGGACACGCAGAGGAGGGCCCGCCATGACGGTTCCTGAGGAGAACCGGCGCAAGAGCCAGAAGACCCAGGACGTGCTCACCCGGCCCGGGAAGATGCAGCAGCAACGGGAGCAGCAGCAGGAGAAGGAGCGGAAGCGGGAGCGGGAGGGCGGCCGGCGGGGCTCCGCCGGGGAGGAGGGCCTGCGGGGCCGTGCCGTACCCGAGGCGCCGCCGGCCGGTGAGCAGGCGGAGCCGGGCGGGACCGGCACGTCCGGGGGCGAGCCGCCGGAGCAGGAGCGGGGCTGATCCGGGGCCGGGAAACCGCCCGCCCGAGGCCGGCGCCGCGGGGTTTCCCCCGGCCCGGGTGGGCACCCGGGGGCTGAGTGAGCCGCTGCTCAGGGAGGTGGTCCGCATGGGCGGCCACAAGACGAGTCCGCGACGGCACGCGCGTCCCCGTACCCGGCCGCCGGCGGCGGCGTCCCCCGGGGTGCGGGCGCCGTTCCCGGAGGAGCGGGGGTCCCCGGAACGGCCCGGGGTGGTCCAGGGGCCTCCGCCGTCCGAGCAGACCGTGGTGCACCCGCCGGCCCTGGGCCTGCGTGACGACGTGATCGGCATTCTGCTGATGATCGCCGGTGTGTGGCTGTTCTTCGCACCGTGGCCGCTCGGCTACCCGTTCGCCGACGGGGCCACCGACGCCCACCTGGTGGAGAGCATCGTCGGTGTGGTGGTGTTCCTGACCGGGCTGGGACATGTGCTCTCCCGGGCCCGGGGCTTCTTCTCCGACATTGTGGTGATCGCCTCGGGCGCGCTGCTGGTCGGCGCCCCGTTCCTGTTCGACTACGGCAGCGGCCCGGACCTGGACGTGGCCCGGGTCAACGCGGTGTCCGTGGGGACGGTGCTGATCCTGCTGGGGCTGTTCAGCTTCGCGTTCGGCGCCCGGGCCCGCCGCAGGCGCCACCGGGCCCTCGGCCGGAGCCTGCCCGACGACCGGTGACCCCCCGCGCCGCGGCGGGCCCGCCGGGGGCCCGCCGGCGCGGCGTCACTGCTCGTCCTCGGCCTCTTCCTGCACCGCGCGGGCGAGGTCGTCCTTGTTCATCCGGGACCGGCCCGGGATGTCGTGCTCCCGGGCCTCCTCGTACAGCTCGTCCCGGGTCATGCCCGGGGCCGTGGCACCGCCGGCCGACGGCTCGTACTCCTCCAGCGCCTCCTCGCGGCGTTCGCCGAACTCCTCGGCCAGCTCGGCGAGGCGGTCCCCGGTGACGGCGTCCCGCAGCGCGGGCAGCACCTCGGACTCCTCCTTCTCGACGTGCTGGGTGACCGCGCCGACGAGCTGGTCCAGCAGGTCGTCGAACGCACCGCTGTCCGGGCCGGCCTCCAGCAGCCGGTGGATCAGCTCCTCGGCCTCCTGGTGCTCCTCCTCGCTGTGCTGGACCTCCTGCTCCTCGCCCGGCACCTCCTTGGCGATCACCGGGTAGACCCGCTCCTCCTCGGCGCGGGAATGCGCGATGAGCAGCCGGGCGACCTCCTCCATCAGGGCCGCCCGGTCTCCGCCGCCGTTCTTCAGCTGTTCGAACAGATCCTCCACCCTGCGATGGTCGCGGGTGATCAGGTCGATGACGTCCGCCACGGTCGGTTCCTTCCTCTCGGCCGCGCGGCCGGGTACCCCGGGGGCCGGAGCGAAACGCGGCCGTACGGGTGGCGGCGGGCCTCCCCGGCCCGGACTTCGCGCGCGGACTGTGCCGGCGGTCCGGCGACCGCCTCACCGTCCAGGCCCGTCCGTCCGGACCGCGGTGACCTCACCCCGCGGCCGGAACGGGTGGCGGAGGCCGGCCGAGCGCAGGGGCCGCCCCGTGCTCCCGACCGGTACCGGTGACCGGTACGGGCCGGGCGCCGCCGGGGGGAGGTGGTGGTGGGCGCCTCACCGTGACAGCCGTGGGGGATGGCTCTCCTGTCGGCGCCCGGGTGGGCCGGTCCCCCCGGCGGCACCCACAGCTTGCCGGGCCGCCGCCGCCCCGGGCATCGGTATCCGCCCCGGATCGGTATGCGGATCCCGGCCGCCGCCGGCGGCCCGCGGGTCTCGGTATACCTACGCCCGGCCGCCGGTGTCCTCCGGCCGGCCGGCCGGGTCCGCCTCGCGCGTGCCGCGGGCCCGGGGCCCGGGCAGCTCGTGCGGCGGCGGGATCTCGGTGCGCGAGCCGATGCCGAGCTTGGCGAGGATGTGCTCCACATGGGCGTCCGCCGTCCGCTTGGAGATCACCAGCCGCTCGGCGATCTCCCGGTTGGACAGCCCGCGGGACACCAGCGCCGCCACCTCCCGTTCCCGCGGTGTCAGCACCCCGCCGGCGGCGCGCACGCCCCGGGCCCCCGGCACGCCGGGCGGGGCGCCCGCGGACGGCGGCAGCTCGGCGTCGGCGCGCACCGCCTCCAGGATCTCCGTGCCGGACATCCGGGCCCCTGCCCGGCGCCACCGCTCGAACTCCTCCGGCCCCAGCGCGGCCCGCACCGCGGCCTGCGCGGACTCGTGCTCCTCCAGCAGGGACGGCAGCATGGCGACCGGGTCGCCGCTCAGCCGGCGGGCGTTCTCCGCGTAGCCCAGCAGCCAGCCCGCCCTGGCCCATCGGCGCTGCCGGGCTGCGTGCCAGGCCAGCACCAGGCAGGCCAGCGCGGCCACCAGCACCTCGCCGACCTCCGCCGCCGCCTCCAGCGCCTGCCGCGCCGGACCGGCACTGGCCTCGTGCTCGCCCGCCAGCCAGCGGATCACGCCCTGCACCACCAGCGTGGACCCGTAGAGCTGCCGCTCCCCGGTGCCCGCCAGATGGTCCAGGCCGGTCGCGCACAGCTCCAGCGCCCCGGCGGGGTCGCCCAGTACCGCCCGCAGCAGGGCCGCCTCGTAGTGCACCACCGCGATGCCCAGCCCGTCCCCGGCGGCCACGATGCGCTGCCGGGCGTCCTCCAGCTCGGCCAGCCCTCGCTCGGTTTCGCCGCTCAGCGCGGCCATGGCCCCCAGATAGGCGTCGGTGAACAGCTCCACCCGCCGCTCGCCGCACCGCCGCGCGGCCTGGCGGGCCTGGGGAAAGCACTCCAGAGCCGTCTCCAGATCCGCCGTCCACACCGCCGACACGCCGGTCATGAACAGCCCCCAGGCCCGCTCCGGACAGTCCTCCGGCACCAGCGCCAGCCCCTTGCCGATCCAGAACCGGCCTTCCGAGAGCGTGCCGGCCGCCCGCCAGAACGGCGCCAGCAGGGCGGCCAGCCACAGGCCCTCGGCGGCCCGGCCGCCGTCCGCGAAGGCGTGGCCGAGCGCGGCCCGCAGATCGGCGACCCGGGCGCGCAGCGCCCGGTGCAGCCCGACCTGGTCCGGGGTCAGCAGCCCGTCCCAGAACCGCTGCCCCAGTTCGCGGACGTACGCCAGATGACGGTCCCGCACGGCTTCCGCGCCGCCCGAGCTCTCCAGCCGGTCCGCCCCGAACTCCCGGAGGGTGTCCAGCATCCGGTAGCGGGCCTCCTCGCCGGCCACCCGCTGCACCACCGACTTGTCGACCAGCCCGATCAGCGTCTCCAGCACCTCCACCCGGGACAGTTCGCCGTCCGCGCACACCTGCTCGGCGGCGGTCAGGTCGAAGGGGCCGGCGAACACGGACAGCCGCGCCCACAGCAGCCGCTCCCGCGGCGTGCACAGCTCGTGCGACCAGCCGATGGCGGTGCGCAGTGTCTGGTGCCGGGTCAGGGTGCCGCGCTGGCCGCCGGTGAGCAGCTCGAAGCGGTGGTCCAGCCGCTCCGCCAGCTCGGCCAGCGGCACCGCGCGCAGCCGCACCGCGGCCAGCTCCAGCGCCAGCGGGATGCCGTCCAGCCGGCCGGCCAGGGCCCGCAGCGGCTCCCGGTTGGTCCCGGTCACGGCGAAGTCCGGCACCACGGCGGCGGCGCGCTGCGCGAACAGCTCCACGGCCTCCTCCGGCTCCAGCGGCGGCAGGTGCACGCAGTGCTCGCCGGGCACGTCCAGCGGCTGCCGGCTGGTGGCCAGCACACTGACCGCCTCGGCCTCGCGCAGCAGGATGTCGCAGAGCATCCCGCAGGCGTCGGCCAGGTGTTCGCAGGTGTCCAGCAGGATCAGCAGGCGCCGCCCGCGCAGGTGCGCCACCAGGGCGTCGATCGTCGCCATGCCGGACTGCTCGGGGAGTTCGAAGACCGTGGCGAGGGTGGCCGGGACCAGTTCGGGATCGCGCAGTGCCGACAGCTCGGCCAGCCACACGCCGTCGGGGAACCGCTCGCGCAGCGCGGAGGCGGCCCGCAGCGCGGTGCGGCTCTTGCCGACCCCGCCCGGGCCCACCATGGTGACCAGCCGTGACCGGTCCAGCGCCGCACAGAGCAGTTCCAGTTCCGCTGCGCGGCCGACGAAACTGGTGCGTTCCACGGGGAGCACCCCGCCGCGCCGCTGCCCGAACCCGAAACCCATGTGGCATGCACCCCCGTGACCGGTCTCCGGCGCACCGCGCCGCGCGGGGCCGTCCGTCCCAGCGTGGCGCAGGGCGGCGGGCGCGGTCCCGGCAGTGCGTGCCATTCACCCGATCGTGGGCAACGGGTTTGCATACGCCGGGAGTTCAGGGCAGCGGGCGGATGGTGACGCCGCCGTCCAGCCGGTGCCGGAGCGGCCGCTGGCCATCCGGGCGTGCACGCCGGGCGGCGGGGCGCCTAGTCTGCCGCCCATGCCGGGCGAGAGTGAGCTGCGGAAACTGCTGAGCGGGATGCGCCCGTATCTGCACCCGGGCCGCTACGTGTTCACCACCTGCCGGGGCGGTGTCCCGCCCGGTGTCTCACCGGTGGTCACGGTGCTGGAGGAGGAAGGGCCGACCCTGGTGCTGCGGCAGGAGGAGGCCGAGGCGGTGGGGCTGCCGCACGACTTCACGGCGGGCTGGATCACGCTGCGGGTGCATTCCGACCTGGCGGCGGTCGGCCTGACCGCGGCCGTGGCGCAGCGGCTCGCCGATGCCGGGCTGAGCTGCAACGTCGTCGCCGGATTCCACCACGATCACCTGTTCGTGCCCTACGGCCGGGCTGCGGAGGCGGTGGCGCTGCTGGAGGACCTGGCCCGGCGGTCGGGCTGACCGTGCCGCGGCTCAGCCGGCGGCCCGCTCGACGGGACGGACCGCGAAGCCGCCGCGGCCGTCGAGGCGCACCTCGTGCACGGCGTCGAACCCGTCCCCCGTGCGCGGCATCCGCAGCCGCCGCAGGGTGGCGAACACCCCCACGTCCGGCACCCGCTCCCGGCCCTGCCGCCGCGCGTTGCGCCGCAGCGACCCCGTGACATCCGGCGGGAACCAGTACGCCACCGCCCGGGCGCCGTGGGCGCGGGCCGCGGCGATCAGCGGCCGCCACTCCTCCGGCGCCGGATTGGTGTTGTCCACCACCACCGAACGCCCCTCCGCCAGCGCCTGGCCGACCAGCCGCATCTGCCGCTCCTGGCGGTGCCGCGCCCGGCGGAACAGATCCTTGCTGACCAGGGTGTGGCTGCCGGAGAACGCCTGCCGGTAGAAGGTCGACTTGCCGGCGGCCTGCAGTCCGACGAACACCACCAGTTCGGGCCGGTCGGCCACGTCCACCGCCTCCTCGGTGCTCCGGCGCGGAACGGCTATTCCGCCATGTAGGTGCGCCGGCTCCACCGGAACACCCTGAGCAGGTGCCCCTCGTGCTCGACGGTCTCCGAGGTCGGCTCGAAGTGCTCGTAGGCGTTGCCGCACGCGAGTTTGAGCGTGGCCCCGGAATCGTCGGCACGGTGCACCCGCGGGACGCCGTGCAGCCGGTCCGGGCCGCCGCGCAGCAGGACGTTCGGCGGCCCCGGCCGGGAGGGCGGCGCGGGGGAGGGCGGCATCGAGGGGGCCGGAGAGGGAGGGGGCGGCGGTGTGGAAGGGGGTGTGGAACCGGGTGTGGAACGGGGTGTGGAACGGGGTGTGGAAGAGGTCATGGCGCATCACGCTCCTGTGTTCGAGGAGACCGCGGGCCCGTCGGGCCCGCCTCGTGCGCCGCTCGCGGACCGGCGGAGCCGCCGCCGCTCCGGGCCGCCGCCGGGCTACCGGGCGGCGGCGGCCCGGTCGCGGACCTCCTGGTAGCCGTTGCGCTCGTGGCGGATGCGGACCAGGGAGTCCACCAGGCGCACGAACTCCCGGTCGCCGCCGGCCAGGGAGCGCAGCGCGGCGGCGTCCTCGCCCAGATCCAGCCGGGCCGCCGCGTCCAGGGCCTTCTTGTCCGCGAACGGCAGCAGTTCCGTCCACAGCATCTGCGCCTCGCGCACGAAGGCGTCCACCACGGTGTCCCCGATCCGGGCGAAGTGCCGCAGCAGGGCCCGCTCGCGCTCCGGGTCGCGCCCGGCGTCCTCGCGCAGCTCGCCCAGGTCACCGCCGTGGTCCTCCTGAAGGTGCAGGGCCGCGTCCCGCAGTGCCGTGGTGATCCGGTCGCTGTCGCTCTCCGGACAGCCGGCGTCGGTGAGGGTGCGGGAGACCTCCGCCGGATCGGCCTGCACCATGTGCCCGGCCGTGGTCCACCGCTTCTCGCGCAGTGCCGTGAAGGCGCGGACGGCCTCCCCGGGCGCCTGCCGCGCGTCGGTCAGCGCCGCGAGCTGGAGAAGCTGGTACAGCGAGTGCGGCGCGGCATTGAGGTTGATCTCGGCCTCCTCGGCGAGGCTGCGGTGCCCGTACCGCTCCAGCAGTGCGCCGGCGATCCGTTCCCGCTCCGTGCGGCTCATGGGGTCCACCTCTCGGCCGTGCTGTTTCTCCGAGTGTGCTGGCCCGCCCCGGGCGCTGCCACCGGGCCGCGGGGAGGGGTCAGCCGGGCGGCGGGCACGGCACCGGACGCCCGTCGACCTCCGTGGTGACCGACCGGTGCGCGAAGCACAGGTGGCCGCCCACCCTGGTGGCCTCCTCCAGCGGTTCCGGGTAGCTCCAGGCCACATCGGCCTCGCGCCGCCCGCCGCCGTCCGAGAAGGACCAGTAGGACGCGGTGCCCTTGTAGGGGCACACGGTGCGGGTCGGGCTGGCGTCCAGCAGCTCGGTCCGCACGTCCTCGGGCGGGATGTACCAGCGGTTCGGCAGCCCGGTCTCGCTGAGCAGCATGGGGCGGTCGGTCACGGCCACCGGGACGCCGTCCACCAGCACCCGGGCCCGGCCGCTGGTGCGGCGCACGTCCACCCGGTGGTAGGGGTCCCGCAGATGGCCGTGCACCTGCTCGTCCTCGTCGTACCAGGCGTCCGCCGTGTTCCAGTACAGGGCGAGGTGGCCGCGCAGCCACTCGGCACCGCTGATCGGCTCCGGATACGCCCAGACGCCGTTCTCCGCCCAGCGGTCGCCGGCCCGGACCGACCAGTAGACCGCCCGTCCCTTGTAGGGGCAGTGGGTGGTGTGGTCACTGGCCCGCAGCAGACCGGCGCGCACGTCCCCGGCGGGGATGTAGAGCTGGGGCAGCAGACCGGTCTCGTGCAGCAGCTTGCCCTCCCGGGTGTCCGCCACCGTCTCCCCGCCGAGCACCGCCCGCACCCGGCGCGGGAAGCGCTGGAGGAACAGGCGGTGCGCCGGGCCGGACAGCTCGTAGTTGACGGACTGCACGGGTGCCGCGGACAGCGGGCCGTGGTCCTTGGTGAGGGTCATGCGGCACTCCTGTCTGGTTCCGGACGCTGCCCTGCCGCCCGCGGCGGGTGGCGGGCCGGGCCGCCTGCGGCCTGCATCCGCCGCGTTTCCCGGCCGCCGGGCCCGCAAACCGCGGCATCCGGCGTTCCTCCGGCGTTCGATCGCCTCTGGCGGGGTACGCGGGGGCGGTGCCCGCTTCGGGCCTTCGTCCCACCGCGACGGAAGGACAGGACGAGATGCGTTCCCTTGCCCGGGGGCTGGTGGCCGGCGCGGCCGGCACCGTGGCCCTCAACCTCAGCACGTACGGTGACATGCTGCTCCGCGGCCGTCCGGCGAGCGGCATGCCGGCCGAGGTCGCCGACCTGCTGGCCGACCGGGCGGGTGTCCCGCTCGGCGAGGAGCAGCAGAGGTCCAACCGGGAACAGGCCGCCGGGGCACTGCTGGGCTATGCCGCGGGCCTGGGTGTCGGCGCCGTCTACGGACTGCTCAGCGGGCGGCGCACCCGGCTCCCCGCGCTGGTGGCCGGGCCGGTGATCGGCGCGGCGGCCATGGCCGGGAGCGACGCGCCGGCCACCGCGCTGGGCGTGACCGATCCCAGGAAGTGGAACGGCACGGCGTGGCTGTCCGACATCGTCCCGCACCTGGCCTACGGCGTGGTCACCGCCGCGGTGTACCGGGCACTGCGCTGACCCGGGACCGGCGGCCGGGCCCGCCGGTCGGGATCAGGGCGTGGCGGGCTCGGGGGCGGTGAAGTGCTGGTTGCGGGCGGGCACGCCGATTCCCGGCCAGGTGAACGGGATACCGTGCGCGGTGTCCGGATCGGGGCCGTCCATGAGCTGGAAGTGCACGTGGGGCTCGGAGGAGTTGCCGGAGTTGCCGCAGCGCGCCAGCAGCCGGCCCGGGGACACCCGGTCGCCGGCACGCACGGCCAGCGACCCCCGCTGCAGATGGGCGTACAGGGCGTACACCCCGCCGCCCAGGTCGAGCACGAGGTGATTGCCGATCAGCCAGCCGGGGCCCGCGGTGTCCCGGAACAGGGACTCGGCGAACAGATAGGGCAGGGCGGGCCAGGAATTGCGGCTGAGGTGGTCGCGCCGCCAGTCCGTGGCCCGGACCACGGTCCCCTCGGCCACCGCCAGCACGGGAGCCCCGAAGGACGGGAAGGCGGGGTTGCGCCGGACCGGCGGCCACCAGCCGAAGCCGGGCCGGGCGCGGTCCTCCGGCTCGGCCACCAGGTCGATGGCGTAGGCCTGCCCGTAGGCCCGGGTGCCGTGGCTGGGCACCCGGTCGGCGGGGCTGCTGCCCGCCATCCAGCGCCCGGTGACCGGCGGGGCCACCTCCACCGGCCGCCGCTCCCCGGACGGCCGGGTGATCCGGCCGGCGGTGAACCGGGCGGCCAGCGCGGCGGCGATGAGCAGCCAGCCCCACAGCGCCGTGAAATCCGCGAAGAATCCGATGACGAGCTGGAGCAGGAAGGCCGTCCACGCCAGGCGGGAGAAGACGGTCAGGAACTTGGCCGTGGTGCGCATGGTGCCTCCGGGCGGTCAGGAGCGGGATGCGGCGAGGACGATCAGCAGCGGCACCACACGGGCGGCCGGGATCTCGTACCGGCCCCGGGCCGCGGCGTGCAGCCACCCCTCGGCGGTGAGCTGCCGCAGATGGTGGTAGATCTGGCCGGTGGTGCCGAGGTCCTCCAGCCCGGCGAGCGCGGCGGCGGTCCGCCGGCCGCCGGCGATCTCCCGCAGCAGCCGCATCCGCACCGGGTGCCCGAGGGCGGCGAAGGAGGCCGCCGCCTCGGACCAGTCGGCGTCCAGCAGGTCGTCCGTGGTCAGCCCTTCCTGCCACTCGAACTGCCCGCCTCCGGGGAGCCGGACGGTACCGGCGAACAGCACTCCTCCGCCGTCGGCTCCCAGCTCGGCCAGCCTGGCCCGGAGCCCTTCCAGGGCCCACAGCGCGGACTCGGCGCCGGGGGCCGGCCGCTCGCCGTGCCGGGCGGCCCGCTCCAGCGCGGCCAGGCGGTGTTCCAGCTCCGCGACCCGCTCCTCCAGATCCATGGTGGTGAAGATACGTAACTACGTAGTTCTCTGTAAAGCCTGCCGGGGCGGGCGCCCGCCTGCGGAGTGCTCCCCTCCCGGGCAGCCCGCTGCGGCCGGTCGCGGGGCACGGCCGGCGCGGGACGCCGCCGGTCCGCGCCGCGCCGGGCGGCCGGACCGAGCGCGTTCAGCGGTCCCGCCCCGGGCCGGTGGAGCTGCACCAACCCACCGCGCACCGGCCCCCGGCGGAGCAGCACGGCGGTGCGGGACGGCAGTCCGGTCACCGGCCGGGACCCGCGGTCCGGCACCGCGGCCGCCGACGCGGCGGCGTGTCGCCCCGGTGTGCGCCGACACACCGGTGAGGGGTGTTTAGCCTCGCTTGGCATGAATGTGCTGCGCCGAGTGAACTCCGTCCTCGGGGCCGTCACCGGCTTCCGGATCTGCCGGGCCGGGCCGGCCCTCCCCGCCCGCGGGGCGGCCGGCGGCACGGCCGGTCCGGAAGCCGGGGAGCGGCCGTGGGGCGGGCCCCCGGAGTACCGTCCGCCCGCCGACCCGGCCACCGACCGGCTGCTGCGCCGGCCGGTCTTCGTGCTGGCGGCGGAGTGCCCGGCCGCCGCCGCGCTGCGGCAGCGGCTCGCCGCCCACCCCCGGCTGCACGTCGTCTCCGGGGTGCGGCTGCGCCGGATCCGGGTGCACGTCCCGCCGCCGGGCGCCGAGCCGCCCGTGCCGGCCGCCGCCGAGCTGGAACAGCTCCTGTGGGACCGGGTGCTCCACCGCGAACTGGTCCGGTCCGGCCGGGACGTCCTGGTGGCCGCCGGACCCGGTGACGTCTTCGCCCACCGGCGGCTGGCGGTGTGCTGGCCGGACGCCCGCTTCGTCTTCCTGCTGCGGCACCCGGCCGCCGTGGCCGGGGACCGGTACGCCGCCGCGCCGGGGCAGGGCGGAAGGGAGCAGGCGGTCCGGGACACGCTGCGCCGGCTCGGCGCCGTGGACCGCGCCCGGCGGGCCCTGCCCGGCCACACCCTGCGCCACGAGGACCTGGCCGCCGATCCGGCCACCGCCCTGCGTGGCCTGTGCGACTTCCTCGGTGTGGCCTGGGACCCCGCCATGGCCGCCGCGGTCCCGCAGGGGCCGGGGCCGGCCGCCGCCGTGCCGGCCGACACCCCGGAGCCGCTGCGGGCGCTGTGCGCCACCTGGGGCTACCCCCTCCGCCCCGTCCCGGAGGAACGCCCGGCATGAGAATCCGCTACCTGCTGCTGCACGCCTACGGCGTGGGCGGCACCATCCGTACCGTGTTCACCCAGGCCAACGCCCTGGCGGCGGCCGGCCACGAGATCGAGGTGGTGAGTGTGGTGCGGGCCCGGGCCCGCCCGCGGTTCGCCCTCGATCCCCGGGTCCGCCTGACCCCGCTGACCGATCTCCGCGCGGAGCCGGCCCCGGTGCCGCTCGGTCCGCTCGCCCGCCGCCGGCTGCCCCGCGGCGCCCGGGCCGCCGCCCGTCCCATGCGGTACGTGCCGCGCGGCGAGGCCGGGCTGCGCCAGTACCACCGCGGTGTCGAACAGCGGGTGACCGGCTATCTGCGCGGGCTGCGGGACGGCATCCTGGTCACCACCCGGCCCGGGCTCAACCTGCTCTCCGCCCGCTTCGCCACCGGAGGGGTGGTGCGGGTGGCCCAGGAGCACCGCAACCTGGCCGGCCACCCGGGCGACACCCGGGCCGCCATCATCCGCCACTACCCGGCCTGCGACGCCGTGGTGGTGCTCACCGGCCAGGACCTCGCCGACTACCGGGCGATGCTGCCGCGGGCCCGGGTGGAGCACATCCCCAACGCCGTGCACAGCCTGCGGCTCACCCCGGCGGACGGCTCCGCCCGGGTCGTGGTGGCGGCCGGGCGGCTGCGGCGGCAGAAGGGCTTCGACCTGCTCATCCCCGCCTTCGCCCGGGCCGCCGCCCGGCACCCGGACTGGGAGCTGCGGATCTTCGGCGCGGGCGAGGACGAGCCGGTCCTGCGCGCGCTGACCGCCCGGCACGGCATGGCCGGCCGGATCCGGCTGCCGGGCACCAGCCACCGGCTGGACGAGGAACTGTCCAGGGCCTCGGTGTACGTGCTGAGTTCCCGTTACGAGGGGCTGCCCATGGTGCTGCTGGAGGCCATGGCCCACGCCCTGCCGGTGGTGAGCTTCGACTGCCCGACCGGCCCCGCGGAGGTCCTCACCCACGGCCTGGACGGCCTGCTGGCCGAGCCGGAGAACCCGGCCGCGCTCGGCGACGCCCTGGCCGCGCTCATGGCGGACGAGGATCTGCGGGCGGACATGGGCGATGCCGCGCTGACGACCGCCCGTGCCTACTCCCCGCAGGCCGTGGCCGGGCGCTGGACGGCACTGTTCGAGGACCTCCTCGCGGACCGTGCCCGCCGCCCCGCCCCCGCCCCGGCCGCCTGACCCCGCGCCGGACCGCGCCGGACTGCGCGGGACTGTGGGGACGCCGCGGGGCTGCGCGGCCGCCCCGCGGACAGGCCCGGGGCCGCGGCTGCCGGCTGCCACTGGTGTGCGGCAGGTCCCCCGTACAGGTGGCTGTGGTGCCCGGTCCTTCCCCACCGCTTTTCAGCACTCCCCGAAGTTCTCATCATGACCGCATGAGCACACCAGCGGGGCGGGACCCGGACAGACGGACACGGACCACCCGGCGCGGCCTGATGGCGGCAGCGGCGCTGGGTCCCCTCGCGGCCGGGGCCGCGGGAGGGACGGCGGCGGCAGCCGCTGCCCCGGGCACCGCCGGGCCGGTGCGGCCCGTCCGGCCGGTCCCCACCACCATGGACGACTGGCGGGAGGTCGCGGAGCAGCTCGGCGGCGCGGGCGGCATGCGGCGCGGCCTGGTCTACGCCGTGTCGTTCCTCCGCGACGACCTGGACGTGAGGACCGAAGGCGTCGTCCTGCAGCCGGAGGTGGTGGGGATGCACAACAGCTTCGTCCGGTACGCCGACGGCCGGACGCTGCTGATGGGCGACCTCGCGGTCACCGAGGACGAACTCCAGGACGTCAGCCGGGCACTGCACGACCACGGCATCGCGCAGACCGCGATCCACAAGCACGTCCTGGCCCAGGAGCCCCCGATGTGGTGGTGTCACGTGCACGCCCACGGGCGCGACCCGGGGGCGCTGGCCCGCGGGCTGCGTGCCGCCGTCGATGCCGCGGGAGCCGCCCCGGGCCGGGCCCGGCCCCGCCCCGCCGGCGGGCCGGATCTGGACACCGCCGGCATCGACGCGGCGCTCGGCGTGCGGGGCCACCCGAACAACGGCATCTATCAGTGCCTGTTCGGACGCCGCGAGTCCATCGTGGACGACGGCATGGTCCTGCCCCCGGGGCTCGGCTCCATGACCGCCCTCAACTTCCAGCCGCTGGGCGGCGGCAGGGCCGCCCTGATCGGTGACTTCGCCATGGTCGCCGGCGAGGTGCCGCGGGTCCTGCGCCGGCTGACCCGTTCCGGCATCGACCTGGTCAGCCTGCACAGCCACAGCCTGGCGGAGGACCCCCGGCTGTTCTTCGTGCACAACTGGGCGGTGGGTGATGCCGTGGCGATCGCCCGCGCGCTGCGTCCCGCCCTCGATCTCACCAACACCGGACCGCTGGACTGAGCCTCCCGGCCCGCGGCGGGCGCGGGGGCGCACGGTCAGGGGGGTCCGGCGCCGCCGCGGTCCCGGCCGTTCCGGCCGTTCCGGCCGCGCCGCCGCCTGCGGACCGCGTACACGGTCTCGTGCCCGGCGGTGATGGCCAGGGCGAGGCCGAGCCCGAGTGCCAGGCCCTTCAGCGGGTCGTCCCGGAAGGCCGCGCCGCCCAGGAAACCAAGCCCCGCCGAGTACAGCGCCCAGGTCACGGCGGCGACGATGTCGAAGCGGGTGAAGGAGCGGCGCGGATAGCCGGTGGCCCCGGTGCTGAGCGTGGCCGCGGTACGGCCGCCCGGGATGTAGCGGGCCACGACGATCACCAGCCCGCCGCGCTCGTCGAGGATCCGGCCGACCCGGCGGTACACCCGCTCGGTGCGGCTTCCCGGACGGACTCTGGTGAAGACCCGGCCGCCGGCCTTCCGGCCGATGGCGTAGGAGATGTGATCCCCGCTCAGCGCGCCCAGCGCGGCCGCGAGCACGATCAGCACCGGATCGGGCCGGCCCTCGGCGGCGGAGAACACCGCCAGCGTGATCACCAGCGTCTCACTCGGCACCACGGGAAAGAACGCGTCGAGGGCCGCGAGGCCGAACAGCGCGAGATAGACCCACGGGCTGCTCACCAGACCCTCGACGGCGCGGAGGATTGCGTCGCTCACCCTGCGAGCCTAGGAATCGGCGGGCGGATACGCGCGCACGCCGCCCGGCGCGGCACCGCGCCGGACGGCGTGCGGCGGCGCCTCCGTCAGGCGCGGCCGGCCGCGGGCTGCCGTTCCCGCGCCGGCGCGGCGGCTGCCGGTGCGTGCCGCAGGGCCTCGCCCTCGACATCGACGTCGGGCAGTACCCGGTCGAGCCGGCGGGGCAGCCACCAGGCGGCCCTGCCCAGCACGGCCAGCACGGCCGGCACGACCGCCATCCGGACCACGAAGGCGTCGAAGAGTACCGCGACGGCCAGGCCGAAGCCGATCATCTTGATCATCGCGTCGGAGGAGCCGATGAAGCCGGCGAAGACACTGATCATGATCAGTGCGGCGGCGGTCACCACCCGGGCGCCGTGGGTGAAGCCGGTCACGATGGCCTGCCGCGGGGTCTCGCCGTGCACATGGGCCTCCCGCATCCGGGTGACCAGGAACACCTCGTAGTCCATGGCCAGGCCGAACACCAGGCCGACCATGAAGATCGGCATCAGGCTCATCACCGGGCCGGTCTGCTCCACGCCGAACACCCCGGCCAGCCAGCCCCACTGGAAGACCGCCACCACCGCGCCCAGCGCGGCCACCACCGACAGCAGGAAGCCCAGCGCGGCCTTGAGCGGCACCAGCACCGAGCGGAAGACCACCGTCAGCAGCAGAAAGGCCAGACCGACCACCAGGGCCAGGTAGGGAACCAGGGCGTCGTCCAGCTTCTGCGAGACGTCGATGGCCATGGCGGTCTGGCCGGTGACCATGACCTCGGCGGCTCCGGCGTCCTCGGCCCCGGCGGTCCCGCCGGGGCCGCCCGCCTCGGCACGGATGGCGTGCACCAGCTCCTCGGTCTCCGGGCTGCTCGGCGCGGCGGCCGGGATGACGGTGATCATCGCCGTGTCACCGGCCTCGTTGAAGGTCGCGGGGGTGACGGCGGCGACATGCTCCAGGCCCTGCAGTGCCGCGACGGTCTCCTCGGCCGCGGCCTGCGGGTCGGTGCTCTCCCGGGCGTCGACCGTCACCACCAGCGGCCCGTTGGTGCCGGCACCGAAACCCTCGGCGATCATGTCGTAGGCCTTGCGCTGGGTGGTGTCGGAGGGCTGGGAGCCGTCGTCGGGCAGACCGAGCTGGAGGTCGGCGGCGGGCAGGGCGATCAGCCCCAGGCCGGCGACGGTGGCCAGCAGCACCGCGGCCGGGCGGCGCAGCACGAAGCGGGCCCAGCGGGTGCCCGCGCCCGGCCTCTCCTCCGGCGCCGCCGTGTCCCCGCCGCGGAGGCGCTGCCTGCGGGGGAGGACCCGCCGCCCGGCGAAGCCCAGCAGCGCGGGGATCAGGGTCAGGGCGACCAGCACGGCGAGCACCACGGCCCCGGAGGCGGCCAGGCCCATCGTGGTCAGGATCGGGATGTTGACCACGGTCAGGCCGGCCAGCGCGATGACCACCGTCAGCCCGGCGAAGACCACGGCGGAGCCCGCGGTGCCGGTGGCACGTCCCACGGCCTCGGCCGGGGTGCGGCCCTCGGCGAGTTCGGCGCGGTAGCGGGAGACGATGAACAGCGCGTAGTCGATGCCGACCGCGAGGCCGATCATGGTGGCCAGGATCGGTGTGGTGCTGTTGAGGTGGAGCACGCCGGTGAGGGCGGTGATGGCGGCGACACTGATGCCGACGCCGAGAACGGCGGTCAGCAGCGGCAGTCCGGCGGCGACCAGCGAGCCGAAGGTCACCACCAGCACCACGGCGGCGATGGCCACGCCGATCACCTCGGTGGTGCCGGTGTGCGGGATGGTCTGGAGCGCGTCGCCGCCGATCTCCACGGTCAGCCCGGCGTCGCGGGCGTGCTGCGCGGCCGTCTCCAGGGCCTCGCGGGAGTCCTCGGTCAGGTCCAGGGCGGTGGTGTCATAGCCGACCTGGGAGTAGGCGATGGTGCCGTCCGGGCTGACCGCCCGGGCCGCGAAGGGGTCGACGGCCTGCACGACCTGGGACCCCCCGGCGAGTTCGGCGACGGTCTCCGTCACGGCGGCCCGGTGGTCCGGGTCGGTGAGCCGTTCGCCGTCCGGCGCCCGGAAGACCACCCGCGCGGTGGCCCCGTCCGGGCTGCTGCCGGGGAAGCGTTCCTCCAGCAGTGCGAAAGCCTTCTGCGCCTCGGTGCCGGGGATGGATATCGCGGAGGAGGCGGCCGAGGAGGCGGAGGCGGCGGCGCCCCCGGCGACCGCCAGCACCGCCACCCACAGCAGGGCGACCAGCCCGCGCCGCCGGAAGGCGAAGCGGCCGAGCCGGTACAGGAACGTGGCCATGTGGATGAGCTCCAGAGGGACGGAGGGGAGGGACAGGAAGGGAAGGGGACCGGGCCGGCGCCCGGCTGCGTCGGTGCACCGGCCGCGGCCGGGCGGCCCGGCCGGGCCGCCCGGCGGGCGGGGTCAGGCGATGCCGAGCACGGGGAAGACGGCGCCGCGCAGGAAGCGCTCCATGTAGGCGGCGTCCGCGTCCCGGTTCTCCAGCAGCCGCCGGGTGCTGAGCGCGCCGATGACCAGGTGCGGCACGAACTCCCGCGCCGGGTTGTCCGGATGCAGCTCGCCGCGTGCCTCGGCCCTGCGGAGCACGGCGTCGAGCGCGTCCAGACCGGGCCGGATGTGCAGCTCGTACATGGCCCGGTACAGCTCGGGGTCCTTGGAGACGGCGTGTGCCAGGCCGCTGAGCAGCGCGGCGTCCTCGGCGGCGTGGGAGAGGAAGGTGTGCACCATCTGCCGCAGGTCTCCGGCCAGGGAGCCGGTGTCGACCTCGGGCGGGCCCTCGGCGAGCCCGCGCAGCGCGGTCGCCACGAGCTTGGGCTTGCTCTCCCACTGGCGGTAGAGGGTCGCCTTGCTGGAGCGGGCGCGGGCCGCGACCGCGTCCATGCTCACTGCCTCGTAGCCCTGCTCGCGCACCAGGCCGATCACGGCGGTGAACAGCTCCCGCTCCCGCTGGGGCGACAGCCGGCTGCGGCGGGCCCGGTCCGGTGCCCGGGCGGTGGCCGGCGGTGGCAGCATGCGGCGCACTCCATAGAAACGAAACGGTTTCGTACGTCGAGGAGCGTAGCTTCCGCCGAGGGGAAACGCAAAAGTATCGAATCGTCTCCGTTTCGGTCGGCTGCCGGCGGCGGGAGAGCCGGGGAAGTCGGGGAAGGCGGGGACCGGCCGGTGCCGTGGTTGTCCGCCGGGCGGAGCGGTGGCAGGGTGCGGGCATGCCGCAGCAGCAGCCGTACCGGGGCCCCGCTCCGGCGGCGCGCGGCATCCGGATCGCCGTCGCCTGCAGCGGTTTCAAAGAGGCGCTGACCGCCGACGAGGTGGCCGCGGCCATCGCCGGGGGAGTCCGGCGGGCCGAACCCGCCGCCGTGGTGGAGACCGTCGCGGTTCCCGACGGCGGCGAGGGCACCGCCGCCGCCCTGGCCCGGGCCACCGGCGGCCGGCTCGTCCCGGTCACCGTCTCCGGTCCGCTGGGCGACCCGGTGACCGCCCGCTTCGCCCTGCTCGGCGGGGACGGACCGCCCACCGCCGTGGTGGAGATGGCGTCGGCCGCCGGACTGCGTCTGGTGCCCCGCGCCCGCCGCGACCCGGGCGCGGCCACCACGCACGGCGTCGGCGAGCTGATCTCCGCCGCCCTGGACACCGGTGCCCGCCGGATCGTGATCGGCTGCGGCGACTCCGGCACCTGCGACGGCGGGGCGGGCGCGCTGCGCGCCCTGGGCGTCCGGCTCCTGGACGCGGACGGCCGCGACCTGCCGCCCGGCGGCGCCGCGCTGTGCCGGCTGCACCGGGCGGACGCCGCCGGCCTGGACCCGCGGCTGGCCCGCACCGAGCTGCTGGCGGCCGTCAATCCGCACTGTGTGCTGTGCGGGCCGCGCGGCACCGCGCGCGTCCACGGGCCGCAGAAGGGAGCCGGACCGGACCGGGTGGCGGCCCTGGCGGCCGGGCTGGAGAACTGGGCCCGGGTGCTCGGCCGCGACCTGCCCCGGACCGGCGCCGCCGCCCGGACCGATCTGCGCCTCGGGCCGGGCACCGGGGCCTCCGGCGGGCTGGGCGCCGGCCTGGCGGCGCTCGGCGCCCGCCTGGTGCCCCGTTTCGACCTGCTGCTGGACCGGATCGACCTGGACGGCCCGCTGGCCCGCGCGGATCTGGTGATCACCGCCGAGGGGGCGCTGGACGAACAGACCTTCCCGGGCAAGACCCCGGCCGAGGTGGCGCGCCGGGCCCGGCGGCTGGGCCGGCCGGTGATCGCGCTGGCCGGGTCGGTCGGTCCCGGCTGGGGACCCGGAGAGCACCGGGCGCGCGAGTCCGGCATCGAGGTCTGCGTGGGCGTGCTGCCCGCCCCGCTGCCCCTGGAGGAGGCGCTGGCCCGGTCCGCCGAGTTCGTGACGGACGCGGCGGCCGCCGTCACCCGGCTGCTGGTGCTGGGCCGGGGGCTCGCGGACCGGGGCCCACGGCCGGTGACCGGGACCGGGACGCGGCCGGAACCGGGGCCGGAGCCGGGGCCGGAACCGGGGCCGGGCGCAGGGCGGGCCGCGGGGCCGCCCCCGCGGGCCCGGAAGCCTCACCGCCGGCGGGAGGCGAAGTAGCGCACCGCCCCGCGCAGCAGCCCGGTGTCGAAGGGCAGCCGGTCGCAGGCCCGGTCCGCGGCCCGGACCTGTTCGGCCATCAGCCGCCGCGCCTCGGCGGCGCCGTGGTCCCGGACCACATTGGACTTGCGCAGGTCCTGGCCGGCCGACTTGCCCAGCACGGCGGCGTCCGAGGTGGCGTCCAGCAGGTCGTCCCGGAGCTGGAAGACGATCCCCGCGGCGTCCGAGAACCCGGACACCGCCTCCACCTCGGTGTCCGGCCGGTCCAGCAGCAGCATCAGCGGCACCAGCGCCGACTCGATCGTGGTGGAGGTCTTCAGCCGGTACATGGTGAGGATGTCGGCGACCGGGACGGGCGGGGCACCGGCCGGGCGGTGAGCCGCGGACAGGTCCAGGTGCTGGCCCCGGCACAGCCGTTCACTGCCCAGCACGGTGCCGGCGTAGGAGATCACCTCGGTGACCCGGCGGGCCGGGAACCTGCCGGACAGCCGGGGGAGCAGGCCGAAGGCGCGGGAGATCAGCGAGACCGCGGCCAGCTGCACGGCGCCCTCGTCGTACACGGTGTGCGCGGCCGGCCGGCCCCGGCGCATGGCGGCGTTGTCCTGGGCGGGCAGGTCGTCGAAGATCAGGCTGGCGGTGTGGAACATCTCGCCCGCGGCCAGCAGGGGCTCCAGGTCCCGGTGGGCCACGCCCAGGCTGTCGGCGAGCATCAGGGTCAGGCCGGCCCGGACCCGCTTGCCCGGGGCGTGCAGGGTGTACGCGATGATCTCCTCCAGCCCGCGGTCCCCGCCGCCGGTGCCGTCCGTGGCGGGCGGGGCCCAGCCGCGGACCACCCGGTCGATGTACGGCAGCCGGTCCGCGAAATACACCCGGACGTCCCGGCCGGTGCGGGGGATGCCGCGGGACACGTCGGCGACCCGCTGCTTGAGCCGCTTGTCGAACGGCAGCACCCGGCGCCGGAGCCGGCGGCTGCGCAGCGCCCCGGCCGCGGTGTCGAAGAAGGCACGGATCTGCGGCGTCGCCTCGTACTCCGCCGCGATGCGGGCGGCGGCACCGGGATCGGCGGCCAGATGGGGGGCCAGCGACTTGGCGCCGAAGTAGCTGAGCGTGTCCGCCACCACCGGGTCGTCCCGGTAGATCTCGGCGGTGACATACGCCTCGTAGGCGAACATGTCGTACAGCGGATTGGCCGCCGATCCGTTCCGCGGCAGGGTGAAGACCGTGGCACGGCCCGCGGCCAGATCCTCGGCGCGGTCCTTGAGGTCGTCGCGCAGCTGGCTGAGGAAGATGGTGTTGACGCAGCGGGCGTAGAACCCGGCCGGCAGTGCGCGGCGGCCCAGGATGTTGGCGATGCAGCGGCTCATCCCGGCCTTGACGAACATGCAGGGGTAGCGCGTGGCCGGGTCCCCGCCGCCGGGCTCCGGGCCCGGGACGGCGGCGTCCAGGTCCTGCGCGAGATACATGGCGGTGGCCGCCCGGTACAGATGGCGATGGGTGGCGAAGGGCCGGTCGGCGAGCAGCGCCCGGTGCAGGTCCGCCAGTTCCTCGGCGAGGGGATGGTCCGGGAGCTCGCCGGGCTCCGGCGGCACGCCCTCGCACAGGCCGTGCAGCAGCATCCGGTGGCATCGCTCGCGCTCCCCGGGCGGCAGCACGCCCGGCGGCGCGTCGTGGAAGGCGTCGTCCACGATGGCGTAGGCCGCGCCCAGCGCATAGCCGCCCAGCACGGTGCGCCGCAGATGCGCGCGCTGCTCCTCGCGGGGACACCCCGCGGTGTCGTAGGCGGCGATGGCCAGCACCCCGGCCAGGGTCCTGGCCACCTTGCCCATGCCGCCCTCCCGCAGCACGCGTTCGGGCAGCCCGGCGCGGAGACGCTCCAGGCGCCCGGCCAGCCAGTCCGCCTCGGGAGCATCGCGCAGTACGGGGAAGGCGCGGTGCAGCGCGGCGAGCAGCCCGGGCGCACCGTGGCTGCGGTAGCTGCGGGCCAGCCGGTCCGGCAGCTCGGACAGCCGGGGCGGGGCGTCGTCCAGCACCCGGCCCACCAGGTCCGGGCCGGGCACCTCGGCCAGGTTGTAGATCCCGAAGTAGGTGATCTCGCGGGCGAGATGGTCCCGGTGGGCGGGGCGGCGGCGACGGTGGTCGGCGGCCAGCCGCCGGGTGTGCACGGTGTAGCGGTCGATGTGCGCGGCGATGCGCGGGGCGTTGCGGTCCCGCCAGACGGCGAAATGGCCCAGGGTCCGGTGCGCGCCCTCCACCAGCCGGCCGAACCGCAGATCGGCCTGCCGGAAGGGGAACGGGCTGGTCATGGTTCCGGTCACGGCGGGCCCCTTCCTTCACCGGTTCCTGCTGTCTGTCGGGACATGCCCGCCCCCGCCCCGATCGAAAGCCTGTCCGGCCGGAGCGGGTGCCCGACGGGTGTGACACCGCTGCTCGCGGCGACCGAGCCGACGGAGACCGCCACCGCGTCGCGGAGCACGAGGGCCCCTGGTCCCGGAAGAGGCGCGAGGGCTGCTGCCACACGTGGGCACCGCGGCGGTACAGCGCCTCGGCGGCGGCGCCACCGGCCCGCACACGACGCCGGAAGCCGGGGCCAGCACCAGCACGGCCCCGGCCGCCGGTGCCTGCTTCAGCCCTCGTCCCGCCCGGTGCCGGGCCGCGGCCGCCGGGCGAGCCGGCCGGCCATGGCCCGCCCGCCCCGATGGCCCGCTCGTCCGGGCCGTCCCCGATGCTCCTGCCGGTTCCCGCACGACCGGTGACGGCGCGGCTGCCGGCCGCCCGGCGGCCGGTCAGCGTTTCCCGACGCCGGACGCGGCGGCCTCCCTGAGGTTCTGCCGGGCGTCGCCGGGCAGCAGGTAGCCGGCCAGGACGTTGCGCGCGTCGGCGCGGTGGACGGCGGAGACGTAGCCGCCGTGCGAGCGGTGGAGCCGGCCGAGCAGGTCCTCGTCGAACGGGACATGGGTGCCGAACAGGACGCAGAAGGTCTCCCCGGAGTTGTCGCCGGTGTTCAGCGCGGTGGGCACCGCCACCTGGGAGAGCCTGATGCCGCCGAGCGCCAGCCCGAGTCCGTCACGGGCCTTGGTGCCGTCCGGGGCGAACTCCAGCGCGGGTGCGGTCGGCGGGCGGACGCCGTAGCGGTCCCACCGCACGAGGTGGTGGTAGGCGGCGGCGATCACATGGTGCAGCGGAGCCCGGCTGAACGGCGGCCGGTCGCACTGGTAGACGGGTGCGGCGCCGAGGTCGCGGGTCAGCACCGGGCGCCGGTAGTCCTGGCCGTGCCATCCGGAGTGCGCGGTGCCGGCGACCTCCCAGCGGCGGTAGCGGTCGTCGTCGGGCCGCCGCACCGGGGTGCGCACGTCGGTCTCCGACAGGACGTGGAACACCGGTTCCTCGCCCTTCCGGGACGGCGCCGGGCCCACGATGTGGGCGAAGGCGTCGAAGACGGGTTCGGTCTGCGGCAGGACGTGGTCGTAGTAGACGGTCATCCGCCCGGCGGACTGCGACGCTCCGACGGCCAGCACCGTCCTGGCCCTGAGCGGGCCCAGCGGGGCGGTGCCCTCGCGGCTGCGCAGGGCGCGGGCGGCCTGCGCGAACACGTCGTAGGACAGCTCGTCGGCCAGGAACCGGCCCTCGCCGGTGACGTCGAGCTCTCCGTAGCGGGCGGGGCTCCAGTCGCGCAGCTGGTTCACGCCGACCCGCTGGGCGGAGACGCCCACCCAGGCGTATCCCTCGCGGATGATCTGCTCGGGGGACCACAGCGCGTCGAGGTCGTGGCCGGCCGTGACGTTCTGCCACTCGGTGAGGACGGTGCCGTTGAAGCGGCCGGGGTCGGCGGGGCGCCGGACGATGATGCGGGTGGTGTACGGCACGTCGGAGGCGACGAGTTCGCCGGTGGGGCCGTAGCCGTCCGCCTCCCCGGACAGGTAGAACTCCTCCTCCACGTATCCGGCGGCGGCCAGATCCGTGACCGTGGACATCCACGGATAGGTGTCCTCGACCCGCGGGGCCGAGGGATCACCGGGCACCGTGCCGGCGACCGGGCCCTGCACGACCGGCAGGCCGTCCGCCGGCGCCGGCCGCGGGGCGGCATCGGCGGTCCCTCCGGTCAGCGCGGCGGCGACCAGAACGGCCGGCAGAATCCGCGACGTTGTGCGCCATGCGGTCATGTGCGTCTGGCTCCTCTCCCCGGACGGACCGTGCGTCCGCCCGTCTGTGAGGAGGATGGCCAGCGGGGCCGCGGAACCCATCGGCCGGATCACCGGCCTCGGAACGGCCGGCGCCCTGCGTCCGCCGGGACCCCGGCGCCGCCGGGCCACCGGGGGCGAAGCGCCCCCGGAGCACACGGGCCCGGCAGTTCCGCACCCGCCCGCTGCGGCGCTGCTCACGCCACCGCGGGCGCCGTTGACAGGGCAAAGCCGGGGCGGATACGTTCCCTTCAGGATCTCGAACGCTGTTCGGTATGTCGAACCGCCTGAGCAGTGCACGGGTACGCAAGGAGCGAGCGCATGACCGAGCAGCCCCGCCGGGACCGGGAGATCTGGTTCCTCACCGGCAGCCAGGACCTCTACGGCGAGGAGACCCTGCGCCAGGTCGCCGAGCAGTCCCGCGATGTGGCGGAGTCCCTCTCCGAGACCCCCGGGATGCCCGCCCGCCTGGTGTGGAAACCGGTGCTCACCGACGCCGAGACGATCCGCCGGCTGTGCCTGGAGGCCGCCACCTCCGACAGCTGCATCGGGGTCATCGTCTGGATGCACACCTTCTCGCCGGCCAAGATGTGGATTGCCGGCCTGAGCGTCCTGGACCGGCCCGTGCTGCACCTGCACACCCAGTACAACCTGTCGCTGCCCTGGCAGAGCATCGACATGGATTTCATGAACCTCAACCAGGCGGCGCACGGGGACCGGGAGACCGCCCACCTCGAAGCCCGCCTCGGCCTGCCGCGGAAGATCGTCGCCGGCCACTTCAGCGACCCCCGCACGCGGCGGCGGATCACCGACTGGGCGCGCGCCGCCGCGGGCCGGCACGCCGCACGCACCCTGCGGCTGGCCCGCTTCGGCGACAACATGCGCGACGTCGCCGTCACCGAGGGAGACAAGGTCGAGGCACAGATCCGCTTCGGCTTCTCCGTCAACACCCATGGCGTCAACGACCTCGTGGAGGTGGTGGACGCCGTCGCCGCGAAGGACGTCGACGAGCTGGTCGAGGCCTACGAGGACCAGTACCGGGTGGTGCACGCGCTGCGGCGCGGCGGCCCGCGGCACGAGTCCCTGCGCTACGCCGCCCGCATCGAGGCCGGCCTGCGCACCTTCCTCGCCGAGGGCGGCTTCACCGCCTTCACCACCAACTTCGAGGACCTCGGCGGTCTGCGTCAGCTGCCGGGCCTGGCCGTGCAGCGGCTGATGGCCGACGGCTACGGCTTCGGCGGCGAGGGCGACTGGAAGACCGCGGCCCTGCTGCGCGTCATGAAGGTCATGGCCGAGGGACTGCCCGGCGGCACCTCCTTCATGGAGGACTACACCTACGACCTGGGCCCGGGCACGCCGAGGATCCTGGGCGCCCACATGCTGGAGGTCTGTCCGTCCATCGCGGCGGCCACCCCGAGCTGCGAGATCCACCCGCTCTCCATCGGCGGCCGGGAGGACCCGGTGCGCCTGGTGTTCGACGCCGCGCCCGGCCCCGGTGTGGTGGTCGGCCTCTCCGACCTCGGGGACCGCTTCCGGCTCACCCTCAACGAGGTGGAACTCGTGCCCCCGGCCCTGCCGCTGGGCAGGCTGCCGGTCGCCCGCGCGGTGTGGGAACCGCGCCCCTCCTTCGCCGAGTCCGCCGAGAGCTGGCTGCTGGCCGGCGCACCGCACCACACCGTGCTCAGCTCCGCCCTGACCACCGAGGTGCTCACCGACTTCGCCGACATGTGCGGGGTGGAACTCCTCGCCATCGGCGCGGACACCACCCCCGGGCAGCTCGCCAAGGAGATCCGCTGGAACCAGGCGTACTACCGCCTCACCCGCAGCCCGTGATCCCCCGCCGCCGCGCCCAGGCCCCGACCGAGCCCAGGAAAGGAACACCCCGCATGACCGCCACCGTCCCGGACGCCCTGCGCCAGGAGGTACTCCAGGCCAACCTGGCCATCCCCGAGGCCGGGCTGGCCACCCTCACGTGGGGCAACGTCAGCGGGGTGGACCGCGAGGCAGGCGTCTTCGTCATCAAGCCCTCCGGCGTCTCCTACGACCGCCTCACCGCCCGGGACCTGGTCACCGTGCGGCTTTCCGACGGGGCCGTGGTCGACGGCGACCTGCGGCCCTCCACCGACACCGAGACCCACCGCTGCCTGTATCTGGCCTTCCCCTCCATAGGCGGCGTCACCCACACCCACTCCACGCACGCCGTCGCCTTCGCCCAGGCCCGCCGGGACATCCCGGTGCTGGGCACCACGCACGCCGACACCTTCAACGGCCCGGTGCCCTGCACCCCGGACCTCACCGCCGAACAGTGCGCCGAGAACTACGAGTACAACACCGGCCGCGCCATCGTGGAGATGCTCCGGGGCGACGACCGTCGCGCCGAGGAGGTTCCCGCGGCGCTGGTCGCCCACCACGGGCCCTTCACCTGGGGGAGCAGTGCCCGGAAGTCCTTCGAGCACGCGGTGATCTGCGAAGCCGTCGCCGAGATGGCCCTGCGCACCATGGAGCTGGCCCCGCCGGCCGCACCGCCGCAGCACCTGCTGGACCGGCACTACACCCGCAAGCACGGCCCCGGCGCCTACTACGGCAATCCCGAGGCCGGTCTCCGGGTCTGAGGTCCAGGGGCCCGGGGGGCCCGGGGGGCCCGGGGGTCCGGGGGGCCGGGTCCGGAAGCCGGACGGCCGGCCGCCCCCGCCAGGCGCGGGGGCGGCCGGCCGTCGGTGTGCCGGGCCGGTGATGTCCGCTCAGGTCTTCAGCGCCGGCTGCCGGACGATGAGGCGCTGGAGAATGATGAAGGCCAGCAGCAGCACCCCGATGACGATCTTGGTCCACCAGGAGCTGAGGGTGCCCTCGAAGGAGATCAGGGTCTGCACGGTGCCGAGCACCAGCACGCCCGCCACCGAGCCCGCCACGTAGCCGACGCCGCCCGACAGCAGGGTGCCGCCGATCACCACGGCGGCGATCACGTCCAGTTCCATGCCCACCGCGTGCAGGCCGTAGCCGGAGAGCATGTAGAGGCTGAACAGCAGACCGCCCAGCGCCGAGCAGAACCCGCTGACCGCGTAGACCCCCACCTTGGTGCGGCTGGTGGCCAGACCCATCAGCCGGGCCGAGGACTCGCTGCCCCCCACCGCGTACACGGTGCGGCCGAAGCGGGTCAGATGCAGCACGTACACGGCGACCGCCACGGCGGCCAGGGCGATGACCACGCTCCAGGTCACCAGGATGTCGCCGGGCAGGGTGAGGGTCGCGGTCGCGAGGTCGCGGAAGGCGGGGTCCTGGATGGACACCGACTCCACGCTGATGAGGAAGCACAGCCCGCGGGCCAGGAACATGCCGGCCAGCGTGACGATGAAGGGCTGCACGTCGAAGTAGTGGATGACCAGGCCCATCAGCAGGCCCAGGGTGCTGCCCGCGGCGAGCACGGTGAGCACCGCCAGCCACGGCGGCCAGCCGGCCTGCAGGGTGGCGGCGGCGATCATGGTCGACAGCGCGGCCACCGCGCCCACGGACAGGTCGATGCCCCCGGTGAGGATCACGAAGGTCATCCCGACGGCGAGCACGATGAGAAACGCGTTGTCGACGAACAGGTTCGCCACCACCTGCCCGGAGGCGAAGCCCTCGTAGCGGAACGAGCCGACCCCGAAGGTGACCACGAAGACCGCGAAGGTGGCGACCACCGGCAGGAAGCGCTGGGGGAGGCGGGAGGGAAGCAGGCGCCCGGGGAGACGCGAGAGGGCCGGAACGCTCATCGGACGCCCACCTCCTGGGGACGCGGAACGGAAACGGAGGGCTTCCTGGGCCCGCGCCGGCCACGCAGCAGGCCGGCGGTGCGCGGCGACTGGAGCAGGCACACGGCGATCACCACGAGGGCCTTGAACACCAGGGTGACGTTGGTCGGGACGCCGATGGTGTAGACGGTGGTGGTCAGGGTCTGGATCACCAGGGCACCGACCAGGGTCCCGGCCAGCGAGTAGCGGCCGCCCGCCAGCGAGGTGCCGCCGATGACCACGGCGAGGATCGCGTCCATCTCGATCCACAGCCCGGCACTGTTGGCGTCCGCGGCATTGACGTTGGAGCTGATCATCAGGCCCGCGACACCCGCGCACAGCGCGGCGAAGACGTAGACCGTCCAGATGATGGTGCGCGAGCGGACCCCGGCCAGCCTGCTGGCCTGCGGGTTGACCCCGACCGCTTCGATCAGCATGCCCAGGGCGGTGCGGCGGGTCAGCAGTGCGACACCGCCCAGCACGGCCAGGCTGATCAGGATCGCCACCGGCAGCACCACGAAGCCCGCGCCGATCTTGCTGTAGAGGGAGTCGTTGATGGTGATGATCTGCCCCTCGGTGAGCAGCATCGCCACACCGCGCCCCGCCGTCATCAGCACCAGGGTGGCGATGATCGGCTGGATGCCCACGACGGTGACCAGGAATCCGTTCCACAGCCCGAGCAGGATGCACACGCCCAGCGCCATCACCATGGCGGTGACGGCGTTGCCGCCGTCGGCGATCCAGGTGCAGGCGATCGCGCCCGCGATGGCGGCGACCGCCCCCACCGAGAGGTCGATGCCGCGGGTGGCGATCACCAGGGTCATGCCGACGGCGATGAGCATCGTCGGCGCCCCGTTGCGCAGGATGTCGATGGTGCTGCCGAACAGATGGCCGTCCTGCAGCCTGATGTCCAGGAAGGACGGTGTGACGATCACATTGAGCACGATCAGCGCGGCCAGCGCGGCCAGCGGCCAGAGAAGGTGTCCCGGCTTCATGAGGCCACCGCCGCCGGATGCCCGGTCTGGCCGCCCTGCGCGGCGATCGCCGCCATGACGTCGTCCACGGAGACGTCGTGGCCGTCGAGTTCCGCCACCATGTGCCGGTCGCGCAGCACCACGACCCGGTCCGACACCCGTACCACTTCCTCCAGTTCGGCGGAGATGAAGACCACCGCCATGCCCTCGGCGGCCAGGTCCGCCACCACCTTCTGAATCTGCGCCTTGGCACCGACGTCGATGCCCCGGGTGGGCTCGTCCAGGATCAGCAGCCGGGGCCGGGTCACCAGCCACCGCGCGAGCAGCACCTTCTGCTGGTTGCCGCCGGAGAGATTGCTGATCACCGCGTCCGGGTCGGCCGGCCGGATGTCGAGCTTCCCGATGTACTCCTCGACCAGGGACTCGGCGGTGCGGCGCGGCACGGGACGGGCCCAGCCCCGCGCGGCCTGCATGGCCAGCACCAGGTTGTCGCGCACACTGAGGTCCGCGATCACGCCCTCGCCCTTGCGGTCCTCCGAGCAGAACGCGACCCCCTGCGAGATCATCGACCGCGGTCCGCGCAGGCGCACGGGCTTCCCGTCCACCGCGAGGGTGCCGCGGTCCGGACGGTCCGCGCCGAACAGCAGCCGGGCCAGTTCGGTGCGGCCCGAGCCGAGCAGCCCGGCCAGCCCCACCACCTCGCCGGCGTGGATCTCCAGATCGAAGGGCGCGATCGCGCCCGTGCGGCCCAGACCGCGGGCCTGGAGCACCGGGTCGGAGCCGGGAGTGCGGCGGTCGGACCGCCGCTGCACCTCGTCCAGCGTTCCGAGTTCGCGGCCGAGCATGGCGGACACCAGGTCCAGGCGGCTCAGTTTCCCGGTCGGGTACTCCCCGACGAGGCGGCCGTTGCGCAGCACGGTCATCCGGTCGGCGATCTCGTACACCTGGTCCAGGAAGTGGGAGACGAACAGGATCGCCACCCCCTCCGCGCGCAGCACCCGGATGATCCGGAAGAGTTCGGCGACCTCGTCCGCGTCCAGGCTGGAGGTCGGTTCGTCCAGGACCAGGACCTGCGCCTGCACGGCGAGCGCCCGCGCGATCGCCACCAGCTGCTGCACCGCGATGGGGTGGCTGCTCAGCTGGGACGCCGGGTCGATGTCCAGGCCGATGCGCCGCAGCAGCCCGGCGGCTGCGGCCCGGGTGGCCCGGCCGTCGATGCCGCCGAAGCGGCGCGGCTCCCGGCCGAGCAGGATGTTCTCCGCCACGGTCAGGTTGGCGCAGAGGTTCACTTCCTGGTAGACGGTGCTGATGCCCGCCTGCTGCGCCTGGGCGGGGCCGGTGAACGCCACCGTCCGGCCGTTCAGCCGGATGGTGCCCGCGCTTGTCCGGTACACACCGGTGAGTGCCTTGATCAACGTGGACTTGCCCGCCCCGTTCTCGCCCATCAGGGCATGCACTTCACCCGGGAAGAGCCGGAAGTCGACCTCCGAGAGCGCCTTGACGCCCGGGAACTCGACGCTGATGCCGCGCATGTCGACCACCGGAGCGCCTTCATGCGCTGAGGAATCGGTCATGACCAGTGCTTTCTTCGTGAGGGATACGGTGGTCCCCGCCACCGCTCCCGGGCCGCGGGGCAGGCCGGAAGGCTGCCCGGGCGGGGGAGACCGCGGTGGCGGGGACCGTCGCGCGGATCAGTACTGGCGCTCCGGGAGCACGGCCTTGGCCTGCTCCTGGGTGAACGTGGTCTCCTCGGTGACCACCCGCTTGGGGACCTCCTCGCCGGCCACGACCTTCTCCGCGAGGTCCATCAGCTGCTCGCCGAGCAGCGGGTTGCACTCGACGATGAAGTTGATCTCGCCGTCGGCCAGGGCCTGCATGCCGTCCTTGACCGCGTCCACGGTGATGATCTTGATGTCCTCGCCCGGCTTCTTGCCGGCCGCCTTGATGGCCTCGATGGCGCCCAGCCCCATGTCGTCGTTGTGCGCGTACACCACGTCGATGTCCGGGGTGGACTTCAGGAAGGCCTCCATGACCTGCTTGCCGCCCGCGCGGGTGAAGTCGCCGCTCTGGGTGGCCACGATCTTGATGTCGGGCCGCTCGGCGATGATCTCCTCGAAGCCCTCCTTGCGGTCGATGGCGGGCGCGGCGCCCGTGGTGCCCTGGAGCTCGACCACATTGACCGGGCCCTCGGTGTTGTCCACCAGCCACTGGCCGGCCTTGCGGCCCTCCTCGACGAAGTCCGAGCCGAGGAAGGACTCGTAGAGCGAGGTGTCGTCGGAGTCGATCGCGCGGTCGGTGAGGATGACCGGGATGCCGGCCCGCTTGGCCTCCAGCAGCACCGCGTCCCAGCCGGTCTCCACGACCGGGCTGAAGGCGATGACGTCCACCTTCTGCTGGATGAACGAGCGGATGGCCTTGATCTGGTTCTCCTGCTTCTGCTGGGCATCGGAGAACTGCAGTTCGATGCCGGCGGCTTCGGCGGCCTCCTGGATGGACTTGGTGTTCGCCGTGCGCCACCCGCTCTCCGCGCCCACCTGTGAGAAGCCCATGGTGATCGTGCCGTCGTCCTTGCCCCCGGGGGAGCCGGAATCCGAATCGCTGCCGCCGCAGGCGGCCAGCGTTGCCAGCAGCAGGACCGCGCCGGCGGCCTTGGTGATCTTCTTAAGCACTGCTCATCCTCCGTGGTCAACAACCGTCCGCGCCCGCAGCGGCGGGCTTGGTGACCGGGGTCACTAGGCGTCAAGAGTGAGCGCTCACAATAGGGCCGTCAACCCCTGGGAAGCAGATTTTCGCGTCGTTGCCACGTCTGCGGAGCTCGGTTATGTTAGCGCTCACCTTTCGTTCTGCCCCGAGGGTCAGGGCCTTCGCACCGCCACCGGACGCCGTCGTGGGGTGCGTAGACTCCCGGTTGGCCGCGCGGTGCGCCGGACCGGCCGGCAGCGTCCCGCGGTTACCGTTAACAACCGGCGGTGCGGAACAGAACACCGGAAATCTCAGGGAGTACGGGTGGAAGACTCAGAGGGCGGCCAGTCGACACGCGCACCGGCCATGACCGATGTCGCCCGGCTCGCGGGCGTTTCCCACCAGACGGTGTCCCGCGTGCTCAACGGCCACCCCAACGTGCGCGAGCAGACCCGGCTTCGGGTGCGGGCCGCCATAGAGGAGCTGGGCTACCGGCCCAACCGGGCGGCCCGCACCCTGGTCACCGGGCGGTCCCAGCTGCTCGGGGTGGTGGCGCCGAACTCGACCCTGTTCGGTCCCGCCTCCCTGCTGGCCGCCTTCGAACTCGCCGCGGGGGCGGCGGGGTTCTCGGTGAGCGTGCGGCGGGTCAGGGTGCTGGACCGGCCGTCCATCGCCGCCGCCGTGGAGCACCACCGCGATCAGCGGGTCGCCGGCATCGTGGTCATCGCCCCGACCGCCTCGGCGAACGAGGCGCTGGCCGAGGTGCCCGCCGCCGTTCCCGTGGTGACCGTGGACGGCGACCCGGAACGCGCCGCCGCCCTGGTCACCGTGGACCAGGAGGCGGGGGCCCGGGCCGCCACCCGCCACCTGCTGGACGCGGGCCACCGGACGGTCTGGCATGTCTCCGGCCCGCCCGACTGGTTCGACGCCGCCGGCCGGGTGCGGGGCTGGCAGCGGGCGCTGGAGGAGGCCGGCGCGGAGGTCCCGCCGGTCACCCCGGCCGACTGGAGCGCGTCATCCGGCTACCACGCGGGGCAGATGCTGGCCCGCATGCCCGAGGTCACCGCGGTGTTCGCGGCCAACGACCATCTGGCGCTGGGCATTCTGCGGGCGATGAACGAGCGCGGCCGGCCGGTGCCCGGCGAGGTGAGCGTGATCGGCTTCGACGACGTGCCGGAGGCCGCCTACTTCATCCCGCCGCTGACCACCGTGCGCCCGGACTTCGACGCGGTGGCCACCGAGACCCTGAATCTGCTGCTGAAGCGGATCGCCGCCGGGGAGCCGGGCCCGGCCCGGCGGATCCTCACCCCCACGCTGGTGGAGCGGGGCAGCGTGGCGGCCCCGCCGCGCTGACCGGAGACCCGGCCGCCGGGCCCGCCGGTGCCCGGCGGGCCCGGCGGCCCGGGACCGCCCGGACTCTTGACGGAGAACGCCGACCACAAGATTGTTAGCGATAACAATCAGCGGGCGAACAAAGCCCCCGACATTTCCGAAGGTGACTTCATGGCCGACGAATCCGAGCCGCTCGTGGTGGGTGTCGACTTCGGCACCCTCTCCGGCCGCGCGGTGGTGGTCCGGGTGCGCGACGGAGCCGAGCTCGGCACCGCCGTGCACGAGTACCGGCACGGGGTGCTGGACCGCGTCCTGCCCGCCACCGGCAGGCCGCTCCCCCCGGACTGGGCGCTCCAGGTGCCCGAGGACTACCTCGACGTGCTGCGCACCGCCGTCCCTGCCGCGATGGCCGACGCCGGGGCCGACCCGGCGCAGGTGATCGGCCTCGGCACCGACTTCACCGCCTGCACCATGGTGCCGACCACGGCGGACGGCACCCCGCTGTGCGACCTGCCCCGATTCGCCGGGGAGCCGCACGCCTACGTCAAACTCTGGCGGCACCACGCCGCCCAGCCCCAGGCGGACCGGATCAACGAGCTGGCCCGGCAGCGCGGCGAGAAGTGGCTGCCCCGCTACGGCGGCCTGATCTCCTCCGAATGGGAGTTCGCCAAGGGCCTGCAGGTGCTGGAGGAGGCCCCCGAGGTCTATGCCGCGATGGACCGCTGGGTGGAGGCCGCGGACTGGATCGTCTGGCGGCTCACCGGCCGCTACGTCCGCAACGCCTGCACCGCCGGCTACAAGGGCATCCGCCAGGACGGCGGCTACCCCTCGCCGGACTTCCTGGCCGGCCTCAACCCCGGCTTCGCCGGCTTCGTGACCGACAAGCTGGACCAGCCCGTCGGCAGCCTCGGCGACCGGGCCGGCGGGCTCACCGCCGAGGCCGCGGCCTGGACCGGGCTGCCCGAGGGCATCGCGGTCGCGGTCGGCAATGTGGACGCCCATGTCACCGCGCCCGCCGCGGGCGCCGTCGAACCCGGGCAGATGGTGGCCATCATGGGCACCTCCACCTGCCACGTGATGAGCGGCGACGTGCTGCGCGAGGTGCCCGGCATGTGCGGGGTGGTGGACGGCGGCATCGTCCCCGGCCTGTGGGGCTACGAGGCGGGCCAGAGCGGCGTCGGCGACATCTTCGCCTGGTACGTCGCCAACCAGGTGCCGCCCGCCTACCACGAGCAGGCCCGGGAACGCGGCATCAGCGTCCACGAGCTGCTGACCGAGCTGGCCGCCGGGCAGCGGGTCGGCGAGCACGGGCTGATCGCGCTGGACTGGCACAGCGGGAACCGGTCGGTGCTGGTGGACCACGAACTGTCCGGCGTGGTGCTCGGCCAGACCCTGTCCACCCGCGCCGAGGACGTCTACCGGGCGCTGCTGGAGGCCACCGCGTTCGGCACCCGGGTCATCGTCGACTCCTTCGCCGAGGCCGGCGTGCCGGTGACCGAACTCATCGTCGCGGGCGGACTGCTGCGCAACCCGGTGCTGATGCAGATCTACGCGGACGTCCTGGACATGCCGCTGTCGGTCATCGGCTCCGCCCAGGGACCGGCCCTCGGCTCCGCGCTGCACGCGGCGGTCGCGGCCGGCGCCCACCCCGGCATCCGTGCCGCCGCCGCGGCCATGGGCTCGGTCGAGCGCGCGGTCTACCGGCCCGATCCGGAGGCCGCCGCGGCCTACCGGCTGCTGTTCGCCGAATACCTGAAGCTGCACGACCACTTCGGCCGCGGCGGCAACGACGTCATGCGCCGGCTGCGCGCGATCCGCCGCGCCGCCGCCGGCGGGGGAGCGGAGTAGCCGGGCGGACACGGCACGCGCCGCACCCGCCACCACGCCGGCCGTCCACGGCCCGTCAGCGGGCCCGCACACCGGCCCGGCACACCGGACCGCCGCCCCCGCCGCGGCGGACCGGCCCACGAGCGCCACCCACACGTCTACGGGCCACCGGCCCACGAGGGGATCACCGATGACTTCCGCCGCCACGCCCCAGGTCTGGTTCCTGACCGGCAGCCAGCACCTCTACGGCGCCAAGACCCTGGAACAGGTCGCCGATCAGTCCCGGCAGATCCAGCACATGCTGGCCGGGTCGGGCCGGATAGGCGCCGAGATCGTGTGGCAGCCGGTGCTGACGGACTCCGCCGGCATCCGGCAGACCCTGGAGGCGGCCAACGCCGACCCCGCCTGCGTCGGGGTGATCGCGTGGATGCACACCTTCTCCCCGGCCAAGATGTGGATCTCCGGCCTGGACGTGCTGCGCAAGCCGCTGCTGCACCTGCACACCCAGCTCAACCGGGCGCTGCCGTGGTCCACCATCGACATGGACTTCATGAACCTCAACCAGGCCGCCCACGGCGACCGGGAGTTCGGGTACATCCAGACCCGCATGGGGGTGCATCGCAAGACCGTCGTCGGGCACGTGTCGGACCCGCAGGTGGCCGGGCGCATCGCCGACTGGACCGCCGCCGCGCTCGGCCACCGGAAGCTGCGCACGCTGCGCCTGGCCCGCTTCGGCGACAACATGCGCGACGTGGCGGTCACCGAGGGCGACAAGGTCGAGGCCGAACTCCGTTTCGGGGTGAGCGTCAACACCTACGGGGTCACCGAACTGGCCGACCTGGTGGACGCGGTGGCCGAGAGCGACGTCGACCCCCTGGTCGAGGAGTACGCCGACCGCTACCGGCTGGCGCCCGAGCTCGCCCCCGGCGGCGAACGCCACGCCTCGCTGCGCTACGCGGCCCGGATCGAGGCGGCGCTGCGCCAGTTCCTCACCGCCGGCGGCTTCGGGGCCTTCACCACCAACTTCGAGGACCTCGGCGGACTGCGTCAGCTGCCGGGCCTGGCCGTGCAGCGGCTGATGGCCGACGGCTACGGCTTCGGCGGCGAGGGCGACTGGAAGACCGCGGCCCTGCTCGCCGCCGTCAAGGCGATGGGCCCGCAGGCGTCCTTCATGGAGGACTACACCTACCACTTCGGCCCCGGCGAGCCGAAGGTGCTCGGCGCGCACATGCTGGAGGTCTGCCCGTCCCTCGCCGGCGGCCGGCCCTCCTGCGAGATCCACCCGCTGTCCATCGGCGGCCGGGAGGACCCGGTGCGGCTGGTCTTCGACGCCGCGCCCGGCCCCGCCTCCGTCATCGGCCTGGCGGACCTCGGCGACCGCTTCCGCCTGGTGGCCAACGAGATCGATGTGGTCGCCCCCGACGAGCCGCTGCCGGGCCTGCCGGTCGCCCGGGCGGTCTGGCAGCCCCGCCCCTCCCTGTCCACCTCGGCCGAGTGCTGGCTGATCGCGGGCGGCCCCCACCACACGGTCCTCACCCGGGCCGGGTCGGCCGTGCTGCGCGACTTCGCCCGCATGGCCGACACCGAGCTGGTGCTGATCGACGGCCGGACGACACCGGACGACTTCGCCGACCGGCTGTCCTGGAACCAGGCCTACCGGCGTCTCGCCCAGGGCCTGGCCTGACCGGAGCGGCGGCCCGGCGACCCGGCGGCCGCGCAGGGCGGGCCGCCGGGCAGGGGCCCGCCCCGCACGGACGGGGCGGGGCGGGC
>NZ_WTLH01000289.1 GCF_011421595.1 Streptomyces sp. YIM 98790 | reverse complement strand
CGGCACCGCCGGGGGCCGCGGCGCCGGGGGCCGCGGCGACAGGGACGGCGGCGACAGGGACGGCGGAACCCGGTACCACCGTTCCGGGGAGCGCGGCGGGCGGCGGGTCCGCGATCCGCGCACCGGGCCCGGGCGCTTCGATCCGGGCGGCGGGGGCCGGCACGGAGGGCACCGAGGACACCTCGATCCGTCCCACCGAGGACACCGCGGCCCCGGCCGCCGCCGCGGCGCCGTTCACCGGCACGTCGACCGGTGCCGCCGGAAGCCCGGCCGCCCCGCCCGGGGTCTGCGTCAGGTGCGGCAGCGCGCCGAGCTGGGGCAGCGGCACGTGCCCCACTCCCGGCGCGAGGAGGCCGCCGGAGAGACCGTTGCCCGGTACCCCTCCCGCTCCGGCGCCCACGCCGCCGGTCTCGCCGCGCACGGTGAGCGAGGGCAGGTCGGCGATCCGTGTGCCGGCCCCCGGCAGCTCCACCCGGCCGGCCGCGGTGCCGGCCTGGCCCAGGTCCGCGCCGCCGACCGTGACCACCGCCGGGGCCGGCACGGGGACGGCCGGCGCCAGGCTGCCCGCCCCGGGCGTCACCACCAGGGCGCCGTTCGGCGTTACCGGCGAGAACTGGCCCAGCGTGGGCAGGGTGGCCCCGCCGGTCGCCGGGAGGTCCGCGATCGCCGTGCCGGGCGGCGGCGCCAGCAGCAGAGTCCCGGAGGAGCCGATACCGATCGGACCCGCGTGCAGCGGCCCCGACAGCAGCCCGCCGCCGAACTGCGGCAGGGTCAGCGGGCCCCCGAGCCCGGCCGGCGACGGCATCACCGGCGGCGGCACCACCACGCCCGGGAATCCGCCGAGCCCGGCCCCGCCGCCCGCCGCCCCGGCGGGCCCGGCCGGGCCGAAACCGCCCGGGCCGGCCGGCAGACCGCCGCCGAGGCGCAGCGCCGTCAGCCGCCCGGACGGAGTGGCGGACAGCCCGCCGCCGGAGGTGTGCAGGGGGCCGGAGGAGAAGTCCGGCCGGATGCCGCCGGTGTCGCGTCCGGCCCGGAACAGGTCCAGGCCGGCGGCGGCACCGCCGGAGATCTTGCTCGCCGCGCCGGGGAACTGCCCGTCGAAGAACGCGCCGTAGCGGTACCTGCCGAACAGGCCGCGGTCGATGAAGCCGATCCGGAAGGCGGTCCGCATCCCGAGCGCCATCTCGTCGGCCGCCACCGGCAGGAAGAACCGGAGGAACCGCCAGCCGGCCACCCCGCCCAGCATGGTGCGGCCGAGAGTCGCCGTGAAGCTGCCGAACCGGATCAGGCCGCGGAGGGTGGCATACCCCGCGCCGCCGATGGTGGTGATCACCGCGAAGTCGGCGAGCTGCACGAAGTTCCGGAACGGCGCCACCGGCCCCAGCTGCCACAGGCCGCGGCTGCCGCGCATCCATGTCGCCGCGGCCATCACCGTGTCGTCCAGGCCGTAGATCATCCGGAAGCCGAATCCGAAGCCGCCCGGGCCCCCGCCGAAGAAGTTCCGGGCGCCGCTCCAGGTGCGGCTGCCCAGCCCGCGCAGCCCGGTCCACAGCCGGCCCAGGTGCAGGCCCTTGGTGGTCGGTGCGATCACGCCGAGGACCGCGAAGACGAGTTCGGTCACGCCGGCGTCGCCGCGCGCGAAGTCCACCGCCGTCTTGATCAGGATCGCCACGTTCAGGCCGATGGCGAACAGCGCGAGCGGACCCCCGACGATGATCGCCGGCACGATCAGGATGATCGCGATCCACTGGAGCGCCTTCCAGAACTCCTCGCACTGGTCGACCGGGGAGGCGATGCTGCGCCCCGCCTCCCGCAGCGCGGCGGCGGCGGTGGCCGCGGCCTCTCCCGCCGCCCGCCCCGCGTCCTCGGCGATCGCGCGCTGGGCGGCGCGGCCCTCCTCGTCGTCCCCGGGCAGCCCCGCGGCCTCGGCGAGGGCGGTGTCGGCGCGCTGCTGCTGGGCGCGCAGCACTTCGGCGTAGGTGGTCAGCGCGGACCGGGCGCTCTCCTGCGCGGAGCGGAAGGTGGAGACGAAGGTGCGCAGGTCGCCGTCGATGACGTCGCGCAGCGCGTCGGCGGTCTTGCCGACGAAGGCGCCGTCGGTGGTGTTGAGGATCTCGGTGAGGCCCTCGTCGATGGTCTCCGCCATGGTGATCAGCTCGCCCTGGTCGGCGATCACCAGGTCGATGCGGCCGGGGTCGCCGGGGACCGGATCGCCGCCGAGGCCGAGCGGGCTCCAGTCGTCGGGACGCGGCATCGTGGACGTCCCCTCCCCCACCGTTCTCGGTCCGCGGCTGCCTTCCTGACCCCTCTACGCACCGGGGGAACCGCCGGGTTCAACGCGTCCGGTGTGAGCCACGTCAAGTTGCGCGGCCCGTTGAACCCTGGCGCGGCCCCGGTGCGTAGAGGGAATGGACCCGGCCGCCCGGCGGATCACCGGGAACGGCAGAAGCACGGAGGGGGCCAGCCGCGGATGCCCGACTTCTCCATCGACTACACGGCCCTGCACACCGCGCAGGAGAAGATGCGCTCGCTCGCCGACACCGCCGAGGACGGCGGTGCCACCGGCGAGTTCAAGGCCCTGGGCGACGCCACCACGGGAGAGGCCCGGGCCGTGCTGGGCGACGCGGGCCTGGCCAACGCCTTCCACAGCTTCTTCCGCTACTCCCGGATGCGGACCAAGGAGGCGGAGGACGGCCTCAGGGAACTCGCGGAGGTCTTCGGCAGCGTCTCCAACGTCTTCTTCGACGCCGACGCGCAGCTCTCCAGCAGCGCCGGGCTGATGGGCAGCAGCATCGGGCTGAAGGACTGGCTCGACCAGCGGAAGGCGTGGGACGCCTGGCAGACCTCGATGGCGGAGTGGAACGCCTATCTGGAGGAGATCGGCGCCAAGGAGTACTTCGACGCCCACCCGGACGCGGACATCGGCGAGGTCTGCCGGGCGGACGGGGCACCGGAGTGGTGCCGGACCTGGGAGGAGGACGACGACGCCCCCTACCAGCCCGGCGAGCCCCCGCCCCGCCCCGCGGACGACCCGCCCACGGAGTACGTCCACACGGACGAGAACGGCACCACCAGGGTCACCCTGGAACTCGACGACGACTACAACGTGATGCGGGAGGTCTCGGAGATCACCACGGCCGACGGGCAGACCTTCCGCTCCGAGACCGTCTACGGCACCCCGCCGCAGATCGTCACCCCGGAGAACGGCGAGCCCTTCGACGCCCGCGACTACACCATGACGACGACCTACGCCGACGGCACCGAGTCCGTCACCACCGTCGTCATCAACGAGGACGGCTCCGGGACCATGACCGAGAAGTCGGGGGACGAGACCACCGTCTACACCCGCTCCGGCCCCGGGGCGGAGTGGCAGAAGACGGAGGAGTGACGGGAAGCCGTCCTCCCCCGGCGCAGCGCACCGATACCGGCAAGGAGAACCGGCCCATGGCGGCGAACATCAGCCTCACCTACTCGGAGATCGAGACCGTCTGCAACACCCTGGACAGCAGCGTGGAGGACACCCTGGTGCCCCGGATGAAGGAGGCGAAGGCGGAGGTGGACGAGCTGCTGGAGAACGCCCTGGTGCTGGTGCAGTCCAGCCCGGCGCTGCAGCAGCAGTACGAGAAGTTCACCACCGCGCTCACCGAGGCCACCGACAGCATCAAGCAGTACGCCAACCAGTTCCGGCAGATCAAGAAGTCCGTGGAGGACATGGACCAGGAGATCGCCAACAAGGTGAACAGCAGCTCCTGACCCTCCTTCCGCACCCGTCCCGCGTCTGATTCAGCCACCGGAGGAACCGTGTCGGACCTTCCCGACGTACTCTTCGACTACGACGAGATCGGCCGCGTCGCCGAGACCATGGGCATCAAGCTCGGTGAGATCTCCGACGAACTCGGCGAACTGGAGACCACCGTCAGCGGTCTGCTGCAGAACGGACTGGTCTTCGAGAAGGCGAGCCCCGCCCTGACCGAGGCGTACAACGCCTTCAGCGAGCAGATGAAGAAGTCGGCGAGCACCATCCAGGAGTACGCGAACACCTTCACCGAGCTGGCGAAGGCGATGGAGGAGTCCGACCTGGACATCACCGCCGAGGTCGAGCGGGCCCGGCAGGAGGCCGGCGGCTCGGAGGAGTGACCCCGCGCGGCCGGGGACCGGGGGCGGGGGCGTCCCGCGCCGGGACGCCCCCGCCCCCGCCCCTCAGCCGTCCAGCACCGTCAGCGGCACCTGGACGGCGACGGCGGTGCCCGCCGGGCCGCTCGTCCAGCCGCGGCCCGGCACCAGCGGCGTCCGCACCTGCTCCGACGAGATGCGGGTGCCGATGAGGTCGCCCTCGGAGATCGACTTGGGGGCCATCAGCACCCCCTGCCGGGAACGGCGCACCGCGCCCACCCAGCCCAGGCTGCTCATCGACTCCGGCTGCCCGGCCACCAGCAGACCCCGGCCCTCGTCCCGGCCGGAGACCGCAACCTGCTTGAGCACCTTGTCGGCCGCGGCGTTCAGCAGCAGATCGGCGTCGTCCACCACCACCACGGTGGGGCGGCCGCGCAGTTCCTCCAGGGCCTCCCGGACGGTGTCCGCCGCCGGATCGGGACCGGCCAGCACCCGCGCGAGGTCGTGCGCGGCCAGCTTGCGCAGCTGCGAGTCCCGCGGCGTGATCACCAGCAGCGAGGTGCCGCCGACGAGCAGGGAGACGCACATGGCGGCGAGGGTGGTGGAACGGCCGGAGCGGGGCGGCCCGATGACCATGTAGCTGCCGCCGCCGGCGGTGAAGTCGTGGCCCAGGGGCTCGGCGGTGTCGCCGCCGACGCCGACCAGCGCCCACAGCGGGCGGCGCAGACGGTCCGGCAGCCGGCCCGCCACCTCCTGGAAGCCGATGAGAGTGGGCAGTTCGGCGATCCGGAAGGCCCGGCGCGGAGCCGGGACGGAGGCGTCGCGGGAGGCGGCGCGCCGGCCGATCAGGCGCAGCGCCTCCGCCTGGTCGCCCGCGGCGGGCGGACCGGGGTCGCCGGGCGCGCCCCGCGGG
>NZ_WTLH01000288.1 GCF_011421595.1 Streptomyces sp. YIM 98790 | reverse complement strand
GCGGTGCCGGTGCGGCACCTGCGGCAGCGGCCCGGACCGCTGCCGCCCGGACGGCGCCGGCCAGGTCCGCGTCCGCCTCCTCCGGGACGGCCCGCAGGTCCAGCAGGCAGCGGCCCCGCTCGGTCCGGCCGAGCACGGCCGGCGTGCCCCGGCGCAGCTCACCGGCGTATCCGGCGGGCAGCGACACCGCCGCCCCGGGCAGCGTCACTCCCGGCGCACCGCCGCCGCCGACCGCGCCGCGGGTCTCCACGGCGCGGGCGTCGATGCCGTCGGCGCGCAGCCGGTCCGCGATCCGGGCGGCGCGCTCGCGCAGCTCCGCCGGCCGGGCGTGCAGGGCCCGGTGGGTGGGGGTGGCCGGTCCGCGCAGGGTGGCCTCCAGCGCGGCCAGGGTCAGCTTGTCCACCCGCAGCGCACGGGCCAGCGGGTGCCGGGCCAGCCGCCGCACCAGGGGGGCCCGGCCGAGCAGCAGGCCGCACTGCGGGCCGCCGAGCAGCTTGTCGCCGCTGGCGGTGACCAGGTCGGCGCCGGCCCGCAGATGGCCGGCCGCGTCGGGTTCGCCGGGCAGCGCGGGGTCCGGGGCGAGCAGCCCGGAGCCGATGTCGGACACCACCGGCACGCCGAGGGTGGCGAGCTCGGCGATGCCGGTGGAGCGGGTGAAGCCGGTGATCCGGAAGTTCGACGGGTGCACCTTGAGCACGAAGGCGGTGTCCGGCCCGACGGCCGCCGCGTAGTCGTCCAGCCGGGTCCGGTTGGTGGTGCCCACCTCGCGCAGACGCGCCCCGGTGGCGACCAGCAGATCGGGGATGCGGAAGCCGTCGCCGATCTCCACCAGTTCGCCGCGGCCCACCACGATCTCCCGGCCGGCGGCCAGGGCGGTGGCGGCCAGGGCCAGGGCGGCGGCGCCGTTGTTCACCACGTGCGCCGCCGCGGCGTCCGGCACCCGCTCCAGGAGGGCGTCCAGGGCGGTACGGCCGCGGCGCCCCCGGCCGCCGGTGGCCAGGTCCAGTTCCACGTCGGTGGTTCCCGCCGCGGCCAGCACCGCCTCACGGGCGGCGGCCGACAGCGGGGCCCGTCCCAGGTTGGTGTGCAGCAGCACGCCGCTGGCGTTGAGCACCGGGCGCAGGCCGGCGGCGGTGGGCGGCAGCGCGGCAAGGGCCGCGTCGGCGACGGAGGCGGCGTCGCCGGGCAGTCCGCCGGTGCGGGCCCGGTCCAGAACGGCCGTCACCGCCGCCTTCACCGGGCCGTGGCCCAGCCTGCGGGCCGCCGAGACCAGCCGGGGGTCGGCGAGCACGGTGTCGGTGCGGGCGAGGCGGCGGCGCGGGTCCATCCGGTTCTCTCCTCCCGGTGACGTTCGCTTCCCCCGCCGGCACAGCCTCGCGCAACCGGGCCCCGCACGCACGGCGGCATGCCGCGCAGGGCGCATCCCGCCGGTCCGTTCCGGGCGTTCCGGCCGCGCCGGCGGTCTCCGGTACGGCCGGGGTCCACGGGTCCGGCCGTTTCACCGGTACCGGCCTGGCTACCCGTCGCCGCGTTCGCACGCCCTGCCGCAGCAGGGCCCGCAGCAGGACAGGGAGCACTCATGAAGGCCGTTGTCTGGCACGGCGTCGGTGACATCCGCGTGGAGGACGTGCCGCCGCCCAAGATCCACGATCCGTACGACGCCGTCGTACGGATCACCACCTCCGCGATCTGCGGCACCGATCTGCATTTCGTCCGCGGCACCATGCCCGGCCTGCAGGAGGGCCGGATCCTGGGCCACGAGGCGGTCGGGGTGGTGGAGGAGACCGGACCGGGGGTGCGCAACTTCCGCCCCGGGGACCGGGTGGTGGTGCCCTCCACCGTCGCCTGCGGGGTGTGCAGCTACTGCCGCGCCGGCTACTACGCACAGTGCGACAACGCCAATCCGGGCGGCAGACGGGCGGGCACGGTGTTCTTCGGCGGGCCGGAGGCGGCCGGCGGGCTGGACGGGCTCCAGGCGGAGTACGCCCGCATCCCGTACGCGCACGTCGGCCTGGTGCCGCTGCCGGACAGCGTGGACGACGCGCAGGCCATCCTGCTCTCCGACATCTACCCCACGGCCTGGTTCGGCGCCCGGCTGGCCGAGGTACGGGCCGGCGACACGGTGGCGATCCTCGGCGCGGGCCCGGTCGGCCAGTGCGCCGTCGCCTGCGCCCGGCTCCAGGGCGCCGGGCGGATCATCGTGGTGGACGGCGTCGCCGACCGCCTCGCTCTCGCCCGGGACCAGCATGCCGAGACCTGCGACTTCAACGAGGAGGACCCGGTGGAGGCGGTGCTCGACCTCACCGGGGGCATCGGGGTGGACCGGGTCATCGACGCGGTCGGCGTCGACGCGCAGCGCCCCGCGCACGGACCGGCGGCCGAGTCGCTGTCCGGGCAGGCCGAGGAGTTCGACCGGGAGCGCGACGAGGTGGCCCCCGAGCAGCGGCCCGACGGCGGCACCTGGGTCCCCGGGGACGCCCCCTCGCTGGCGGCCCGCTGGGCGGTGCAGATGGTGGCGAAGGCCGGCACGGTGGGCACCATCGGCGTCTATCCGCCGCAGGCGCAGCACTACCCGTTCGGCGAGGCGTTCATGAAGAACCTCACGCTGCGGATGGGCAACTGCAACCACCGCACGTACCTGCCGCACCTGGTGACCCTGGTGACCTCCGGGGAGCTGGACCCGACCCCGCTGGTCACCCGCTGGACGGACCTGCCCGCAGCGGTGGACGCCTACCGGACCTTCGACCGCCGCGAGGCGGGCTGGACCAAGGTGGCCCTGGGCGTGCACGCCCAGGGATCCGTCCCCTCCGGCCTGGGCACCGCCGCCGGCACCGGGACCTCCACCACCGGCGGCTCGCCGGCACCGGACGCGCGGCAGGGCTGACCCGGCACGGCCGGCCGGCGGACATCACCCTGCGCCGTCCGGGTGATTTCCGCCGGACACCGGCGCGCGGCGGCCGGGCGGGCCGTTAGGTACGGGACCGCGCCGCAGAGGTTTCCGGCCCTCCGTCCGCTCCCGCGTCCGGCACGGCCGGTGCGGAGCGGGCGGGCGGCCGGCAGCCCCGTTCCCCCTCCGGAGTGCCGATGGCCCCCTCGCCCGCCCGACCGTCCGCCGCCGTNGTGCCGATGGCCCCCTCGCCCGCCCGACCGTCCGCCGCCGTTCCGTCCGCGTCCGCGCGCCCCTCCCCGCCCTCCCCGCCCTCCGCTCCTGCCCCGCCCTCCACGTCCCCCGCTTCCCGGGCCGTCCCGGGTGCGGTCCCCGCGCAGAGCGCCGTGGAGGACGAGGCGCTGCCGCTGCGGCACAGCACCGACATCCAGGGCGACATCATCGCGGGCTTCCGCAAGGACCATGCCCGGCTGCTGTTCCTGCAGTTCGGGGACGCGGGTGCGGCCCGCCGCTGGCTCACCCGGCTGCGCCCCCGGATCTCCACCACCCAGGACGTGGCCGTCTTCAACGCCCGTTTCAGCTTCGCCCGGGCGCGCTCGGCGGGCGCCGACCCGGCGAGCCTGGCCGCGATCTGGCGGTCCGTCGGCTTCACCTGGGACGGTCTGGTGACCCTGGCGGGCTCCCCGCCGGTCAGCGACATCCCGCGCGGCTCCACCCAGGAGGCGCTCGTCCAGGGCTGTGCCCGGCGGGCCGGCATGCTGGGCGACACCGGCCGCAGCGCACCGGAGAACTGGCTGTTCGGCGCCCCGCACAACGAGCCGGTGCACGCCGTGCTCACCCTGGCCGCGGACCGCCCGGAGGATCTGCGGGCGGCGATGGCCTGGGAGCGGCAGGAGCTGAAGCTGCACGGCGTGCGCATGGTCTTCGAGCAGGAGGGTGCCACCCTGCCGGGGGCCGACCGCGGGCACGAGCACTTCGGCTTCAAGGACGGGATCAGCCAGCCCGCGGTGGAAGGATTCGACGAGCCCGACCCGGAGCGTCCCGAGCACAAGAAGGGGCGGCCGGGCACCCGGATCATCCCGGCCGGGGAGTTCGTGGTGGGGCTGCCCCTGGACCACCGGCTGCCCGCCTGGCTGCCGCCGTGGATGAACAACGGTTCCTTCCAGGTGATCCGGCGGCTGGCGCAGGACGTCGAGGGCTGGCGCCGGCAGCTGGACCGGCACCTGGCCCGGCTCAAGGAGAACGGCGCCGTCCCCGAGGACGCCACGCCGGAATGGCTGGCGGCCCGGCTGGTGGGCCGCTGGCCCTCCGGCGCGCCGGTGATGAAGCACCCGGACGCCGATCCGCGGCCGGACCCGTCCCTGGAACCGGACAACGACCTCAGCTACGCGGACGATCTGGAGGGCCGGATCACCCCGCTGTGCTCGCATCTGCGCAAGACCAGTCCGCGGGACGGACTCAAGCCGCGGCCGGAGGCGCGGGAGCCGCTGGCGGAGAAGGGCACGCTGGACGGCCGGCGGATCATCCGCCGGGGCATTCCGTTCGGGCCGCCGCTGGATCCGCAGGGCGTGGACGGCGGGCCGAAGACCCCGCGCGGGCTGCTGTTCGTCTGCTACCAGTCGGACCTGGTGGCCCAGTTCGAGTTCGTGCAGCGCGCCTGGGTGGACCGGGACGACTTTCCCGAGCGTCCGGCGAAGGCGGGCCGGGACGCGGTGATCGGGCGGGGCGGCGAGGCGTCCTTCCCCGTGGTCCCGGCCGTCCCGGGGGGCGGGCCGGACGGCGACGGCACGGTGACGCTGTCCTTCCGCCCGTTCGTGCACACCGAGGGGGCGCTGTACACCTTCGTGCCCTCGCTCAGCGCGCTGGACCAGCTGGCGCAGGGCACCATTCCGCCGGGCGGCAGCGGGCCGCAGGACCGGGTGCTGCGGGCGCCGCTGGTCCTCCAGCGGTTCCAGGTGATCAGCTCGGGCCGGGCCCGGCTGCGGTTCGAGGAGAGCGGCGACCTGACCGTGCGCGACGAGAACGAGCGGCTGCTGTGGGCGACCACCGGTGTCGGGGCCGCGAGCGGGGAGTTCCGCACCGACGGGGTGCTGGCGCTGCTGGACGTGGCCGGCCTGCCGCTGTGGGAGACCCCCACGGCGGGCAACCCGGGCGCGGAGCTGGTGGTGGGGGCCGACGGCGACGTCGTGATCCGCGCCGCCGACGGCCGCCGGCTGTGGCACACGGACACCGCTCACTGACCGCCGCAGGGGCCCGCGCGCCGCGCACGGCGCACCGCCGCCGCGGAGCGGCGGG
>NZ_WTLH01000287.1 GCF_011421595.1 Streptomyces sp. YIM 98790 | reverse complement strand
CACCCCGCCCGGCCCCGCAGGCCGAGTCCTCGGTGCGGCAGCCCGCGCCCATGGGCCGCGACGTGCCCAAGGCCACCGCGCCGGCGCCGCAGGGCGCCGGCGCCGAGGACACCGGCCCCGAGCTGGTCACGCTGCGCGGCCCGGCCGCCGCCGTCGCCAAGAACATGAACGCCTCGCTGGAGATGCCCACCGCCACCTCGGTGCGGGCCGTCCCGGTGAAGCTGCTGTTCGACAACCGCATCGTCATCAACAACCACCTCAAGCGCGCCCGCGGCGGCAAGGTCTCCTTCACGCACCTGATCGGCTACGCCATGGTGCAGGCGCTCAAGGCGATGCCGGACATGAATCACTCCTTCGCCCAGAAGGACGGCAAGCCGACCCTGGTCAAGCCCGAGCACATCAACCTCGGCCTGGCCATCGACCTGGTCAAGCCCAACGGTGACCGCCAGCTGGTGGTGGCGGCCGTGAAGAAGGCCGAGACCCTGACCTTCTTCGAGTTCTGGCAGGCCTACGAGGACATCGTCCGCCGGGCCCGGGCCAACAAGCTCACCATGGAGGACTTCACCGGGGTCACCGCCTCGCTGACCAACCCCGGCGGCATCGGCACCGTGCACTCGGTGCCGCGGCTGATGCCCGGCCAGTCGGTGATCCTGGGCGTGGGCGCCATGGAGTACCCGGCGGAGTTCCAGGGCACCTCCCAGGACACCCTGAACCGCCTGGGCATCTCCAAGGTCATGACGCTGACCAGCACCTACGACCACCGGGTGATCCAGGGCGCGGCCTCCGGCGAGTTCCTGCGCCACATGAGCCAGCTGCTGCTGGGCGAGCACGGCTTCTACGACGACATCTTCCAGGCGCTGCGCATCCCGTACGAGCCGGTCCGCTGGCACCGGGACATCGACGTCAGCCACGACGACGAGGTCACCAAGGCGGCCCGGGTCTTCGACCTGATCCACGCCTACCGGGTGCGCGGCCACCTGATGGCCGACACCGACCCGCTGGAGTACAAGCAGCGCAAGCACCCCGACCTGGACATCAAGGAGCACGGGCTCACCCTGTGGGACCTGGAGCGGGAGTTCGCGGTCGGCGGTTTCGCGGGCAAGTCCATGCTCAAGCTGCGCGACATCCTGGGTGTGCTGCGGGACTCCTACTGCCGCACCACCGGCATCGAGTACATGCACATCCAGGATCCGCAGGAGCGCAAGTGGATCCAGGACCGGGTGGAGCGCCCGCACACCCCGCCGGAGCGCGAGGAGCAGCTGCGCATCCTGCGCCGGCTGAACGCCTCGGAGGCCTTCGAAACGTTCCTCCAGACCAAGTACGTCGGGCAGAAGCGGTTCTCCCTGGAGGGCGGCGAGTCGCTGATCCCGCTGCTGGACACGGTGCTGGACGAGGCGGCCGGCGCCACCCTGGACGAGGTCGTGATCGGCATGGCCCACCGCGGCCGGCTGAACGTGCTGGCCAATGTGGTCGGCAAGTCCTACGCCCAGATCTTCCGCGAGTTCGAGGGCAACCTGGACCCGAAGTCCACCCACGGCTCCGGCGACGTCAAGTACCACCTGGGCACCGAGGGCACCTTCACCGGCCAGAACGGCGACACCATCAAGGTCTCGCTGACCGCCAACCCGTCCCACCTGGAGGCGGTCAACCCGGTGGTCGAGGGCGTGGCCCGGGCCAAGCAGGACATCATCGGCAAGGGCGGCACCGACTTCACCGTGCTGCCGGTGCTGATCCACGGCGACGCGGCCTTCGCAGGCCAGGGCGTGGTGGCCGAGACGCTCAACATGTCGCAGCTGCGCGGCTACCGCACCGGCGGCACGGTGCACATCGTGGTCAACAACCAGGTCGGCTACACCGCCCCGCCCACCGCCTCCCGCTCGTCCATGTACTCCACGGACGTCGCCCGGATGATCGAGGCCCCGATCTTCCACGTCAACGGCGACGACCCGGAGGCGGTCTGCCGGGTCGGCCGGCTGGCCTTCGAGTACCGGCAGGCGTTCAACAAGGACGTGGTCATCGACCTGGTCTGCTACCGCCGCCGCGGCCACAACGAGGGTGACAACCCGGCCTTCACCCAGCCGCTGATGTACAACCTGATCGACAAGAAGCGCTCGGTGCGCAAGCTGTACACCGAGGCGCTGATCAGCCGCGGCGACATCACCATGGAGGAGGCCGAGCAGGTCCTGCAGGACTTCCAGGACCAGCTGGAGAAGGTCTTCAAGGAGGTCCGGGACGCCACCGAGGCGCCCTCTCCGACCCCGGTGCCCACCCCGCCGCTGGCCCAGTTCCCGGTCCCGGTGGACTCCGCGGTCAGCCAGGAGGTGCTGAAGCGGGTCGCCGAGTCCCAGACCAGCATCCCCGACCGGTTCCACGTCCACCCCCGGCTGCTGCCGCAGCTCCAGCGGCGCGCCGCCATGGTGGAGGAGGGCACCATCGACTGGGCGATGGGCGAGGCGCTGGCCATCGGCTCGCTGCTGATGGAGGGCACCCCGGTGCGGCTGGCCGGCCAGGACTCCCGGCGCGGCACCTTCGCCCAGCGGCACGCGGTGCTGGTCGACCAGACCAGTGCCGAGGAGTACACCCCGCTGCTCCACCTCGCCGAGGACCAGGCGCGGTTCAACGTCTACGACTCGCTGCTCAGCGAGTACGCGGCGATGGGCTTCGAGTACGGCTACTCGCTGGCCCGGCCGAACGCGCTGGTGATGTGGGAGGCCCAGTTCGGCGACTTCGCCGACGGCGCCCAGATCATGATCGACGAGTTCATCTCCTCGGCCGAGCAGAAGTGGGGCCAGTCCTCCGGCGTGGTGCTGCTGCTGCCGCACGGCTACGAGGGGCAGGGCCCGGACCACTCCTCGGCCCGGATCGAACGTTTCCTCCAGCTCTGCGCGCAGGACAGCATGACGGTCGCCATGCCGACCCTGCCGTCCAACTACTTCCACCTGCTGCGCTGGCAGGTGCACAACCCGCACCACAAGCCGCTGGTGGTGTTCACCCCGAAGTCCCTGCTGCGGGCGAAGACGGCCACCTCCCGGGCGGAGGAGTTCACCTCCGGCCGGTTCCGCCCGGTCATCGGCGACGACACCGTCTCCCCGGAGGAGGTGCGCAAGCTGGTGTTCTGCTCCGGCAAGGTCTACTACGACCTGGCGGCGGAGCGGGCCAAGCGGGGCCTGACGGACACCGCGCTGGTCCGGCTGGAGCGGCTCTACCCGCTGCCGGCCCAGGAGGTGCAGGCGGAGATCGCCAAGTACCCGAAGGCGACGAAGTTCCTCTGGGCCCAGGAGGAGCCGGCCAACCAGGGTGCCTGGCCGTTCATCGCGCTCAACCTGGTGGACCACCTGGATCTGATCATCGGCTCCGACCCGGTGCCGAACGCGGACCGGCTGCGCCGGGTGTCCCGCCCGGCCTCGTCCTCCCCGGCCGTGGGGTCCCCCAAGGCCCACCAGGCGGAGCAGCAGGCGCTGGTCAACGAGGTCTTCGACATCTGAGCACATCCGCCGGGGGCCGGCGCCGCACCGTCACCGGGCGGTCGGCGCCGGCCCCCGGCCGTATCCCGACACGGAGCAGGAACGTGTACTTCACCGATCGCGGTATCGAGGAGCTGGAGCAGCGGCGGGGCGAGGAGGAGGTGTCGCTGGGCTGGCTGGCCGAGCAGCTGCGGGTGTTCGTGGACCTCAACCCGGATTTCGAGGTCCCGGTGGAGCGGCTGGCCACCTGGCTGGCCCGGCTGGACGACGAGGACGACGAGCCCGGCGCGTAGCGGCGGGTCTCCGGGGCGTTGACAATCGAGATACGCGATATATCGTGTCTGGAGGGCAGTCGCGATATAGCTTTCTCGTACCCGCTCCCGGGGAGGACCCATGCCGGACGACACCTGCGGCTCCAGGCTGATCGCCGAGCCGCAGACACTGGACATCGACGCACCCGTCACCGAGCTGCATGTGCGGCTGATCAACGGCACCGTGAACGTGGTCGGCAGCCCCGGGCCGACGGCCAGGGTGGAGATCAGCGAACTGACCGGCCCGCCGCTGGCGGTCCGGCACAGCGACGGCCGGCTGGTGGTCGCCTACGAGGACACCCCGTGGCCCGGCTTCCTGAAGTGGCTGGACCGCACGGGCTGGAACCGCCGGGCGGTGGTCTCCGTCTCGGTGCCCGCCACGGTCCGGCTGACCGTCGGGGTGGTCGGCGCCTCGGCGGTGATCTCCGGGATCTCCGGCTCGGCCAAGCTGCGCGGGGTCTCCGGGGACGCCACCCTGGTCGGGCTCGGCGGGGCGGTGCACGCCGAGACGGTCTCCGGCAGCCTGGAGGCCCAGTCGCTCTCCGGCCCGCTGCGCTTCGCCTCGGTCTCCGGCGATCTCACCCTGATCGACAGCCGGACCGCCGAGGTGCGCTCGGAGACGGTCAGCGGCGGCGCCACCCTGGACCTCGCCTCCGCCGCCGCCCGCTCGGTCGACCTCAGGGTCGGCACGGTCTCCGGTGATGTGGCGATGCGGCTGCCCGCCGGGACCGGCGCCAAGGTGGAGGCGGGAACCGCCGGCGGCGCGGTCTCCAGCGCCTTCGGTGAGCTCTCGGTGGACGGCGGCTGGGGCGGCCGGCGGATCACCGGCACCCTGGGCGACGGCGACGGCCGGATCAGGGTGAACACCGTCTCGGGCGCGGTGGCACTGCTGCGCCGTCCGCCGGACGCCGACACGTTTCCCGACACCGACGCGGANCCGCCGGACGCCGACACGTTTCCCGACACCGACGCGGACCCCGGTGCAAGCCCCGGTGCAAGCCCCGGTGCAAGCCCCGGTGCGGGCCCGGACGCCTCCGACACCCCCTCCTTCCGTAAGGACGACTGACATGCCTCCCGTCTTCGGCCACGGCCGGCTCCGCCTGTATCTGCTGAAGCTGCTCGGTGAGTCCCCGCGTCACGGTTACGAGGTCATCCGGCTGCTGGAGGAGCGCTTCCAGGGCCTGTACGCCCCGTCCGCGGGCACCGTCTATCCCCGCCTGGCCAAGCTGGAGGCCGAAGGGCTGGTGACCCACACCGAGGAGGGCGGCCGGAAGGTCTACGCCCTCACCGACGCCGGCCGCCGGGAGCTGGACGAACGCGCGGCCGAACTCGCCGAACTGGAACGCGAGATCCGCGAGTCGCTGGCCGCGCTGGCCGCCGACATCCGGGAGGACGTGCACGGCTCCGCGCACGACCTGCGCCAGGAGATGCGGCGCGCCGCCGCCCAGGCCCGCGGCACCGACGGTGCCCGCGCCACGGACGGCCCCGGCGGCCCCGGCGGCCCCG
>NZ_WTLH01000286.1 GCF_011421595.1 Streptomyces sp. YIM 98790 | reverse complement strand
CTGCGCGCGGAATGCGCGGGCCCGTCGCCGCCGGCCCGCGGCGGGCGCGGTGAGCGGTGACGGGCCCGCGCACGGTACGCCGGGTCAGTCCTTGATCTCGCAGATCATGGCGCCGGAGGACAGGGTGGCGCCGACCTCCGCCTTGAGTGCCTTGACGGTGCCCGAGCGGTGGGCGTTGATCGGCTGCTCCATCTTCATCGCCTCCAGGACGATGACCAGATCGCCCTCGGCGACCTGCTGGCCCTCCTCGACCGCGACCTTCACGATGGTGCCCTGCATCGGCGAGGCCAGGGTGTCGCCGGTGGACCCGGAGGCCGTCCTGCGCGCGCCGCGCCGGCGGGCCGGCTTGGCGCCGCCCGCCACGGCCGCCCGGGCCAGCGGGAGAGCGAGCGTGGCCGGCAGCGAGACCTCCAGCCGCTTGCCGCCCACCTCGACCACGACGGTCTCGCGGACGTTGCCCAGCTCCTCGTCCTCGGCGGCGGCCCCCGGCTGGCTGAACGGCGGGATCTCGTTGACGAACTCGGTCTCGATCCACCGGGTGTGGACGGCGAACGGCTGCCCGGCCGAGCCGGTCACCTCCGGCGCGAAGGCCGGGTCGGTCACCACGGCGCGGTGGAAGGGCAGCGCCGTGGCCATGCCCTCGACCCGGAACTCGTTCAGCGCGCGGGCCGCCCGCTGCAGGGCCTGCTGCCGGTCGGCACCGGTGACGATCAGCTTGGCCAGCAGGGAGTCCCAGGCCGGACCGATCACCGAGCCGGACTCCACGCCGGAGTCCAGCCGCACACCCGGGCCGGACGGCGGCACGAAGGCGGTCACCGTGCCCGGGGCGGGCAGGAAGTTGCGGCCCGGGTCCTCGCCGTTGATGCGGAACTCGAAGGAGTGGCCGCGCAGCGGCGGGTCGTCGTAGCCCAGCTCCTCGCCGTCGGCGATCCGGAACTGCTCGCGCACCAGGTCGATGCCGCTCGTCTCCTCGGTCACCGGGTGCTCCACCTGGAGCCGGGTGTTCACCTCCAGGAAGGAGATGGTGCCGTCCTGGCCGACGAGGAACTCGCAGGTGCCCGCGCCCACATAGCCGGCCTCCCGCAGGATCGCCTTGGAGGCGGCGTAGAGCTGGCGGTTCTGCTCCTCGCTCAGATACGGGGCCGGGGCCTCCTCCACCAGCTTCTGGTGGCGGCGCTGGAGCGAGCAGTCACGGGTGGAGACCACCACCACGTTTCCGTGCTGGTCGGCCAGGCACTGGGTCTCCACATGCCGGGGGCGGTCCAGATAGCGCTCCACGAAGCACTCGCCGCGGCCGAAGGCGGCGACCGCCTCGCGCACCGCGGAGTCGTACAGCTCCGGGACCTCCTCCAGGGTCCGGGCCACCTTCAGGCCCCGGCCGCCGCCGCCGAACGCGGCCTTGATGGCGATCGGCAGGCCGTGCTCGCGGGCGAAGGCCACGACCTCCTCGGCGCCCGAGACCGGGTCCTTGGTGCCGGCCACCAGGGGGGCGCCGGCACGCTGTGCGATGTGCCGGGCGGCCACCTTGTCGCCGAGGTCGCGGATCGCCTGCGGCGGCGGGCCGATCCAGATCAGGCCCGCGTCGAGCACGGCCTGGGCGAAGTCGGCGTTCTCGGACAGGAAGCCGTAGCCCGGGTGGACGGCGTCCGCTCCCGAGTCCTCGGCCGCCTTGAGAACCTTGCCGATGTCCAGATAGCTGGCGGCCGGGGTGTCACCGCCCAGCGCGAATGCCTCGTCGGCGACCCGGACGTGGACGGCGTCCCGGTCCGGATCGGCGTAGACAGCGACACTCGCGATACCGGCATCCCGGCACGCCCGCGCCACGCGGACGGCGATTTCGCCGCGGTTGGCGATGAGCACCTTGCGCACGATGGCTCCCTCCTCGGAACAAGGCGAGTTTAGATAGCGGCCACACCTCCCGCCGAGGCGCACTCGGGGGTGAGCTTGCCCACACGGACAGTGAGCCGAGGCTGTGCCGAACGCCTTCTGGCCTTGCGTTCCAAGGTACGCGCCGGGCCAGAGTTTTCCTTGGAAACCGCCATGTGGCCAACGTCTCCACATTTCACACCCGTCACGGGCGGAAGGGTTATGTAGGTTCCCTACAACGCTGACCAGGATTCTTTTTCCGTGCGAGATCCGGGCGGCCGGGTCCGCCCTCCCGGAGGCGGGTGCGCGGGCGGATGCGGCGTACGAGCCGGGCGCGAGCGCGGCCCGATCCGCCCGGCCCCCGGGGCACCGGACGCGCCGTGCCCCTTGTCGGCGGCGTTACTCGGCAGTAGCGTGCGCCGCGTGAACCGGGGAAGGCGAATCACGGCCGCGGCGGCGGCAGTTCTGGTTCTGTGCGAGGCGCTGGCCATCGCCACCGCACAGTGGCTGATGGGCCTGGTGGTCCGGGCACAGCGGATGTCCATGGCGGGGCTGTCCACGGACACCATCGCCGGCACCACCTGGCTGGGCGGAGCGCTGCTCGGCGGGCTGCTGCTGGCCTGCGCCGTGCTCCTGCTGCGTGCCGCCGTGCGGGACCGCCTCGGCGGCCGGCCGGCCCGCGCGGTGCTGGCCTCCTGCCTGGTGGTCAACGCGGTGCTGGCGGTGCTGGCCGTCGGCATGGTCGGCTGGGGCGGGTTCACCGCGGCCATGGTGGTGTTCGGGCTGGTGCTGCTGGTGATGACGGCCTATCCGCCGGAGCCGCCGGTCCGCCCGGGGGAGCCGGAGGACCGTCCGCTGCCGCACCGGCCCGACGAGGCGGAGGACGGCCTCCCCGACCGGCCCGCCGCACCCGCGGCACCCGACGCACCCGACGTGGCCGTGGAGCCCGCCGGAGGCCCGGACCGGCCGGCGGCCGGCCCGCAGGGCGCGGCAGCCGGTGAGCCGGTGGCCGCGGTCAGCGCCACAGATCGGTGATCCGCACGTCCAGTCCGGCCAGCAGGCGGCGCAGCAGCGGCAGCGACAGCCCGATCACATTGCCCGGATCGCCGTCGACCGAGTCGATGAACGGCGCGGCCCGGCCGTCCAGGGTGAAGGCGCCGGCCACCTCCAGCGGCTCTCCGGTGGCCACATAGGCGGCGATCTCCGAGTCGGTCGGCTCACCGAACCGCACGGTGGTGGAACCGGTCGCCGACACCCGGCGCCCGCGGGCCGTGTCGATCACGCAGTGCCCGGTCTCCAGCACACCCGACCGGCCGCGCATCGCCTTCCAGCGGGCGGTGGCCTCCTCGGCGTCGGCGGGCTTGCCCAGCGCCTGCCCGTCCAGCTCCAGCACCGAGTCGCAGCCCACCACCAGGGCGCCGGCCGCCTCCGGCCGGGCCGCGACCGCCTCCGCCTTGGCCTCGGCCAGCAGCCGGGCCAGCTCGCCCGGCACCGGAGCGGACACCGACTCCTCGTCCACCCCGCTGACCATCACCTCGGGCGCCAGACCCGCCTGCCGCAGCAGGGCGAGCCGGGCCGGGGAACGCGAGGCCAGCACCAGCCGGCGCGCCGGACCGGGGCGGGAGGACGGGGCGGGGGCAGTGGCGTCGTTCATGGGGAGAAGGGTAGTCGGCGGCCCAGGGGGCGGCCGGGCGCCGCGGGACGCGCCCGGCGCCCCGGCCGGTCCGGGCGCCCGGCCGGGGCGGTTCGGGAGGGGGACGGGGCTCAGCTGGTGCGGTAGGCGTCGATCAGGGTCTGCACGGAGGTGTTGCCCTGCCGGTCGGTGAGGGTGGAGCGCAGCGAGACGGCCGTGCCGGCCGGCGGGTTGGTGACGGTCAGGGTGCCGTCCGTGACCTCGGCCGGCCGCCAGCCCGCGCCGCCNGCCGTGCCGGCCGGCGGGTTGGTGACGGTCAGGGTGCCGTCCGTGACCTCGGCCGGCCGCCAGCCCGCGCCGCCGTCGAAGGAGACCTCCACGGCCAGCGAGGCCAGATTGCCGCCCGCGGCCGGCCCCTCCACGGTGACCGGGATCCCGATCCGCTCGCCGCCCGGTGAGGTGGAGTCCAGCGCCAGGCCGGGCGCGAACCGCACCGCGCTGGCGCCGAGCTGCACGATGTCGGTGTCGTTCACATAGGCCGAGGTGAAGGTGTAGTCGAGCACCACCTCGGTGGTCACCGCGGCGACCCCCGACTCCTTGCGGCTGACCGTCGTCACCAGCCGGTACTCGGCCTCTTCCGGCGGCAGCTCGAACTCCGCCCAGTCCACCGGGGCGTCCGCGGTGTCCAGCACCTCGCCGTTGCGGTAGAGCACGGTCCGTGCCGAGTCGAACAGGCTGTCCCCGGTGCGGCCGGCGCCGTCCGCGAACGGCGACACCGAGGCGAAGAGACGGTCGCGGTAGCGGAACACCCCGCCGCCCTCGGCGTTCCGCCCCATCGTGGGCCCGAACACCCCGGTGTTGAAGGTACGGGTGTAGCTCTCACCGGGCTCCAGGGTCTCCGGCCGGCTGGAGTAGAGCAGCTCGAAGTCCTTCTCCCCGACCTGCATGTACTGCTGGCCCCAGGCCGAGCCCACCGCCTCGACATGGATGTCCCGGGTGTACGGCAGGTCCGTGAAGTCGCTGGACGACATGCCGACCGCGGCGGGGCGGGTGAAGACGGTGCCGCTCTTGCCCGGCACCGAGGTGCCCACCCCGGTGCTGATCCGGGCCAGGTCCCGAGCGCGCACCGCGTGCCGCAGACCGGTGAAGAAGCCGTCCTCGCCGACCTGGAAGCCGTGGTACTCGGTGCCGTCGTCGGCACGCCGGTGGGTGGAGCCGGCCGCGGAGTCGAGCGTGAACGGTGACGGCACCTGCCCGATCTGCCCGGTGCGCACCCCCTCCGGCGGACTGCCCAGGAACCAGCCCACGCCCACCTCGCCGTCCCCGGTGACGAGCCGGTACTGCATGTTCAGCGCGGTCTGTTCCGCCTCCGGGTCCGGCACGGTCATCGTCACCTCGCCGGCGTCCGCGGCGCGGTGCACCACGGTGGTGTCCCGGTTGAGCCGCACCGCCGGGGTCATCAGCCAGTCCACGGCCGTCAGCTCGGACCGGTCCGCCGGGCCGGTGAGGATGTTGGTGTCGACGAGATAGGTGCCGGCGGGCAGCCGCAGGGCGGCCCGCCCGTTCTCCGCGGTCACCGCGTGGAACTCGTAGGTCTCGGTGTCGATCGCATAGCCCTGGGCCCAGTCGGCGGGGCTGCCCGCGCGGTCGACGGTGTCCACGGTGAGGGTGAATTTCTCGGGTTCGCGGTCGACGGCGGCGGCGGTGCGGATGGTCTGGCCGTCGCCCTGGGCGGTGATGAAGAGGCTGTAGCCGCCGTGGAGTTCGCCGCCGGGGGTGGTGTCGGCGGTGACCTGGACGGTGGTGGTGCCGCCTGCGGGG
>NZ_WTLH01000285.1 GCF_011421595.1 Streptomyces sp. YIM 98790 | reverse complement strand
TACCCGGTGCGTCTGGATCTGGCGGGCATCGACCTGGACGAGGCGTTCACCGGCGGTCCGGCCGCCGGGGCCGCGGTCAAGGCCGTCAAGGAACAGCTCCGCCGGGTCCCCGACAAGGGCATCGGCTACGGCCTGCTGCGCCACCTCAACCCGCAGACCGCCGAGGTGCTCCGGGACCACCCGCTGGGCCAGATCGGCTTCAACTACCTCGGCCGCTTCACCGCCTCCGACATGCCGGAGCACCTGCGCGGCCTGGGCTTCACCCAGGTCGAGGTGGACGGGCTCGCCGAACTCGACGCGGCCCAGGACCCCCGGATGCCGGCCCCCGCCGAGCTGGACATCAACGCCACCGTGACCGAGACGCCGGACGGCCCCTGCCTGGCCGCCCGGTTCGCCGCCCCGGCCGGGGTGCTCACCCCGGCGGAGCTGTCCGAGCTGGCCGGGCTGTGGCGGTCCGCCCTCCAGGCCCTGGCCCGGCACACCGCCCGGCCCGGCGCCGGCGGCCCCACCCCCTCCGACCTCCCCCTGGTCCGGGTCACCCAGGCCGACCTGGACGCCTGGCAGCGCAGCCACCCGGGACTGACGGACGTGTGGCCGACCACCCCCCTCCAGGCCGGGCTGCTGTTCCACTCGATGATGAACGACTCCGAGTTCGACGCCTACCAGGTGCAGTACGCGCTGCACCTGACCGGGCGGGTCGACGCGGAGCGGCNGCGCTGCACCTGACCGGGCGGGTCGACGCGGAGCGGCTGCGGGCGGCCGGACAGGCCCTGCTGGACCGTCACCCCGGCCTGCGCACCGCCTTCCGGCCCGACTCGGCCGGCGAACTGGTCCAGCTCGTGGTGGACGGCGTGCCGCTGCCCTGGTCGGAGACCGACCTGACCGGGCTGGACGCGGCAGCCCGCGCCGAGGCGTTCGAACGCTTCCTGGAAGACGATCTGAAGGCGCACTTCGACCCGGTGGCCCCGCCGATGCTGCGCCTCTCCCTGGTCCGGATGGAGCCGGAGCGGTCCGAACTCGTGCTGACCGCCCACCACGTGCTGTTCGACGGCTGGTCGGTGCCGCTGCTGGTCCAGGACCTGCTGCGGCTCTACGGCTCGGGCGCCGACCCCTCGGTGCTGCCGCCGGCGCACAGCTACCGCGACTTCCTCGCCTGGCGGTCCCGGCAGGACGCGGCCGAGTCGGCGCGGGTCTGGACGCGGGAACTCGCCGGGATCGACGAGCCCACCGTCCTGGTGCCCGGCGCCGGCCGCGGCGGCGGCGCCGGGATCGGGCGGGCCGATGTCCCGCTGTCCGCCGCCGAGGCCCGCGGCCTGGTCCGGCGCGCCGCCGAACTCGGCGTCACCCTCAACACCGTGGTGCAGGGCGCCTGGGGAGTGCTGCTCGCCGCCCTGACCGGCAAGCAGGACGTGGTCTTCGCCTCCACGGTGGCCGGCCGCCCGCCCGCCGTGCCCGGCGTGGACTCCATGGTCGGCACCTTCCTCAACACCCTGCCGGTCCGGGTCCGCTGCGCCCCGGGCAGCACCCTCGCCGGGCTGCTGACCGGCCTCCAGGAGCGGCAGGCCGCCCTGATGGACCACCACCACTACGGCCTGGCCGAGATCCACCAGGCCGCCGGGACGGACCAGCTCTTCGACACGATCATCGGCTTCGAATCCTTCCCCATGGACCGGGCGGGCATCGTCGAGGCGAACCGGGCGGCCGGAATCTCCATCACCGGCATCCGCTCCTTCACCGCGAGCCACTACCCGGTGACCGTGCTGGTCTTCCTCGACGCCGACCGGCCGCGGCTGACCGTGCAGTACCAGCAGCGGCTGCTCGACCCTGCGGCGGCGGAGCGCATCGCCGCCCGCTACGGGCGGATTCTGCGGCAGCTCGCGGCCGATCCGGACCGCCCGGTGGGCACGGTGGACCTGCTGGAGCCCGGCGAACGGGACAGGCTGCTGCCCCCGCCCGTCCCCGCGGACGCCCCCGCCGCCGGGACCGTGACCGGACTCTTCCGGCGGCAGGCGGCCGCCACCCCCGACGCCGCGGCGGTGGCATGGCACGGCGGCGGTGCGCTCACCTACCGGGAGCTGGACGAGCGGAGCGACCGGCTGGCCCGGGAACTGGTCCGGCGCGGCGTCGGAGCGGAAACCCCGGTCGCCGCGGCACTGCCGCCCTCCCCGGGGCTGGTGACCGCCCTGCTGGCGGTGGCCAAGGCGGGCGGCGCCCTGCTGCCGCTCGACCCGGCGGACCCGGCACCCCGCCTGGCGGCGCTGCTGTCCGACATCCGGCCGGCCGTGCTGCTCGCCCCGGACGGGGCGCCCCCGCACCTGCCGGAACTGCCCGGAACCGTCCGCCTCGACCCGGACACCCTCGTGGACGCCCTGCCGGGCCCGCGGACCGCAGACGGCACCGGCGGTGACGCCGCCCGGCCGGAGAACCTGGCCTGCCTGGTCTGCACCGCGGCCCACCCGGGCGAGCCCCGGGCCGTGGCACTCACGCACGGCAACCTGACCGCCTGCGTGACCGGACTGCTTCCACGGCTCGGCATCGGGCCCGGGGACCGGGTACTGGCAGGCTCACCGCCCGGCTCCGAGTCGGCCGTGATCGAGATGCTGGCGGCGCTGTGCTCCGGCGGCACCCTCCAACCGGCACCCGGGGCACCCGGGCCGGACGGGGCACCCGGGGCGGACGGCTGGTCCGGCGCCCTGATCAGCTCCGCCCCCCGGGCCCTGGCCGCACTGCTCGACGAGACGGCCGGGGAGATCGAGGCCGGGATGCTGCTGCTCGGCGGCGAACCCCTGCCTCCGCCCCTGCTGCGGAGGCTGCGCGAGGCGGTGCCCGGCGCACGGGTGCTGCACGTCCACCGCCAGAGCGAGGTCTGCTGGGCCGCTGTGCACGAGGTGAGCGGGGACGCGGGGCCGGCCGGCCGGTCCGGCGCCACCGTGATCGGCGCCCCGCTGCCCGGCGTCCGCGCCCACGTGCTCGGGGCCGGCCTGGCACCCGTGCCGCCCGGCGCCGTCGGCGAACTGTACCTGGCGGGCGCCACGGTGGCCCGCGGCTACCGTGGACGGCCCGGGGCGACCGCGGAGCGGTTCCCGGCCGACCCCTTCGGCCCGCCCGGTTCCCGCATGCACCGCACCGGGGACCTGGTCCGCCGGACCGACGACGGCCTCCTGGAATACCTCGGCCGCACCGACGGCCAGGTCTCGGTGCACGGCACCCGGATCGCCCCGGCGGTGGTCGAGGAGGTGCTGTCCGGGCATCCCGGAGTGGGCCGGGCCGTGGTCGTGGCCCGCCCGGACGAGGCCGTGGGCGGGTCACCGCGCCTGGTCGGCTACGTGGAGCCCGCGGCCACCGGCCCCGACGGGCCCGACGGCACCGGCGCCGCGGACGGTGCCACCGGCCTGCCCGGCGCCGCCGAGCTGTCCGCACTGGCCGCGGAGCGGCTGCCGCGCCCCCTGGTGCCGGCCGCCGTGGTGCCGCTGGACCGCCTTCCGGTCAGGCCGGACGGGCGGCTGGACCGTGCGGCGCTGCCCGAACCCGACGCCCCCGGCCGGGTCTACCGCGCCCCGCGCACCCCGCAGGAGGAGACCCTGTGCTCCCTGATGGCCGAAGTGCTCGGGGCCGAACGCGTCGGGATCGACGACGACTTCTTCGAACTGGGCGGTGACTCCCTGGCCGCCACGCGGCTGACCAGCCGCATCCGCAAGACGCTCGGAGTGAGCGTGCCGATCCGGGACATCTTCCAGTCCCGCAGCATCGCCGAACTGTCGCGCACGGTGAAGAACGCAACGAGGTCCAGCCGGCCCCGTCTGCGCAGGATGAACAGGAGTGGACAGTCATGATCCCGTTGTCGTTCGCACAGCGCCGCCTGTGGTTCATCGACCGGTTCGAGGGCCCCTCGGCGACCTACAACGTGCCGTTCGTTCTGCGGATGACGGGTGACCTGGACGTTCCGGCACTCCGGTCGGCGCTGCGGGACGTGGTGGGCCGGCACGAGAGCCTGCGCACCCTCATCGTGGAGGACCAGGGGGTTCCCGCCCAGCATGTGCTGCCCGCCGACGAGGCCGCGCTGGAGATGCCGCTGACCGAGGTGGGCCCGGACGGCCTCGACGCCGCCGTCGCCGAGGCCGCCTCCGCCGTCTTCGACCTCGCCGCGGAGATCCCCGTGCGGGCGGCCCTGTTCCGCTCCGGCGAGCGGGAACACGTGCTGGTGCTGCTGATCCACCACATCGCCAGCGACGGCGAGTCCATGGCGCCGCTGGCGCGGGATCTGGCGGCGGCCTACGGGGCGCGGCTGCGCGGTGAGGCGCCGGACTGGCCGGAGCTTCCGGTGCAGTACGTGGACTACACGATGTGGCAGCGGGAGGTGCTGGGCGAGGAGGACGATCCGGAGAGCGTGCTGGCCGGGCAGGTCCGTTACTGGCGTGAGGAGCTGGCGGGGGTGCCGCAGCCGCTGCCGCTGCCGGCCGACCGGCCGCGCCCCCCGGCCGCCAGCCACCGCGGCGACATGGTCGACTTCCCCCTCGGGCCCGACCTGCTCTCCCGGATCGAGGCCCTGGCGCGCCGCCACGAGGTCACCGCCCCCATGGTGCTCCAGGCCGCCCTGGCCGTGACCCTTCAGCAACTGGGCGCCGGCCAGGACATCCCGATCGGCTCCACCATCGCGGGCCGCACCGACGACGACCTCACCGACCTGGTGGGCTTCTTCGTCAACACCTGGGTGCTGCGCGCGGACCTGTCGGGCAGCCCGACCTTCGAGGAGCTGCTGGAGCGGGTCAAGGGCAAGGCCCTGGCCGCCTACGACAACCAGGACGCCCCCTTCGAGCGGCTGGTGGAGGTGCTCAACCCGGAGCGCTCGACCGCCTACCACCCGCTGTTCCAGGTGATGTTCACCTGGGAGAACGACGCCTGGATCGACCTGGACCTGCCGGGCCTGGAGAAGGCCCGGTTCGAGGTGCTCTCCACTCCCACCGCCAAGTTCGACCTGGAGTTCAACTACTTCTCGGACCCGACCGGGCCCGGGATGCTCTGCTACCTGGAGTTCGCCACCGACCTGTTCGACCGGAGCACGGCGCGGGCCATCGCCGACCGCTACGTGCGGGTCATCCGGGACGTGGTGGACAACCCCGCCCGGCCGGTGGCGCTGGCGAACGTCCTGGAGCCGGCCGAGCGTGAGCTGGTGGTGCGGGGGTTCAATGACACGGCGGTGGCGGTGCCGTCGGTGTCGGTGGCGGGTCTGGTGGAGCGGCAGGCGGGGCTGACGCCGGATGCGGTGGCGGTGGTGTGCGGTGGGGAGTCGCTGACGTATGCGGAGCTGGATGCGCGTGCGGGGCGGCTGGCGCGGTTGCTGCGTGAGCGGGG
>NZ_WTLH01000284.1 GCF_011421595.1 Streptomyces sp. YIM 98790 | reverse complement strand
GCCGGCCTGTGCCGCGCCGGGCTCGGGCGCGGCCGGGTGCGCGGGAGCGGCGGCCGGGGTGCCGTCCGCCGGGGTGGCGAAGACCGGCGTGGGCGTGCCCGAGGCCGGGGTGCCGTAGGAACTCACCGTCTCGCCCCACGTCCCGTGGGAGCCGGGCATCAGCAGATCCTCGTCCTCGTGGTCGTCGGTGCCGTCGGCCGCGTCGGGGAAGGGAAAGCCGCCCGGAACCGGCATGACCCCCGGGTCAAGCGGTCCCGACTGCCCACCTGCCTGCCCCGACTGTCCCCGCTCCGCGTTGTGGCCGGTGTCCGTCATGCGTACCTCTCGCGCATCGGTCTTGCTCCTTCAGCCCCGGCGAGTGCCGCGCCACCGGGCCGGCGAGCGGCAGTCGTGCAGCACGCAGGACCCCGCTCCCCACCATCCGGACATGCGGGGAGAAAACCCCGCGCACGGGCGGCGGCACAACGATCCATCACCCTACCCGCCATGACCGACACTCTCGGCGGACGGTGTCCCGGCCCGGCATGAATGGCCCTGATTTGTCACCGATGTTGTCGTTGCGCGATTCACATCCGGCTGCCCGTGAGCAGAAATGCCACGGTGCGCCCGCTCTCCGACCAGGTGTCCGTATTCAGCTCCACCAGCTGGACAAGAGTGCACTCCACCCGGTAGCCGCCGGCGGCCAGGACACGTCCGGCCGTCTCGGCCTGGTCCCGGGTCGTGGCGTGGGTGACGATCCGCTGCGGACGGCGGTCCACGCAGGCGGACAGCGTGCGCGGACCGCCGCCGCCGATCCGGATCACATCGGGTTCGGGCAGCGACTCCAGCACCTGCGGGGCCGCGCCGCGCACCACCTGGAGCTGCACCCCGAGCCGCCGGGCGGCCTCGGCGGTCCGGGCACAGGCGGCGGCGTCCCGGTCGACCGCGATGACCGCGGCGCCGAACCGGGCCGCCTCGGCGGCGGTCAGCCCGTCGTCGCTGCCCACGTCCCAGACCAGATCGCCGGTGCGCGGGCCCAGCGCGGCCAGTTGCAGGGCGCGCAGCCTGCCGGCCGGGTCCGGCGGTCCGGGCGGGCCCACGGCGCCGGACGGGCCCGCGTCCTCGGGTGCGACGGCAGCGGAGGAGGCAGCGGCAAGGGCGGCGGGCAGGCCCCAGCCGCGCGGCCGGCCGTCCTCGGCCGGGTCCAGCCCGGCCAGCCAGTGCTCGCCGTCCGGCGCCCCGGCCGGGGCGCCGATCACGATCACCAGATTGGGGTCGGTCCAGCGGTGCCCGGCGACCCGGTCCGAGGTGAGCACGGTGACCTGTTCCGCATCGGTGCCCAGTGATTCGCAGATGACGAAGGTGCGCGGCACCGGGCCGAGCAGCAGGGCGATCTCGGCCGGTCCGGCGCCGGGCGCGGTGAGCACCGCCACCTTGGTGTGTGCCCGGCAGACGTTGACCGCGCGGCGCAGGGTGCGGCGGTGGGCGACCACCACCCGGGCGTCGTCCCAGGGCATGCCGACCCGGGCGAAGGCCGCGGCGACCGCGGAGACGGCCGGGATGACCTCCACCTCCAGCCCGTGCCGGTGGTCGCGCAGGGCGCGCACCACGCCGAAGAAGCCCGGGTCGCCGTCGGCCAGCACCACCGCGGTGCCGCGGTGCGCGGCGATGCGGCCGGCCGCGACCGTCACGCTGCCCAGCCGGACCGTTTCGGCGGCGGCCGGCACCTCGGGCAGCGCCAGGTGGCGCGGCGCCCCGGCCACCAGGGTGGCGGCGGCCAGCGCGGCACGCGCCGCGGGGGTGAGCGGCGAGCCGTCCCACCCGATCACGGTGACGCGGTCGGCCATGGTCAGCGCGCTCCTGGAGTGGTGTCGCCGTTCGGGGCTGGCAGCCTATCGCGCCGCAGGTCAGTGGCCCCTGGGGGTCTCCTCCAGGTCTTCCGGGAGCAGGCTCCAGACGATGAGATCGCCGCGGATCTCGGTCCAGCCGCCGCCCGCGGTGCGGCTGCGCACGATGGAGGCGTTGCGCAGCACGCCCTCGCTGACGCAGCCCAGCTTGAGCACCACCTGCTGGGCGGCGGTGTTGGCGGCGTCGGTGCGGATCTCCAGCCGCTCGAACTTCTGGTCCCGGAACAGCCATTGGGCGGCGGCCAGCACGGACTCACCGGCGTAGCCCTCGCCGCGCGCCCAGGGGGCGACCACGTAGGCGGCCTCGGCGGAGCGGATGCGCCAGTCGGTGCGCCGCAGGTGCACGGTGCCGACCAGGCGCTGGGTGAGGTGCTCGGTCACGGCGAAGACCACGCCCCGGCCCTCGGTCCGTTCGGCGGGGGCGAGCAGGCCCACCCACTGGCGGGCGTCGCGCAGGGTGTAGGGGGCGGGCGCGGATGTCCAGGCGGCGGTGAGCTCGTCGTTCATCATGTCGATGAGCTCCGGGACATGTGCTTCCTCGAACGGGCCCAGCACCAGTCTTTCGGTGGTGATGGTGATGTCGGGGAAGGTGGGTGTCATTGCGCCGCTCCATGCGTGGGGTCCGGGGGACAGCATGCAGCATGCGGCCCGGATGTGCAGCGCCGGGCCCCGGATGGCAAGTCCGGCCGGGGCCGGGCGGGCGGTTCCGGGCGGCCGGCGGCGGCCCAGTAGAGTCGGCCGCATGCTCACCCCCCTGACCGTCACGCTGGCGGTGGCGGCGCTGCTGCTGGCGGCCTGGTGCGGCCTGGCGGCCCTGCGCGACCAGCCGACCAAGGACTGGCATTTCGGCGGCATGGCCGTGGTGTCCCTGCTGGCGATCGCGCAGCTGCTGATCGCGACGGTGCTGCTGGCCCGCGGCGAGCGCCCGGCCGGGGACACCACCCTGGTGCTGGTGTCGTATCTGCTGACCGTGGCGCTGTGCGTGCCGGTGACCGGGTTCATCTCGCTGGGTGAGCGGTCCCGGTGGGGCTCGGCCACGGTGGCGGTGGGCGCGCTGGTGGTGCCCGCGCTCCAGCTCCGGCTGCACGACATCTGGGGAGGCGGTCTTGGCTGACACCCCACCCGCGACCGGCGAGCGGAGCGGCGCCGGGCGGAGCCGGCAGGGGCGGCGGCTGGTGGCCGGGCCCGGGCTGCTGCTGGTCACGGTCTACGCGATCATCACCATCGGGGCCGTGTCGCGCTCCCTGTACCAGCTCACCACCCGCTTCGGCCAGGCGCCGCTGGCCTACACACTCTCCGCGCTGGCCGCGGTGGTGTACGTGTTCATCACGGCGGCGCTGGTGCGGGGCGGCGAGAACGCCCGCCGGCTGGCGTTCGGTGCCTGTGTGGCGGAGCTGGCGGGCGTTCTCGGCGTCGGCACCTGGACGGTGCTCGGTCCCTCGGCCTTCCCCGATTCCACGGTGTGGTCGGAGTACGGCATGGGTTATCTGTTCATTCCGGTAGTCCTGCCGGTGACCGGGCTGTTCTGGCTCCGCGGTTCCCGGCAGGACCGCCGGCCCTGACGGCGGGGGCAGGTACGCCGGCCGGGTTCGGCGTCAGGCGCTGGCGGCGAGTTCACCGGCGGCGACGCTGCCGCCGGCGCGGTCGGTGCCGGACGGCTTCTCCAGGGTGACCAGGCTGAGTGCCGGGGAGACGCGTTCGGTGGCGACCGGGACGTAGCCCAGCTTGCGGTAGAGGCGGAGGTTGCCCTCGCTGCGGTGCCCGGTGAACAGCCGGTAGCGGCTGGCGGCCCCTTCGCCGGCCAGCAGCTCCTCCAGGGCGGCCAGCAGCCGGCTGCCCAGTCCGTGGCGCTGCATGCGGGGGTGGACGATCAGCTTGGAGATGGCGGCGGTGCCATGCTCGTCGACGCGGCCCCGTACGGATCCGACGACCTCGTCGCCGAGCCGGGCCACGAGGACACGGCCGTCGGCGAGTTCGGCCCGGAGCTCGTCCAGGGTCTGGGTGAGCGGTTCGAGGCGGTAGTTGTTGTAGAGCTCAGCTTCTGACTGGTAGCAGAGGTACTGCAGCTTCAGGATGTGCTCGGCGTCCTGTTCGGTGGCCGGTCCGATCGTGACGCTCATGCCCATGGCGCACGCCTCCTCACGGGGGATGGGGCCGGGCGCGCCGTGCTGAGGGTGTCGCGCGTCCGGCCGTCTGGTGCCCTGCCGGCACAGGGATGACCCGTGCCAGATGCATTCTGTCCGGACGTTCCACCCCGCGGAACTCACAAACGCGAAGTCGGCTGTGAGATTTCCGACTCCGCAGTGTGCACGGCCGCCCCCGGAGGGCAGCTTCCGGGGGCGGCGGCGGGAGGCGGCCGGGGCCGTGCGGGCCCGGGCCGGGCGGCGGTCGTGGATCAGGCGCCCTGGATCAGGAGGAACCGGCTTCCGCCCGGAAGTCCGCGGCGGCGAGCAGCGCGGTGTCCGGGTGGTCGGTGAAGATTCCGTCGATGCCCTGCCCGAACCAGGTCCGCAGCGCGCCGAAGACGTCGCCGTAGCCGTTGGGGTCGGTGCCGCGGCGGTGGTCGGCGGGCAGGAAGCGGTTCTCGTTGCGCGCCGTGTAGGGGTGCAGGAGCAGGCCCGCGGCGTGCGCGTCGGCGACCAGGGTGGTGGGCGTGCCCAGGCTGCCGTCCGGGGTGCGGGGGATGATCAGGTCCAGCAGCGGCCCGATGCCCTGGGCGTAGCGGGCGATCCCGGCCAGGCCCTCGGGGGTGACCAGATCGGCCACGGTGCGCGGGTCGCCGGAGGTCTGGAAGTCGTAGGGGCGGTCGTCCGGGGTCCACAGCAGCACCACCCGGGGGGTGTCCACCAGGTGCGACATCCGCTCCATGCTGGTGGGCTCGAAGGACTGGAGGAAGACCGGGGAGTTCTTGCGGTGCAGGCCGTGGCTGCGCAGCAGCCGGGCGAGCTCCTCCTCCAGGGGCACCCCGGCGTTGCGGAAGTAGGTGGGGTGCTTGGTCTCCACGTGCAGCCAGACCGGGCGGCCCCGGCGGCGCCCCTGCTCCCCGGCCCAGTCCAGCACCTCCTCGAAGGAGGGCACGGTCCAGCGGCCGTTGTAGAGGGTGTTGTGGGGACGGATGTCCGGGATGCGCTCGGTGGCCCGCAGGGTCTTGAGCTCGGCGAGGGTGAAGTCCTCGGTGAACCAGCCCGTGACCTCGGTGCCGTCCACGGTCTTGGTGGTGCGGCGGCCGGCGAACTCCGGGCGGTCCGCCACGTCGGTGGTGCCGCCGATCTCGTTCTCGTGGCGGCAGACCAGCTTGCCGTCCTTGGTGGGGACCAGGTCCTGCTCGATGACGTCCGCGCCCATGTCCAGGGCGAGCTGGTAGGCGCCCAGGGTGTGCTCCGGGCGGTAGCCGGAGGCGCCGCGGTGGGCGATGACCGCGGGGACGGGCAGGCCGGTGCGGCCCCGGCGCCCGGAGCCGCCGTGCCGCCCGGCGGCGTGGGCGGGGCCGGCGGTGG
>NZ_WTLH01000283.1 GCF_011421595.1 Streptomyces sp. YIM 98790 | reverse complement strand
CGGGGGCCGGGGCGGGGGCGGGGGCCGGCCGGGCGGCAGGCGGCCGGTTCAGGGCGCGGGCTCGTCGTCCCGGGCCCGGCTGAGGAAGAGCGCGAACACCGGGGGACGGAGCTGGCGCAGCTCCAGCCGGCCGCCGTCCGCCTCGGCCAGGTCGCGGGCCACGGCCAGCCCCAGCCCGGTGGAGTTCCGGCCGCTCACCGCCCGCTCGAAGACCCGTGAGCCCAGCGAGGGCGGCACCCCCCGGCCGCCGTCCGTGACCTCCACCACCACCTGGTTGCCCGCCGTCCGGGTGCGGATCGCCACCGTGCCGCCGCCGTGCATCAGCGCGTTCTCCACCAGCGCCGCCAGTACCTGGGCCACCGCCCCCGGGGTGCCGACCGCCCGCAGCCCCGGCTTGCCGGAGTGCACGATCACGCGCCCCCGGGCCCGGTAGGCGGGCCGCCACTCCTCGATCTGCTGGAGCACGATCTCGTCCAGGTCGAAGCCCACCGCCGATTCCATCCGGCGCTCCCGGGAGTTGGTGAGCAGCCGCTGCACCACATCGGTCAGCCGCTCCACCTGGGCCAGCGCGATGGACGCCTCCTCCTTGACGGTCTCCGGGTCGTCGGTGGCGATGATCTCCTCCAGCCGCATGGAGAGCGCGGTCAGCGGGGTGCGCAGCTGGTGGGAGGCGTCGGCGGCGAGCCGGCGCTCGGCGGTGATCATCCGGTGGATGCGCTCCGAGCTGGCGTCCAGCACATCGGCCACCCGGTCCAGCTCCTCGACGCCGTAGCGGCGGTGGCGGGGGCGCGGATCGCCGGAGCCGAGGCGTTCGGCGGACTCGGCCAGCTCGGTCAGGGGGGTGGCCAGCCGCCGGGCCTGGCGCAGCGCCAGCACGGCGGCCGAGGCCACGGTGACCGCCGCCACCGCCAGGATGATCAGCAGGGAGCGGCCGACCTCGTCACTGACCACCGAGCCGTCCTGCCGGACGGTGACGGTCTCGCCCTGGGTGCCCTGCTCGGTGGCCTCCAGCACCGCACCGTCGGGCTCCTCCCCCACGGTGAACGGCTCCCGGCCCGCCAGGTCGATGACCACCTGGCGCTCGGGCTGGACGAGCTCCCGCATGGTGTCGGGGGTGACCGGCTCGCCGGCCACCAGCCGGCTCTCCACCTCGGTGACCAGCCGGGCGGCCTCCGACTGGAGCCTGTCGCGGGCGCTGGCGTCGATGGCGCGGGTCTCCACCAGCACCATGGAGATGCCGAAGACGGCGATGACCACCAGGACGACGGCGAGCGTGGAGTTGATCAGTCGGCGGCGCACGGCGGGGCGGTCTCACCCCTTCTCGAAGCGGAAGCCGACGCCGCGCACGGTGGCGATGTAGCGGGGGTTCCCGGCATCGTCGCCGAGCTTCTTGCGCAGCCAGGAGATGTGCATGTCCAGGGTCTTGGTGGACGACCACCAGGTGGTGTCCCAGACCTCGCGCATGAGCTGCTCACGGGTGACCACCCGGCCGGCGTCCCGCACCAGGACCCGCAGCAGATCGAACTCCTTGGCCGTGAGGTGGAGTTCCTCATCGCCGAGCCAGGCCCGGTGGGATTCCACGTCGATCCGGATGCCGTGCACGGCGGGCGCCGGGGCGTGCTCGGCGGTGCCGCGGCGCAGCAGCGCGCGGACCCGGGCCAGCAGCTCGGCGAGGCGGAACGGTTTGGTGACGTAGTCGTCGGCACCGGCGTCCAGCCCGACCACGGTGTCCACCTCGTCGGCGCGGGCGGTGAGCACCAGGACCGGCAGGCCCAGGCCCTCCGTGCGCAGGCGGCGGCAGACCTCCAGCCCGTCCATGCCGGGCAGGCCCAGATCCAGGACCACGAGATCGACGTCGCCGCGCAGCCCGGCGCGGAGGGCGCCGGGGCCGTCCTCGCGCACCTCCACCTCGTAGCCCTCGCGTCGCAGCGCTCGGGCCAGCGGCTCCGAGATGGATGCGTCGTCCTCGGCGAGCAGTACTCGGGTCATGGCCTGATGGTAGACGCCGGAGGGTGATTATCGGTGTCCGCGGCTGTCAGGTGCGCGCAGCACCACGGGGAGGCGTGCGGGGCGCGCTCCGCGCTCGCGGCGCGGCGGGGGGAGCGCGGAAGCGGTCAGGGGGCGGCTGCGAGCTCGGCCCAGACCGTTTTTCCCGCCGTTTCCCCGGCCGCCGTGTCCGCCGGGCGGCCGGGCGGGCCCGCTGCGGCTTCGGCCGTTCCCCCGGGCGGCTCCGGCTGCTCCTCGGTGACGCCCCAGTCCAGCGAGAGCCGCTCGACGATGAACATGCCGTGGCCGCCGGGGCGGCCGGGAACCCGGGTGCTGCGCGGGGCGGGGCGGCCGCCACCGGCGTCGCTGACCTCGACCCGCAGCGTGCGGGGGCCACGGCGCAGCCGCAGCTCGCGCGGGCCGTCGGTGTGCAGGCAGGCGTTGGTGACCAGCTCGGAGACCACCAGCAGGGCGTCCTCGGCGGCGGCCCGGCGGTCGTCGTCGTCGGCCGGCAGCCAGCCCCAGTCGTACAGGGCCTCGCGGGCGAATTCCCGGGCGCGGGCCACCGTGCCGCTGATGCCGGACAGCCGCAGCCGCCGGACCTGGCCGGTGACCCCGGAGGGGGCGGAGGCGGGAGGGGCGGGCGGAGAGGAAGAGGGAGACGGAGGGTNGGGGGCGGAGGCGGGAGGGGCGGGCGGAGAGGAAGAGGGAGACGGAGGGTGAGGGGGAGGGGGAGGGGGAGGGGGAGGCGACGCGGGCGAGGGGGGCGGCACGGCGGCCGGCCCGGCCGGGTGCCGCAGGCCACGCGGGCCGGTGCCCTCGCCGTCCGGAGGGTACGGCTGCGCCATTGCGTTCATGCGCGTTCGCCTCCCCTCGGCCCCGTGGGTCCCGTGTGCGGCGCCCGCCCCGTCGCGGACTCCGTTCTGCCGGCCCTGCCGCCGGCCCGGTCGTCACCGGCCCGCCCCGGGGCCGTCACGGGCGCCGTGCCGGGCGTCGGATCTCCCCGGCGTCGAATGTGCCTGGACTCCTGCCCTGATAACCGACCGGGACACCTGTCATCTGTGCGCCATAGTGTGACCCGGGTAACCCTCTGCCGCAAAGTGGTCACCGGGCCCTGCGTGGCGGCGGGTGACCGGCCGTGCGGGCCCGGTCAGCGCGGCTCGCCGGGGAGTGCGGCGAGCGCGGCCTCCACGGTGTCGTGCAGGGTGAAGACCCTCCCGGCGCCGGTGATCTCCAGCAGCCGGGCGACCAGCGGCTGCGGCGCGGCCAGATGAATGCCGCCGCCGGCCGCCTCGGATTCCAGCCGGGCGGCGAGGAGTGCGTTCAGCCCGGTCGAATCGCAGAAGTCGAGTTGCGAGCAGTCGACCACAATCCACGGACAGTCACCGGTGACGCAGGCGTGAAGTGATACACGCAACATCTCCGCGGAATGGTGATCGAGTTCACCTCGCGGCTCGACAATGGCGACCGGCGGGAGGCGACGTGCATCGACCGTGAACTGTCGCCGGCGTGCGCTTTCCGGCTGGCCGCGGTCCATGCAGCCCCCTTCAGTTCTGTGCAGCTTGCTGACTAGGTTCGAACCATAGCCCGTCGGGTACGACCCGAGTACCCGAACAACGCTGACATTAACCTGAATTCGGACATAGCGGACTTGCCTTGCCGGTACTGTCCCCGGTAGGGCTAGAAGAAGGCACGGCACACGGCGGGCCGTCACGGCCGCCCGGATGTCACGGTCCGGATGTCGTGCACCGATTCGAATAACAGGAAATTCCGCGAACGGCAAACCACCGAGGAACCGAGAAGCAGCGAAGGAGGCGCCGTACCGGCGGAGCACAGATGACGAACGGCTTCGGCGGCCGTATGCCGAACCACAACGGAGGACACTTCTTCATGTCACCCGCCCCCCACATCAACCGAACCGACGCCGATACCCGCAGTGACGACACGGCTGTCGACGACACCCCCGCCCACGGCCACGACTCCGCCCCGGCGCTGGACGCGCTGCGCGAGGAGCTGTCCGAGATCCCCCCGTACGACGAGGTGGCGCCGTGGGACGCGCGGGAGTTGTCCAAGAGCCTCTTCGAGAGGCTGCGGACGCTGGAGGAGGGCACCCATGAGTTCTCCTACGTCCGCAACACCCTGGTGGAACTCAACCTGGCCCTGGTGAAGTTCGCCGCCTCCCGGTTCCGCTCCCGCAGCGAGCCGATGGAAGACATCATCCAGGTGGGCACCATAGGTCTGATCAAGGCGATCGACCGGTTCGAGCCGGACCGCGGGGTGGAGTTCCCCACCTTCGCGATGCCCACCATCATCGGCGAGATCAAGCGCTTCTTCCGCGACACCTCCTGGTCCGTCCGGGTCCCGCGGCGGCTCCAGGAACTGCGCCTGGACCTGGCCAAGGCGGGCGACGAGCTGGCCCAGCGGCTGGACCGCGCCCCCACCGTGGCGGAGCTGGCCGAGCGGCTCGGCATCGGCGAGGACGAGGTGGTCGAGGGCATGGCGGCGGCCAATGCCTACACCGCCAGCTCGCTGGACGCCCAGCCCGAGGAGGACGACGCCGAGGGCGCCCTCGCCGACCGCATCGGGTACGAGGATCACGGCCTGGAGGGCATCGAGTACATCGAGTCCCTCAAGCCGCTGATCGCGCAGCTCTCGCCGCGCGACCGCAGGATTCTCTCGCTCCGCTTCGTCGCCAACATGACGCAGTCGCAGATCGGCGAGGAACTGGGCATCTCGCAGATGCACGTCTCGCGGCTGCTCGCCCGCACGCTGAGCAGACTGCGCCGCAGCCTGCTCGTGGAGGAATGACGGCCGGGCCCGCTGCCGCCGCCGGTGCCGAGGGCTCCGCACGGTTCTCAGGGTCCTGAGACGCTGTCAGGGCTTCGAGGACCGTGCGGACCGCGCCCGCGAGCCCGGGGAGGACGGCCTCCTCCCCGGCGGCGGGCGGCACACGGCGCGCGGCGGCGGTCCGGCTAGAACGCGAACACCGCGCCGGTACGGCTGCGCATCTCGCAGGAGTTGCCGAAGGTCTCGTGCCAGGCCACCGGCCGGCCGTACCACGACCCGGTGGCGGAAGCCGTCACCGGGTCGTATTCGCGTGTGCAGGGCTCGTCACCACGGGACATCCGGCGCAGTTCGCCGCCGGCCCCGTCCAGATCCGCGCAGGCCTGGGCGGGGTCCGGATGACCGCCCCGCGGCTGCGGCGCCGCCCGCCGGGTGCCGGCCCGGGCCGCGTCCGCCTGCCGCGGGGGGCAGCTCAGCTCCACCCAGCGGATCCACGACAGGTCCTTGCCGCGCCCGCTGACGGTGAGCAGCATCCGGCCGCCGGACCCGTCGTCCTCCCCGTCCGCCGGTGCGCCGGCGGCGGTGGTCGGGGCGACGGCGGCGGCCACGGCGCACAGCGCCACGGCGGCGGTGAGCAGCGGTCGACGGGCCAACGGTCCTCCCTCGGGCGGCG
>NZ_WTLH01000282.1 GCF_011421595.1 Streptomyces sp. YIM 98790 | reverse complement strand
GGCGGCGGCCCGCGCGGCGGGCGGGCCGTGAGCAGGGGCGGCGGGCAGGCGGCGGGCGGGCGGCGGGGCTCCGCGCAGCGGGTCGGCAGCAGCGGTCAGCAGGGGCGTTTGCGGAGTTCCATGACGTAGTCGTGCGGGGCGCCGGCCGACTCCGCGGCGTCGGCGATCTCGCCCAGGTAGCGGGCCGAGGGCAGGCCGCCCTCGTAGCCGTTGAGCACGTACACGAAGGTCCGCAGGTCGCCCTCCAGGGTGTGCACGGTGACCGGGTGGCGGCGGTAGATGCCCAGGTCCACACCCTCCCAGCGGTCGAGCGCCTCCTGGTCCACCGGTGCGATGTCGTACACCCCGACGAAGACCTGGGAGACCGGTTCCTCCACGATGGTGGCCAGGGCACCGTCCCAGCCCATGTGTTCACCTCCGAAGGTGAGCCGCCAGCCCGTCAGCCAGCCCACGCAGCGCAGCGGCGAATGCGGCGCGCGCCGGGACATCAGCCGGGCGTCAAGATTTCCCGCGTAGGCGGCGTAGAGCTCCATGGCTCCCCTCTCGAAGGGACGGACTTCGCCCTCAGTCTCGGCACCGTGTCGCGGCACCGCCAACCGGGACGGTGGCCCGCCTCCCCGCCGCCGGGCCGAGGCCGGCCGGGCGGAAGCGGTCACGGAGGGCAGGGTACGGGAAGGAAACCGCGCGCCGCCCGGCAAGCGCGGCGGCGGGGTCACGGCCGCCACCCCCGCGGTGTGAGATGTACGGCGGTTTCGGTTTCGATGGCCGCCCCGGCGAGAGATCGTCCACCGGGTGCGAGACACTGAGCCATGTGACTCGGATCGTGATCATCGGTGGCGGACCTGGCGGATACGAGGCGGCGCTGGTGGCGGCGCAGCTCGGCGCGGAGGTGACGGTAGTCGACCGCGACGGGCTGGGCGGCGCCTCGGTGCTGACGGACTGTGTGCCGTCCAAGACCCTGATCGCCACCGCCGAGGTGATGACCAGCTTCGAGTCCGCGCACGAGGAACTGGGCATCACGCTGGCGGACGGCGGCCGGCTCGCCGCCGCCCGGGTGCTGGGCGTGGACCTGGCCAAGGTCAACCGCCGGGTCAAGCAGCTGGCGCTGGCCCAGTCGCATGACATCACCGCCTCCGTCACCCGGGCGGGGGTACGGGTGCTGCGCGGCGCGGGCCGGCTGGACGGCCCGCAGGCCCCCGACGGCTCGCGCCGGGTGGTCGTCACCGGCCAGGAGGGCGAGCAGCGGGAGCTGGTCGCGGACTGCGTGCTGGTCGCCACCGGCGGCCACCCCCGCGAGCTGCCGGACGCCCGCCCCGACGGCGAGCGCATCCTGAACTGGACCCAGGTCTACGACCTGCGGGAGCTGCCGCGCGAGCTGATCGTGGTCGGTTCCGGTGTGACCGGCGCCGAGTTCGCCGGGGCCTACCAGGCGCTGGGCTCCCGGGTCACCCTGGTGTCGTCCCGGGACCGGGTGCTGCCGGGCGAGGACCCGGACGCCGCGGCCGTGCTGGAGGAGGTCTTCCGGCGGCGCGGCATGAACGTGATGTCCCGCTCCCGGGCCGCCGCGGCCAAGCGGGTGGCCGGGCCGGACGGCCAGGAGCGGGTGGAGGTGACGCTCTCCGACGGGCGCACCATCTCCGGCACGCACTGCCTGATGGCGGTGGGCGCGGTGCCCAACACCGAGGGCATGGGCCTGGAGGAGGCCGGGGTGCGGCTGAAGGACTCCGGTCACATCCGCACCGACCGGGTGTCGCGCACCTCGGCGCCGGGCGTGTACGCGGCGGGCGATGTCACCGGGGTGCTGGCGCTGGCCTCGGTGGCGGCCATGCAGGGCCGGATCGCCATGTATCACTTCCTGGGCCACGCGGTGGCGCCGCTGGACCTCAACACCGTCTCGGCGAACATCTTCACCGATCCCGAGATCGCCACGGTGGGGTACACCCAGGCCGATGTGGACGAGGGGCGGATCGACGCCCGGGCGGTGAAGCTGCCGCTGATGCGCAACGCCCGCGCCAAGATGCAGGGCATCCGGGACGGCTTCGTCAAGCTGTTCAGCCGGCCGGGGACGGGCATCGTGGTGGGCGGTGTGGTGGTCGCCCCGCGGGCCAGCGAGTTGATCCATCCGATTTCGGTCGCGGTGGACAACAGCCTGACTGTCGAGCAGATCGCAAAAGCGTTCACGGTGTACCCATCTCTGTCGGGTTCGATCGCCGAATCGGCCCGTCAGCTTCAGACCGGGAAGGCGGAGGACCTGCCGTAACCGCCCTTCGGACGGGTGTTGTTGCAGGTCAGGGCGGTTCTCCGGGGAGATGTCCGGATGTCTGGCCCGGGGGGAGATGTCCTATATCACACCGAGGCGCCATCAGGGGACAACTTCCGAGTATTTGCGTAACCTGCTGAAACGACCCGCTCTTTGGCGTTACCGTCGGTTTTGTGTTCGCTGCAGAACGTCGCCAGATGATCCTCGAAATGGTGCGGGCCAACGGAGCCGTGTCGCTCCGTGAGCTCGCCCGTGTCGTCCAGACCTCGGAAGTGACCGTACGCCGTGACGTCCGCGCGCTGGAGGCCGAAGGGCTGCTGGACCGCAGACACGGCGGTGCGGTCCTGCCCGGCGGGCTCACCAGGGAAGCGGGCTTCCCGCAGCGCTCCCTGGCCGCCAGCGCCGAGAAGACCGCCATCGCCGAGTACGCCTCGGGCCTGGTCCGGGAGGGCGAGGCCATTGTGCTGGGAGCCGGCACCACCACCCAGGAACTGGCCCGGAGACTGGCCCGTATCCCCGGGCTGACGGTGGTCACCAACTCCCTGCTGGTCGCCCAGGCCCTCGCGCACGCCAACCGGGTGGAGGTGGTGATGACCGGCGGGACCCTGCGCGGCTCCAACTACGCCCTGGTGGGCAGCGGGGCCGAGCAGTCCCTGCACGGGCTGCGGGTCTCCCGGGCCTTCCTCTCCGGGGCCGGCCTGACCGCCGCCCGGGGCCTGTCCACCTCCAACATGCTCTCCTCCAGCGTGGACCGTGCGCTGGTCAACGCCGCCGCCGAGGTCGTGGTGCTGGCCGACCACACCAAGCTCGGCGCCGACACCATGTTCCAGACCGTGCCCACCGACATGATCAGCCAGCTGGTCACCAACCAACCGCCCCCGGAGGCCGGCCGGGCCGCCACCGAACTGGAGGCGCTGGCCGACCAGGGGGTGCGGATCTCCGTGGCGGTGGGCGGCGAGGGCGCCCCGGCGGCACCGGGCCGCCACGGCCACCAGCCGCCGCACCAGCACCACCGGGAGCTTGCCGTGCCGGGCCCGCGGGGCGCGGCGGCGCTCGGTGGCGGTCCCGCCCCCCTTCCGCGCCGCGCCTGACGCCGACCGGCCTCCCGGGGCGGCACGCTGCCCGGCGGGCATCACCGGAGCGGGAAGGCCGCCCCGCACCGGCATGACCCCACGACCCCGACCGCACACCATCCCCACACCATCCCCATCCCCCCGGCACCGCCCACCCCACCCGCCCGCCTGTCCCCCCGACCCGATGCGACCGGATTCCGTCCAGCCATCGACACCACGAGCCCCACGACGACGACGTCCCCCCCGCTCCCTTCCGTCCGTCCTGCCCACCGTCCCCTCACCTGCCGTTCCCCCCGTTGCCCTCCCTGTCTCCCGCTCCCGCCGGGCCCGGCCCGGACGGAGCGACCCGCCGGGCCCGACAGCGCCGGGCCCGGCCCGGACTCCGGCGGCGGAAACCGCCGGGCAGGGAACCGCCCGGCGGTTTCCGCCCCGCCGCCCGGACCGAGGTGGTATACCCCGGGAGGTGGGTCCGCTGAGAGCACCGCGCGGCACGCGGCAGGGTGAATCCGGTTCCGCTTCCGTCTTCGGAGCGGCGGGGCCGGCACTCGCATCCCGGCTGTGGCCGCTGGCGGCGCTGGCCGCCGCGGTGACCGGGCTGGCCCTGGCCGGCGTGCTGCCGCGCTGGCCGGGGCTGGTGCATCTGGTGGCCCTGCCGCCCGCCGACTTCTTCACGGACCTGCGGGTGCTGCTGAGCCGGGCGCCCTCCTACCCGGTGTTCGTGGCGCTGCTGGCCCTGCTGCTGGCGCTCCGGGTGGCCGTGCTGGCCATCCTGCTCGGCGGGCTCACCGCGCGGCGTGCCGGTTTCGCGCTGCTGTTCTATCTGGCCGCCGGGCTGCCGCTGGCGCTGGTCGCGCAGCTTGACTTCATGGCCCAGACGCTGCTCTACGCCCGGCTGTTCTGGGCGGCGGCCTCGCTGCTCGCCCTGAGCTGGTTCCTGACCGCCTCGCTGCCGTGGCAGGGCACCGAACGGCTGCGCACCGCCTGGCGCCGGTCCTGGCGGCGGGGGCTGCGCATCACCGTGCTGCTGCCCTACGCCCTGGCGCTGCTGGCCCTCGGCGCGCTCGCGGACGCCCGGCCCGCGCTGGCGGTGTGGCTGGTGCCGGTCTCGGCACTGGCCACGGCGGTGGCCGTGGCGGCGCTGGTCCGGCCGCCCCGCGGGCGCCCGCTGCTGCGGCTGGCCGCGGCCGGGGCGGCCTTCGCGGTCGTCGCCACGGTCTTCGTCGCCACCCGTGACGATCCCGGGTACGGACCGCGTCCCGAGCCGCGCCCCGGGTCGCTGCTGCTGATGTCCGGCATCGGGTCGCACTCCGGGCGCGGCGCCATCTTCGAGACCGAGGTCCGGCGGCTGGGATACACCTGCGAGCAGACCTACTACTACTCGTACGCGGGGCCGGGGGAGGGGCAGCCGCAGCGCTCGGCCCGCTGCCCGATCACCACCGGCCGCCCGTACGGCCCGGCCGACACCCAGCGCCCGCTGCACGAGCAGGTCGAGGCCTTCGCCGAGCAGGTGCGGAGGCTGCCCGAGCCGGTGACGGTGGCCGCGCACTCGCACGCGGTCTGGGTGGTGTGGCAGGCGCTGGCCGAGGGCGTGGCCCCGGGCGTGGAGACACTGGTGCTGGTCGGGCCCTTCCCGGAGAGCCCGCTGGGCTATCCGCCGGAGGGCGAGAACGGCCGGGGCCGGGTGGCGGGCGACCTGCTGCGCCTGCTCGTGCCGCTGGCCGATCTGCTGGACTTCCAGTTCGACCCGGACGCACCGGCCGCCCGCGAACTGCTGGCCGACGTGGGAGCCTCGTCACGGATCATCGCCCGCCCGCTGCCGGAGCGGGTGCGCTCGCTGAGCGTCACCTCGGCCACCGACCTGCCGCTGATGCCGGGCGGCTGGCGGCTGCCGGTGGACCGCAACGCCTGCCCGCAGCGGGTGGCGCATCCCTATCTGCCGATCCGCCCGGCCTACTACAACGAGGTCAACCGCTTCATGGACGGCCGGCCCGCGCTTCCCTGCCCCCTCTGGCGCGACTGGGGCGCCCACCTCGCCCGTCCCTGGGGCGTCCCCCCGGCCGACGCCTGACGCCCCGGCGGCCGGTCCGGCGGGACGCGGCGGGCCGCGCGGGCCGCGCGGGCAC
>NZ_WTLH01000281.1 GCF_011421595.1 Streptomyces sp. YIM 98790 | reverse complement strand
GGCGTGTCGGCGGCGGTCGGCCCGGCGGAAGGGCTGCGGGGCGCGCTGGAGGAGTCCCGGCACGCGCGGCGGGTGGCGGCGGCGCGCGGCGGGCGGGTGGCCGGCGCGGGCGACGAGGAACTGGCCTCGCACGTGCTGCTGCTGCCGTCCGTCCCGGACGAGGTGCGCCGGATGTTCACCGCCCGGCTGCTGGACCCGCTGCGCGCCTACGACCGGCGGCACCGGGCCGAACTGGTGCGCACCCTGGAGGCGTTCCTGGCCTGCGACGGTTCCTGGACCCGCTGCGCCGAGCGGCTGCACGTCCATGTGAACACCCTGCGCTACCGCATCGGACGCATCGAGGAACTCACCGCCCGCGACCTGACCCGCCTGGAGGACCGCGTCGACTTCTTCCTCGCCCTGCGCCTGTCCTGAAGCCGCCGCGCCGGCGGGCCCTCAGCGGCGGAACGCGGCGGCCAGCGGGTCGCGGTCGGCGGCGCGGCCGCGGAAGAACGCGGCGACCAGCGTGAGCAGCGTGCCGGCCGCGGCCCACAGGGCGAGCACCAGCAGCGCACCGCCCATGGCGCGGCCGTCGAAGTAGGCGAGGGAGCGCACCGACCAGGTGCCCGCCCCCGGGATCAGCGCCGGGCCGATGTCCCGCCAGAACGGCGGCAGCAGCGGCCCCGGAGAGGCGCCGCCCGCGCCGGGGTTGCCGAGCACCACCACCAGCAGGACGGCCAGTCCCAGCCCCACCACCCCGAACAGTCCCTGGAGCGCCAGGGTCGCCGCCCCGGTGGCGAACACCACCAGCGCGCCCAGCAGGGACAGTTCGAGCACACCTCCCGGCACCGCACCCAGCACCGGCCCGGCGATCACCGCGCCGCCCACCCCTCCGGCCAGCGCGTACACCGCCAGCACCAGCAGCCGCAGCCCCGCCCGCAGCGGGCCGGCCGGCCGCGCCCCGGCACTGACCGCCAGGGCCGCCGCGCACAGATAGCCGCCCACGCACCACCCCACCACCACATAGAACGGCGACAGCCCGCGGTTGTCGCCGCGGTCCGCCGGGACCACGTCGGTCACCCGCAGCTCACGGCCGGCCTCCCGTTCGGCAGCGGCGACCGCCTCCCGGAGGGCCTCGGCGAGCGGGGCTCCCGCGGCGGAGGCGACGAGCAGGGTGTCCGTGGTCCCGGCCGGGTCCACCACCAGCGCGCCGTAGACCTCCCGGTTCTCGATCGCGGCGCGTGCCTCCTGCTCACCGTCGGCCCGGTGGCCGGGGTCCAGCGGGTCGCCCGGCAGCGCGGCCAGCCGGTCCGCCGTCCGCTGTCCGGCCTCGTCCGGGGCGACGACGGCGATCGGGATGTCCCGGGGCTCGGGGCGGTGGAACGCGCCCACGTAGGAGAGGATGAAGCCCAGTTGGAGCGCGAGCACTCCGAGGATCAGCAGCGCGGCCCGCGGGGTCACCGCCCCGGCGATGTCGTCCAGCACCCCGCGGCGCCCTCCGAACTCGGTGCTGTGCCTCTCCCCGATCTGGGTGAACATCTGCGCCGCCTTTCGCCGTGCGTGGGGTGACGCGGCCGTCGGGCCTCCCCACCGCATCGTCACCGTGCCGCCACCGCCGGGCACGCCCGGTGGGCCGTCCGGCTGAGCGCCGGCCACCGCGACCGGGCACGCGCCCTTGTGAATACATTCACGCAGGGCTCTTGGCCGGGCCGTGTTCTTCGTGCTGAGATGCATCGGCAGAACGTGACCTTGATTCCCATGGCTCGACGAGGCGCCTGAGGAGGGCACCGTGGCGGAGACCGCCATACCGCGCACCGTCCGTCCGGACGGATCGGACGGGCACGATCCGCTGGCAGACTCCGTGTGGCGGCTGCGTGCGCGGGGGTGCTGGGAGGAGGCGGCGGACCTGCTCGCGCCGGCCGCGGCGCGGGAGCACGCGGCGGCGCTGCTGCGCACCGAGGTGCTCGTGGAGCGCTGTCTGTTCACCTCGGAGGGATGGGAGCGGGCGGAGGAGGCGCTGCGCGCCGCCGAGTCGCTGCCGCTGGACGACGAGGAACGGGGCGCCGCCGCCTGCGGACGGGGCTATCTGGCCTACGCCGCCACCCGGCTGAAGGTGCGGGACCGCGCCGACGAGGCGCGGGCCGCGCTGGGGCGGGCCGCGGCGCTGCTCGGTCCGGCGAGCCCGTGGCGGGCACGGCTGGACTTCCGGCGCGGCCTGATGGCCGAGCATGTGGGGGGCAGCCCGCAGGCCGCGGAGGCGGCCTACCGCCGGGCCCATGTGGCGGCGCTGGGCGGCGGCGATCTGCTGCTGGCCTCCTGCACCTGGCGGCATCTGGGCGGGCTGGCGCTGCAAAACGGTGAGCCGGCCGAGGCCCGGCACAGTTTCGCCGAGTCGCTGCGGCTGCGCGAACAGACGGGGTTCCTGGTCGGGCTGGCCCCGGCGCTGACCGCGCTGGCGCAGGTGCAGCCCGAGCCGGAGGCGCAGCGGCTGCGCGAGGAGGCCGGGCGCCTGTTCCGCGCCCTGGGAAACGTGCCGCAGTGGCTCGCTCCCGAGCTCACCGCGGCCTGAGCCGGCGGCGGCCGGCCGGGCCGGGGGCGGTTCCGCTGCTCAGCGGATGTGCTCGCGGGTGAGGCGGGCGGCGGTGTCGGCGTCGCCCGCGGCGAGGGCGTCGATGAGGGCGACGTGCTCCAGCGCGTCGGCCAGCAGTTCGGCGGTGCCCGGCGGTCTTCGGCCCGGCACCGGTCGCTGCGCGCGGCGGAACAGGTCGGTGGCGACGGTGACCAGCTGCCGGTTTCCGCTCAGCTCCAGCAGCGCCCGGTGGAAGAGCAGATCGGCCTCGGCGTACCGGACGCGGCAGCCGTGCCCGGCGGCCTCGGCCGCGCCCTGGGCCAGCAGCCGCAGTTCGGCGATGCCCTCCTCGGACACCGCCCCGACCAGCCGCCCGACCGCCGGGACCTCCAGCGCGGCGCGCACCTCGGCGAGTTCGGCCAGGTCGCGGGCGCTGATGCCGGCCACCCGGAAGCCCCGGTTGGGCACCGCCTCGACCGCGCCCTCGCTGGCCAGCTGCTGCATGGCCTCGCGCACCGGGGTCGCGGAGACCCCGTACCGCTCGGCGAGCACCGGGGCCGAGTACACCTCGCCGGGTTTCAGCTCGCCCGAGGCGAGTGCCCCGCGCAGGGCCTGAAGGATCTGGGCCCGCACCGAGTGCCGGGCCGGGAGCGGCCGGGCGGCGGGCCCGGCGGCCGGGTCCGGGGCGGTGGCGGTGCGCGGACGGGCGGCGGAGGTGTCGGCGGCGGGCGCCGTGGCCAGCGGGGTCAGCCGGGGGGCCGCGGTGGCCGGAGGTGTCCGTACCGGGAACCGTATGGCCGCGTCCATAGGGGTGTGTTCCATCCGTCCGTTCCTGTCCCCTCCTGCCCCTCTCATCACCGCCCCAGAGCACCATAGGGCCTGCCGCCGCGAGATCAAACCCCCCGAGAGACGCACGGAGAGCCGGGATAAGGTAAGGCTTACCTGCTAACGATCAAGGATCGGTGGCTCCATGACCACGCCTGCCCCCGCCCTCTCCTCCGCCTCCGGCGCGACCGCGGCGGACCCCGCGGACTCCCCGCTGGCCGCCGCGTACGACACGGCCGGCGCCCTGGTGCCGGGCCTTCGGATCACCGAGGAGGCCCCGCGCCACGGCGGCGGATGGCTGCGGACGGACCGGCTGGCCGGTGACCGCGCGGTCCTGGAGCGGTTCCTGGCGGAGGAGCGGGAGCGCACCCGCCGCGCCTACGGCGCCCCCGGACGCCCCGACGTGGCGGCCGGCCTGGCCCTGCACCGCTGTGCCTGGCCCGCCGCCTCCCTCTTCACCCTCCCCTGGTTCCTGCTGCGCCGGGTACCCCGGATCGCCGCCGCCGACGTCTCCTTCCACCCCGGCCGCGGCCGGGTGACGGTCCGGCCGGGCCTTCGCTTCCACTGCCTGCCCGACGATCCGGCCGCGGCCCTGCCCGGCGCACTGCCCGTCTCCGGCGAGGCCGCCCTGCGGGACGCCGTCCGCGCCGCGGCGGCCGGATATCTGTCCCCGCTGCTGGAGGCGTTCCGCCCGCGGCTGCGCCGCGGCCGGCGCGCGCTGTGGGGCCTGGCCACCGACGAACTGGCGGGCAGCCTGTGGTACTTCGGCCGGCTGCTGGGCCGGGAGCGGGAGGCGGTGGCGGCGGCCGAGCGGCTGCTGCCCGGCGTCACCGCGCCGTATACGGGACGGGCCGGCTTCCGGGAGCTCACCGCCCCGGACGGCACCTCACACGGCGTCACCCGTGACCGGGTGACCTGCTGCCTCTTCTACACTCTTCGCCCGGAGGAGACGTGTTCGACGTGTCCGCGCACCTGCGACACCCAACGGATCGAACAACTTAACCGCATCCGTTAGGAGTTTCAGGACAAAGTCTTCTACTATCCCGTGCACACCACTCGTTCGCGGGACATTCGCCCGAATCTTCAGGATGACACCAGCCGTTCGGCGAAGATGCTCCGCAGATCCACAACGACGGCCGAAGACCACGACAGTTACGGGCAGTTACGGCGCTGGCCGGACAGGGGACATCCCGAGATGACGCTGACGGACATAGAGTTCAACTGGGTGCTGGCGGCCGCCGTGCTGCTGGGCGGTGCGCTGGTGGCCGTGGCCTTGCTGGCCCGCGGCCGCAAGGCGAAGCCCGACGACGAGGGCGAGGATTCCTGGGAGCGGATGGAGGAGCGGCGCCGCCGCAAGGAACGGGTCTACGCCACCGCCGCCTACGCCCTCCTCTTCTGCTGCGCGGGGGTGGCTGCCGCCCTGTCCTTCCGGGGCCTGGTGGGCTTCGGCCGCGAGAACCTCGGCCTGTCCGGCGGCTGGGAGTTCCTCGTCCCCTTCGGCCTGGACGGCGCCGCGATGTTCTGTGCCGTGATGGCGGTGCGCGAGGCCAGCCAGGGCGATGCCTCGCTGGCATCGCGGACGCTGGTGTGGGTCTTCGCCGGTGCCGCCGCCTGGTTCAACTGGGTGCACGCGCCGCGCGGCGCCGGGCACGCCGGTGCCCCGCAGTTCTTCGCCGGCATGTCGCTGGCCGCGGCCGTCCTCTTCGACCGGGCGCTGAAGCAGACCCGGCGCGCCGCCCTGCGGGAACAGGGCCTGGTGCCGCGCCCGCTGCCGCAGATCCGGTTCGTGCGCTGGCTGCGCGCCCCGCGCGAGACCTACAACGCCTGGTCGCTGATGCTGCTGGAGAACGTCCGCACCCTGGACGAGGCGGTGGACGAGGTCCGCGAGGAGAAGCGCAAGAAGGAAGAGGCCAAGTCCCGGGAGCGGGAGAAGCGCCAGCTGGAGCGGGCCCGGATCGCGGCGCTGCGGCGGCAGCACCGGCTGTTCGGGCGCGGGCGGCAGCAGCGGATGGAGCTGGCCGCCGCCTCCGCCCCGGCCGCCGGGCAGACCGCGCAGGGCGGCGGTGAGCCGGCCGCCCTGGAGTCGG
>NZ_WTLH01000280.1 GCF_011421595.1 Streptomyces sp. YIM 98790 | reverse complement strand
GCCGCCGGGGGGGACGGGCCGGGCGGGGCCGCGCGGAGCCCGGTGCGCACCGGGCGCGTGCGCGGGGGCGCCGGGCGGCGGTCAACCGCCGGGACCGGGGGGGATCTTGCCCGTCCGGGGGCCACCCGCCCCCTTCCCGGGGCGGTGTCCGGTGGGGCACGCTCCAAGGAAGAGGGGCAGCCGCGGGCGAGGAGGCATCGCGTGGACGGTACATACCGGACGTTTGTCATCATCGGCGGAGGGCTGGCCGGCGCCAAGGCCGCCGAGACCCTGCGCAAGGAGGGCTTCGGCGGTCGGGTCATCCTCATCGGCGACGAGCACGAACACCCCTACGAGCGGCCCCCGCTGTCCAAGGGCTACCTGACCGGCAGCACCGACCGGGAGAAGCTCCACGTCCACCCGCCCGCCTGGTACGCGGGCAACCGGGTCGAACTGCACCTGGGCCAGCCCGCCGTGCGGATCGACCGCGCCGCCCGCGAGGTCCGGCTCGGCGACGGCACCCGCGTGCCCTACGACGCCCTGCTGCTGGCCACCGGTGCCGAGCCCCGCCGCCTGGGCATCCCCGGCACCGATCTCGCCGGGGTGCACCACCTGCGCCGGGTGGCGCACGCCGACCACCTGCGCGGCGTGCTCACCGGCGGCCACCACGACGACGCCCCGCTGGTGATCGCCGGCGCGGGCTGGATCGGCCTGGAGGTCGCCGCCGCGGCCCGCACCCTGGGGGTGCCGGTCACCGTCGTGGAACCGGACCCCTGCCCGCTGCACCAGGTGCTCGGCCCGGAACTGGGCGCCGTCTTCACGGAACTGCACCGTGAGCACGGCGTGGAGTTCCGCTTCGGCACCCGGCTGGCCGCCGTCACCGGCGACCGCGGCATGGTGGCCGGGGCACGCACCGCCGACGGCGAACTGCTGCCGGCCCGCGCCGTACTGGCCGCCATCGGCGCGGCACCGCGCACCGCGCTGGCCGCCGCCGCCGGACTGGAGATCGCCGAGGGCGGCGGCATCGCCGTGGACGGCGGACTGCGCACCAGCGACCCGCGGATCTTCGCCGCCGGGGACGCCGCCTCGGTGACGCTGCCGGGCGGGGCGGACGGCGAGCGGCGCCGGGTGGACCACTGGGCCAACGCCCTGCACTCCGGCCCGGCCGCGGCCCGCTCCATGCTGGGCCGGGGCCGGCCCTACGACCGGGTGCCGTACTTCTTCTCCGACCAGTACGACGTGGGCCTGGAGTACTCCGGCTGGGCGCCGCCCGGCGGGTACCACCGGGTGGTCTTCCGCGGCGACGCGGGCAAGCGCTGCTTCATCGCCTTCTGGCTGGACCGGGACGGCCGGGTGCTGGCCGGGCTGAACGCCAACACCTGGGACGTCGCCGAGACCATCCAGGCACTCATCCGCTCCGGCCGCCCCGTCGACCCCGGGGCGCTCACCGACCCGCACCTCGACCTCGCCGCGCTCCTGCCGCAGCCCTGAGCCCGGCCCTGCCCGTTTCCGGGCCGGTGCCGCTTGCGCGCCTTTGGCCTGGGCGTTCCTTTGCCGGGCCCGCCTCGGCGCGGGGGCCCCGCCCGCACTAGGCTGAAGATCGGGACGCACGCAAGAAACCGTACGCGGGGACCGCACGCAGGGGACACCGAGCCGGAGGGAGACCCCAGGTGCAGCCAGAACTCGTCGGCGTGGAGACGGCACGGTCACTGGTCCGGGCCGCCACCGCCGCCCCGTCCATGCACAACGCCCAGCCCTGGCGGTTCCGCCTGCTGCGGGACAGCGGCACCCTCCAGCTCTGGGCCGATCTCACCCGCGTGCTGCCGCACACCGATCCCACCGGGCGGGGCCTGCACATCGGCTGCGGCGCGGCCGTGTTCAACCTCCGGGTGGCCGCGGCCGAGGCCGGCTGGGACGCGGCCGTCCGGCTGCTGCCCGCGCCCGAGGACCCCCGGCTGCTGGCCACCATCGGCCTGGAACGCCTGGAACGCCTGGAACCTGGCCCGGAGCCCGACCGGCCGCGGCTGCGGCCCGCCTCGGCCGGACACGAGGACCCGGCCGGGCTGATCCCGCTCGGTTCCGCGGTCTTCCGCCGCCACACCAACCGCTTTCCGTTCCGGGACGAGCCGGTGCACGAGGTGCTGCGCGCCCAGCTCGCCGACGCCGCCGCAAGGGAGGGCGCCCAGCTCGTCTTTCCCGCCGAGTGGCACTCGGAGAACGTGCTGGAGCTCATCCGGGACGCCGAGGGCCGGGACGCCACCGACCCCGGACGCCTGAAGGACCTGGAGCGCTGGACCCGCACCGGCACCGAGGCCGAGACCGCGGTGGACGGGGTACCCGAGTACGCCTTCGGCCCGCGGGAGCGCGACGGCCACCGGGTGATCCGCGACTTCGCCGGCCGCGGCACGGGCGGCCCCGCGGGTGCCGGCCGTGCCGGTGACCGGGAATCCGCCGTGTTCGAGGCGGCGCCGCAGCTCGCGCTGCTCGGCACCACCGAGGACCGCCCCTTCGACTGGCTGCGCGCGGGCGAGGCCCTGGAGCGGGTGCTGCTCACCGCCACCCTGCGCGGCCTGTCCGTCTCCCTCACCTCCCAGGCGCTGGACTGGGAGGATCTGCGCTGGCCGGTGCGCGACCCGGCCACCGGCATGGGATATGTGCAGATGGTGCTGCGCATCGGCTACGGCCCCAAGATCCCCGCCACTCCGCGCCGCCCCGTGGACGACGTCCTCGACATCGTCTGACCCGCCGCACCCCGGCCCCCTCGGCGCCGTCATTCCCGGCTCCGCCGTTCCCCGGCTCCGCCGTCTCCCGACCTCGCCGTNCGTCATTCCCGGCTCCGCCGTTCCCCGGCTCCGCCGTCTCCCGACCTCGCCGTTCCCTGACCCCGCTGCTCCCTGACCCCGCTGCTCCCTGACCCCGCTGCTTCCTGACCTCGCCGTTCCCGGGCGCCCGCCACCCGTACGGGTGATGTTCCCGCCTGCGCCTCCGGGCCGGTGCGGCTGCTGTGCGTAAAACAGCGTGCACTCTGCCGTACCGATCGCGCTGGAGGATCTGTTGAGGAAATGGCGGAACGTGCGGGCCGGTCTGCTGGCCGGTCTGAGCACGCTGATCGTGCTGTGCACGACGGCCGGCGCCGGGGCGGCGCCCACGGCGGCGCCCGCCGCGGCACCCGCGGCACCCGCGGCGGCCGAGGCGGGGAGCGCCGCGGCGGCACCGGTCTGCGTCGGCCGGTTCGAGAACGACGCCCGGCTCGGACCGGCCGTGCTGCCGGCGCCGGGGGAGCGACCGGTGGGTCCCCTGCTGGAGGACTGGCGGCGCACCGGCCTCCTCTCCTCCGAGGAGTTCCTGCGGAAATACTGGCGGGGATCGCCGGAGAGCGGCGGCTGGAGGTACCCCCCGAACGACGGATTCGCAGAGATCAACGGCCACGTCGACAAGTACCCGATGCGGCTGGAGAGGGGGAGCGTGATCGACCGGTTCGGCTCCGAGCGCGGCCGTTTCCTCGCCCCGGCCGGCACCCTCTTCAAGGAGCGGTCGCTGCCGCCGCAGAGCCTGAACACCCGCGACCCGGAAGTCCCCTGCGACTACCGGCAGTACGAGGTCCTCCGGCCGTTCACGGTGTGGGCGGGCACCACCGCCGCCTGGTTCGAACAGCCCGGCGGCGGGCAGCAGTTCATGCTCGACGCAAGGTTCATGTCCGAGGATTTCGAGCGCATCGACGTGGCCTGGCTGATCGCCGCCGGCTACCTGAAGCGGGTCCTCAGCCCGTCGGACCTCCCCGTCCCCGCTGCCGCCGCCGCCCGGTAGCCCGGTGGCCCGGTGGACCGCCGCACGCTGCACCGCATGCTGCGCGAGGCCCGGGTGCCCGGGGGCTACTACGTCATCGAGGGCGTCCACGAGCCCGCGCCCACGCCCGTCGATCACCTCTTCCTGCGCCGGCGCGGCGGGGCGTGGGAGACGGGCGTGTACGAACGCGGCCGGCACGAGGTGGCCGCACGCTTCGGCACCGAGTCCGAGGCCTGCGCCCACCTCTTCCGCCTCCTCACCGGGCCCGGCGGGCCCGCCTGACCGGCGGGAGCGTCAGTGCGGGGCCGTAGACTCGGGGCGTGGCCGGGAGGATCAGGGACGAGGACGTGCGGCGGGTGCGGGACGCGGTCCCGATCGACGCCGTGGTCTCCGACTATCTCCAGCTGCGCCACGCCGGCGGCGGCAATCTCAAGGGCCTGTGCCCGTTCCACGACGAGAAGAGCCCCTCGTTCCACGTCAGCCCCAGCAAGGGGCTCTACCACTGCTTCGGCTGCCAGGAGGGCGGGGACACCTTCGACTTCGTGCAGAAGGTCGAGCACCTGTCGTTCTCCGAGGCGGTGGAGCGGCTGGCCGCCCAGGCCGGCATCACCCTGCGCTACGAGGAGGGCGGATACGGCCGGGCCAGCCAGCAGGGCGAGCGCACCCGGCTGGTCGAGGCGCACAAGGCCGCCGCGGCCTACTACAGCGAGCAGCTCGGCGGCCCCGAGGCCGAGATCGCCCGCCGCTTCCTGGACGAGCGGGGCTTCGACCAGGCGGCCGCCGAGCACTTCGGCGTGGGCTACGCCCCGGCGGGCTGGGACCACGCGGTGCGCTTCCTGCGCGGCCGCGGCTTCACCGACAAGGAGCTGATCCTCTCCGGCATCGCCCAGGAGGGCCGCCGCGGGCCGATCGACCGGTTCCGCGGCCGGCTGCTCTGGCCGATCCGGGACGTGACCGGCGAGGTGGTCGGGTTCGGCGCCCGCCGTCTGCGCGAGGACGACACCGGCCCCAAGTACCTCAACACCCCCGAGACCCCGATCTACCGCAAGGGCCAGGTGCTCTACGGCATCGACCTGGCCAAGAAGGACATCGCCAAGGCCAACCAGGCGGTGGTGGTCGAGGGCTACACCGATGTCATGGCCTGCCATCTGGCCGGGGTCACCACCGCCATCGCCACCTGCGGCACCGCCTTCGGCGAGGGCCACATCAAGATCCTGCGGCGGCTGCTGATGGACAACTCCCGCTCCGAGGTGATCTTCACCTTCGACGGGGACGCGGCCGGCCGCAAGGCCGCGCTGCGTGCCTTCGAGGACGACCAGAAGTTCGCCAGCAAGACCTGGATCGCCATCACTCCCGGCGGCATGGACCCGTGCGACCTGCGCCGCTCCGAGGGCGACGAGGCGGTGCGCGGCCTGGTCGCGGGGCGCAGCCCGCTGTTCGAGTTCGCCCTGCGCTCGGTGGTGGACGAGCACAACCTGGAGACCGCCGAGGGCCGTTCCGCCGCGCTGGAGGCCGCCGCTCCGGTGGTGGCCGGCATCAAGGACCCGGCCATCCAGCACGAGTACGCGGTCCGGCTGGCCGGGCTGGTGGGCATCGCCGACGAGCGTTTCGTGCTGCGCCGGGTCGGCCAGCTCACCCGGCGCGCCCGCGAGGGCGGCGGAGCGCAGCCCGGCCGCCCGGGTGCGCCGGGCCGGGCCGGGCCGGCGCC
>NZ_WTLH01000028.1 GCF_011421595.1 Streptomyces sp. YIM 98790 | reverse complement strand
TTCTGCGCCTACAACTCCGCCGGCTACCGCGAACAGGTCCGGGCGCAGCAGTCCGGCGTGCCGGTCGCCGACGTCGCGCCCAACGCCCTGCCGCTGGCCGACCGCCTCACCGACACCCCCCACGGCTCCAAAACCCTGCGCGACACCCCCGGTGACGGCCATGACCACGCCTGACGCCCAGCCTGACGCCCACGCGGCCGAGCAGCTCAAGTCCTGCTGCGCCGACGCCTACGCCCGCGATGTCGTGGTCCTGCTGCTGGGGGAGTCCTACCACCCCGGCGGCACGGCGCTCACCCGCCGCCTGGCCGACGCCCTCGGCCTGGCGCCCGGCCGCCGCCTGCTGGACGTGGCGAGCGGGCGCGGCACCACCGCGCTGCTGCTCGCCGACGCCCACCGCGGGATCACCGCCCACGGGGTGGACTACTCCCCCGCCCACACCGCGCTGGCCACCGGCGCGGCCCAGGCGGCCGGGCTCGCCGACCGGGTCACCTTCGCCACCGGCGACGCCGAGCATCTGCCCTGCCCGGACGGCGCGTTCGACGCTGTGATCTGCGAGTGCGCGCTGTGCACCTTCCCGGACAAGGCGCGGGCGGCGGCCGAGTTCGCCCGGGTGCTGCGGCCCGGCGGCCGGGCCGGCATCAGCGATGTCACCGCCGACGCCGGCCGCCTGCCCCCGGATCTCACCGGCCTCGCCGCCCGTATCGCCTGTGTCGCCGACGCCCGCCCCCTGGACGAGTACGCCCGGCTGCTGGCCGCCGCCGGGCTGCGCGTGCTGCGCACCGAACGCCACGACCAGGCCCTGCTGCGCATGATCGATCAGATCGAGGCCCGGCTGAAACTGCTGGCCATGACCGCCCCCGGCAAGCTGGCCGCCGCCGGGCTGGACGGCGGCCCGCAGGCCGCCCGCCCCGCCCTGGCCGCCGCCCGCCGCGCGGTGGCCGGCGGCCACCTCGGCTACGCCCTCCTCATCGCCGAGAAACCGGCGGCAGAAGCGTGAGCGCCGTCACATTCACTGCCCTGCCCCCCTTCTAGCGTCGGAAAGGAACGGAGCGGAAACTCCCGGACCGAGGAAGGAACCTCACCATGACTGCCACCACATCCCCGACCACCGTGCACGTCTCCCCGCGCACCGCCGTCCTTCCCGTGCACGCCCTGTGGGGCGCGGCCGGCGGCCTCGTCGGCGGGATCGGCATGGGCATCTGGATGTCCGTCTCGAAGCCGATGATGGACACCGCCATGATCACCATGGTCGCCGGGCTGCTCGGCTCCACCAGCGCACTCGCCGGCTGGCTGATCCACCTGGCCATCGCCGTCAGCGCCGGGGCGGGCTTCGGCGTGCTGCTCGGCCACCTGGTGCGCGGCCCGGTGCCCGGGGTGCTGCTGGGCCTGGTCTACGGCGTGGCCTGGTGGGTGCTGGGCGCGCTGTGGATCATGCCGGCGAATATGGGCATGCCGGTCTTCGAGCTGAACGACGTGACCCGCTCCAGCCTCGGCGCCCACCTGGTCTTCGGCGCCCTGCTGGGCCTGGCCTACGCCTTCATCGCCAAGGCCATGGCCGGCGGCCGTACGGGCGGCTCGTGATGAGCGGCGACGGCACAGGAACCGGTCCGGCCCCGCGGCGTGCGGGGCCGGACCCGGCAACCGGCAGTAGCAGGCAGGAGCTGCACTACTGTCTTCCCGGACACGCGGCGACGCTGGCCGCACCGGCCTGGGGGGCGGCGCCGCCGCCCTGGGCCCCCGGACGACGCGAGGAGATCAACCAGGTGAACGCAGCCCTGGACCCCGCCGGGCAGGGAGAGGACCCGGACCGCACCTGGTGCATGTCCGAGGTGGACATCTTCCGCGACCTCGACGAGACGGAGATGGCCGCCATCTCGGAAGCGGCGCCCATGAAGACCTACGCCGCCGGCGAACTGCTGCACACCCCGCACCAGCCGGTCGAGACACTGTTCATCCTCAAACGCGGACGGATCCGCATCTTCCGCGTCTCCGCCGACGGCCGAGCCCTGACCTGCGCCATCATCACCCCCGGCACCATCTTCGGCGAGATGATCCTGCTCGGGCAGCGGATGTACGACAACTTCGCCGAAGCCCTGGAGGAGGTCACGGTGTGCGTGATGTCCCGGGCCGACGTGCAGCGGTTCCTGCTGGCCGCCGCCCGCATCACCGCCATCCTCGGCCGCCGCCTGGCCGACCTGGAGCAGCGCCTGTCCGACTCCGTCTTCAAGACCGTGCCCCAGCGCATCGCCACCACCCTGACCACCCTCACCGCCGAACGGTCCGGGACCCGCACCGCCGCCGCCCTGCGGCCCGGAGCCCGCCACCCGCAGGTGGCCCTCACCCACGAACAGCTCGCCGCCCTCGCCGGGACCTCCCGGGAGACCACCACCAAGGTCCTGCACGACTACGCCGACCGCGGCCTGCTGAAACTCGCCCGCGGCCGGATCACCATCCTCGACCCCGACCGCCTGCGCGACCAGGCCGGCTGACCCCCGCGAGCTGCCGGGCGGCCAGCACCGCCTGCATGGCCGCCGCCGGGCGCAGCAGCACCGGCCGCGGGGCCTGCGCCATCCGCCCCCGGGCCACACTCACCGCGGTCACCGCGGCCACCGGAGCGGCCCAGGCCACCAGCGCGGCGGTGCGCAGGCGGCGGTCGGGCTCGCGTCGCAGCGCCAGGTGGGTCCAGAACGCGGCATCCGCCAGATGGTCGGCATAGGCGCCGAAGGGCGTGACCGTGCGGCGGTGGCGGGCCAGACGGCCGTCGGCCAGGTCCAGGCCGATCGCCAGCGCCCCGGCCCAGCGGGAACGTCCGGCGGGCAGCGCCGGAAGGTTCGCCCGGGCCAGGGTGAGGACATCCGCCAGGGAGAGATGGCTGCGCTCCTGAAGAAGCCCCAGATGCGTGGCGGCGAGCAGCCAGCTGCCCGCCACCCAGTACCGACCCCTGCCTCGGGTGGCGGCCAGGGCGGCGCCGTGCAGCACGGTCACCTCCAGCAGCGCGCCGGGCCGGAGGGCCGCCTGCACCACGGAGCGGCGGCTCGCCCGGCCGACGAAGCGCAGCCACGCTGAGGGGCTGCCCCATCCGTCGGCGCGCAGGCCCGCCAGCAGCGCGTCGGTCGCTGCCCGGCTGCCCGGCAGCAGGGCCACCGCCGCGGCCGACAGGCCCGCGCGGCCGGCGTCAGCGGTCACGCGTTCTCCCGCGGCCCGCTCCGGCCGCCACCGTCGCGCAGCAACGATTCCCCGAATGCCTCCAGCCGGGCCACCGCGTCCGGCGGCGGGGCCTGGCGGCGGGCCAGGGAGGCCTTGATCTCCCGGTAGACGGTGGCTTCCAGGCCGCAGCGGCGGCAGTCTTCGACATGATCGGCCACCCGCCGGGCGGTGGCCTCGTCGATCTCCCCGTCCAGGTATGCCTGGAGGACCTGCGCCACCTGGGCGCACTGCATCACGCGGCGGCGCCGGGCCGGGAAGCGGCCGCGCCACCAGGTTGTCCATCGGCTTGTCACATCGCACCCCGCCTCGTGCCTGTCAGCCCCGCCGCCTGAAGCCTCATCCTGATCCGCTTGCGCGCCCGGTGCAGTCTGCTCATCACCGTGCCCTCCGGGACGTCCAGCACCTGCGCTGCCTCGGCGTAGGACAGGCCCTCCACGTCCACCAACGCCACCACCTGCCGGTGCTTGACCGGCAGTGCGGCCAGCGCGGCGTCCACCACCGCGTCGAAGGTCTCCCCCACCACCACGTCCTCCGGGGTGGCGCCGGCCGCTCCCGGCGGCGGCCCTGCCAGCCGTTCCAGTTCCTCATCCGGGTCGTCCAGCAGGTAGGGACGCCGGCTCCGGTTCCGGCTGATCTCGGTGCGCCGCAGAATCGTCAGCAGCCAGGCCCGCGGGTGCCGGCCGTCGAAGCGGTCCACCGCCCGGTAGGCGCGGATGAGGGTGTCCTGCACCAGATCCTCGGCGTCCGCCGGCTGCGCGGTCAGCGTCATCGCCACCCGCAGCAGCACCTCCACCTCGGGCAGCACGTACCGGGCGAACGCCTGCTCACGCGCGGACGCCGCGGGGGAAACCGGTTCTTCCACGCACCGGGAACCCGCCGCGGCGTCTGTTCCATTCCCCGTCCCGTCCGCCTCATCGCTGTCCCCGCTGTCCGCCCGGGGCGCCTTTGCCGGCGCTCAGAGGGCGGATCGGTTGCCGGCCTCTTCCGGGGCTTCCTGGACGGTGACGCCGTGCCAGAAGGCGACGTGGTCCTTGATACGGCGGGCCAGCGGGCTGGGGTGGGGGTAGTACCAGGCGGCGTCCGGATTCACCTGGTCCCCGACGCGGAGGGTGAGGTAGCGGGCCTTGCCCTTCCAGAAGCACAGCGAGGTGGTGGGGCTGTCCTCGAAGAACTCGCGGCGCAGCGAGTCCGGCGGAAAGTAGTGATTGCCCTCCACCATCACGGTCTGGGGTGCCTCGGCGATCACGGTTCGCTGCCACACGGCGCGCATCATGTCGGCTGCTCCTTACGGTCCGGTCGGGTCCGGTTCTGCCGCCAGGGGAACGCGCCGCGGTCGTGTACGGCTTCCCTCCCGGCTCAGGCCGGTGCAGCTTCTGACGCGGTCTGTTCGGCCTGGTGGATGGCCCAGGCGGCGTTGACCAGGCCGATGTGGCTGAACGCCTGGGGGAAGTTGCCCAGCGCCTCCCCGGTGGCGGGGTGGGCCTGTTCGGAGAGCAGGCCCAAATCGTTGGCGCAGGCCGCGGCGGCCTCAAAGGTGGTGCGGGCGGCGGCGGTGCGGCCGGCCAGGGCCTGGGCCTGGGCGAGCCAGAAGGTGCACAGCAGGAAGCTGCCCTCCTCGCCGGGCAGCCCGTCCGCTCCGGGGCCGGTGAGGTAGCGGCGGACCAGGCCATGGCGGTCGGTCAGCCGCGCGGCAATCTGCTCCAGGGTGGCCAGGACGCGCGGGTCGGAGGCGGGCAGGAATCCGGAGATCGGCAGTACCAGGGCGGAGGCGTCCAGGCGGGCGCTGCCGAAGGACTGGGTGAAGGCGCCGGTCTGTTCATGGAAGCCCTTGGTCTCGATCGCGGTGCGGATCCGGTCGCGGGCCTGCCTCCAGATCCGCCTGTGGTGGTCATCGGCGCCGAGGCGGCCGGCCAGGTGCAGTGCCCGGTCCAGCGCCACCCAGCACATGAGTTTGGAGTGCAGGTAGTGCCGGGACTCTCCGCAGATTTCCCAGATGCCGTGGTCGGGCTGGTGCCAGGAGGCGGCAGCGGTGTCGGCCAGGCGGATCAGGAAGGCGCGCAGGGCGGGGTCGGCGGCGGGCAGCCGGTCGGCGAAACGGGCGGCGGTGGCCAGCAGTTCACCGTAGACGTCGAGCTGGTGCTGGCGCCAGGCGCCGTTGCCCACACGCACCGGGCGGGAGCCGCGCCAGCCGCGCAGGTGCGGCAGTTCCCGCTCGGTCAGGTCGTGTTCGCCGCCGATGCCGTACATGATCTGCAGCTGCGCCCCCGGCGAGGCGGTGGCCGCGGCATCGGCCATGAAGGTGAAGAACTCCTCCGCCTCGTCCGGGCAGGCCGCCACCCACAGCGCGTCCATGGCCAGCGCGGCGTCCCGCACCCAGGTGTAGCGGTAGTCCCAGTTGCGCTCCCCGCCGACCTCCTCGGGCAGCGAGGTGGTGGCGGCGGCCAGCAGCGCGCCGCTGGGCTGGTAGGACAGCGCCTGGAGCACCCGCCCGCTGTGCCGCACCAGCTCCGCCCAGGGCCCGTCGTAACCCCGGTGACCGTCGGACCAGGCACGCCAGCCGGTGATGGTCTCCGCCAGGCGGTGGGCGATCTTCTCCTGGCCGAGCAGCCTGGGTCGCGGGGCGGCCAGTGGCGCCCACTGCAGGGCGAAGTGGAGGCTCTGCCCGGCCCGCAGGGTGATGGTGCCGTGCGCGGTGCCATTGTCGGTGACGGTCAGCGGAACGGGGCAGGACAGGGCGAGCGCGGCCGGGCCGCCACGGGCCCGCAAGCCGCCGTCCTCGGGCCGCAGCACGGGCACGACCAGGCCGTACTCGGGACGCGGGCAGTACTCCACGGCCAGCTCCACCTCACCGGCGCTGCACGCGGCGGAGCGGATCAGCAGATGCGGGGCACCGGCGCCCAGCCGGTGCGGACCCTCGCCAGGACCTAGAGCCAGCGCATCCGTCACCTCAAGGGTGCCGGCCGGGGTGGTGAACGCCGTGCGCAGCACCATGGTGCCGGGCAGGTACTCACGGGTGCTCTGCGCCGGTCCGGCGGGGCGCAGGCTCCAGCGGCCGGCGCCCGGGTCGAGCAGCGCGCCGAACACCGACGGGCTGTCGAAGCGAGGAAAGCACAGCCAGTCCACGCCGCCGTCCCGCCCCACCAGGGCGGCGCTGTGCCGGTCCGACAGCAGCCCGTAGTCCCCGATCGAGGCCGTGGCGGTGCTGGTCGAGGTCACGGTCATGGCTCACCGCCGGTGACTGTGCGGCCGCCGGCCCGGCAGCCGCTGTCGGTTACGGTCCCGGCTGCACGAGTGCACCCGGTCCTCGCTCCGGAAACCCGCTCACGCCGCCCCTGCGTTCCCTGCGCTTGCCGTACGTCCGGGGCGCTCCGGTTCACGGTGGCGCGGACAGGGCGCTCTGGGGGATGCCGACGAGGAGGGTGAGGACGTAGGTGAGCGGGCTGCCGGTGTCCAGCCCGATGTCCTCGGGGTGCTCGGGCTCGGGGTCGGCGCGCAGGCAGATCGCCACCGACCCGAGGCCGGTGACGGTGTAGTCGAAGGTCTGCAAGGTGGCATAGCCGTCGATGCGGCCTTCGTTGGGCAGCTCGCCGCGGCCGGTGAGGACGGCGTGGGCGTGCAGCGGACGGAGCCGGTCGGCGGGGGCGGTGGGGCGGCAGTCCGGGCCGGTGTGGGGGTGCCAGCGGGCCGGGGTGGCGGGGAGCTGGATCTGGAGGCGGGCGCCGGAGGGCACGCTCTGCGGCAGCCAGGTGCCGTTCCACCACCACAGGGCGTCGCGGTGCTGCTGGGTGAACAGATACGGCTCACCAAAGGGCGTGATGGGCGGCGCGGCGGCGCCCGGGGCCACGGGCCCGGCCGGGCCGCCGGCCGCTGCGGGGCAGGCGGCCAGCAGGGCGGTGGCGGTCAGGGCCAGGGCGAGCGGGCGCCTCATGCTCATGCCGGGCCCCCGGGCGGGGCGATCAGGAGGGTGCCCATCATGCCGTTGTCCTCGTGGGGCAGGATGTGGCAGTGGAAGACCGTTTTGCCGGTGATGTCGGGCCGGAAGAAGGTGCGCAGGGTGAATTCCCCGTTCGGCGGCAGCCGGAAGGTGTCCCACCAGATCGCCGGGTCGGTCTGCCAGGAGGTGTCGCCGGGCGGGATGCCCTTGACGTCGATCACCTGGAAGGGATTGACGTGCAGGTGCACCGGATGCTGGAAGACGTCCTCGTTGACGATCCGCCACTCCTCCACCGTCCCGGCCTGCACTTCCTGGTCGATGCGGTCGGGATCGAAGAGCCTGCCGTCGATGGGGAACCGCACGCCCAGGCCCTCGCGGCCGGAGATGTCGCCGGAGAAGACCAGGGTACGGCGGCGGGCCACGGGCAGATCCGGCATGCGCGGCGGCTCCACCAGGCGGGTCGGGATGCGGCCGGCCGAGCGCGCGCCGGTCACGTGCAGGGTGCCCAGTTCAAGATCCGGCCGCTCCCCGCCGGGGTGGCCCTGGTCGTAGCCGCGGGCGTAGATGCGGTACCGGCCCGGCTCGCCGCCGCGGACGATGAACTCGGCGCGGTTGGCCGAGGCCAGCATGATGCCCGGCACGGGGCGGGGCTCGGCGAAGGGGATGCCGTCCTGGCCGATCTGGTACAGCAGGTGGCCCTGGATGTGCAGCCACATCGAGCGGTGCGGGGCGGCGTTCAGCACCCGCCAGCGCTGCACCTCGCCGGGGCGGATGGCGGCGACCGGCCTCAGCTGTCCGTTGAGCAGCGGCAGCATGGTGGTGGGCACGGCCGGCACGGTGGTGAAGGGGTTGTCGCCGCCGGTGGGCAGCACCACGGCGACGGGGTTCTCGCCGCGGGCGTCGATGCGGAGCATGGAGATCACCACCACCCGCTCGCGCATGGCGGCGATCTCCGGGACCTGGTCGATCTCGCCCTCCACCACCATCGGCCCGGCCAGCCCGGACCAGGCCTGGTGGGTGGTGGAGCCGTGGTGGTGCGGGTGGTACCAGTGCAGCCCGCCGGGCTGATCGGCCGGGATGTCGTACCCGTACTGCCACTCCTCGCCGGGGTCGATGCGGACGAAGACATTGTCGGCGTGGCCCTCGGGCGAGACCTGAAGGCCATGGGTGTGCAGGTTGGTGGCCACCGCCTGCTGGACGATGCCCTCCCCGGCGGCCAGGGCGTGGGCGGCCTCCGGCACACAGTTCAGCGCCTCGTCCGCCGCGCCGTGACCGGAGTGCGCGGAGCCGTCCTGCCAGGTCTCGGCGCACAGCGGCGGCAGGGCGTCCGGCGGCACGCCGGTGGGCACCATCCGGTTGCGCAGCAGGATCCGCACCCGGTCCCCGGGCGCGAACCGCAGCAGCTCACCCGGGATCTGCCCGTTGTAGGTGTCCAGGTGCAGCCGCCGCCCGCCCACCACCGGCCGTGCCGCGGCCACCGTCAGCGTGTGCTCCAGCACCCCGCCGCTGGAGCGGATCTCCGGCAGATCCTGCAGCGGCGCCCCCGCCCCCGTCGGGACACGCGCCTCGGCCGCCGGCCCGCCACGGGCCGCATACCACCAGGCGCCCGTACCGGCCAGCGCCGCCCCGGCACCGATCCCGCCCAGACCGCGCAGCACCCGCCGCCGGGACGGTGTCCTGTACCGGCTCATCTGTGATCGGACCTCCTTCCCCGTCGCCGCACCGCCCGGAACCTCCGGCCTTGCCGTGTGTTGTTCTGCGGTGTCCGGGCCGCGGGGAAACCCGGGGCGGGCGGACGGCCCTCTGCCGAGGGACCTGATTCACCCGTCCGGGGCGGCCTGACACCGGGAGGTGTCAGCACGGCGACAGTGAGGGCGAGCCGGGGCCGGTGCGCGGGTTTACCCGGCGTGCCGCACCCGGGCCCGGCGGCGCCTAGCTAGTCTTCGGCCTGGCCATGGCCGCCTCACTCGTCCTGGCCTTCACCGCGGTCCGGCGGCGCGACCTGGCCCGGCACCGCGCATGCTGAGCGGTTCCGCGCTCAGCAGCAGCCGGACGGGGCGGTGCCGCCGGTGAGGATCTGCCGGACGAGCGGCCGTGCCAGGTCGTGGGGCCTCGGCGGCGGACAGGACCCGGGAGCCCGGGTGGCCGGCCAGCCAGTCCCCGGCGGTCTCGGCGCCGGTGAAGAAGTGGATCTCGTTGCAGAAGCCGGTGCGCAGGGAGACCGGGGCCTGGCCGGCGGGAAGCGAGACGGCCGCGGTGGGCGGGTCCACACCGGTGGGCCCCTGCGGGGCCACGGTCAGCCGTACCGGCTCGCCGGTGGCCCGGCAGGGGGAGGTCACCCGGGCGGTGTGGCCCAGGACGGCGGGGAAGATCAGGGTGTCGAGCGCGCACCAGGTGTACAGCGTGCGGCCGTCGGTTTCGTAGCGGTGCGCGGTGGGGTTGAGGGTCAGGCCGTAGCCGGTGATGCGTCCGTCGGCGTCGTACTCGGTGTCGGGCATCACCGTCAGCGCCTGGCGGATCTCCCCGGTGGGTACGGCCGGCCTCGGCGGCGAGCCGGCTGGGGGGTGACGGGCTCACCGGCCGCCAGCAGCGTCAGTAGATGACGCAGAAGGGTCAGGTCCAGGCCGGGAGCGCTGGTGAGCGCGTCATGGAGCGGGCGGCAAGTTCTCGGTGCGGTGTCCACGGTTGGGGTCCTTCCTTGTACGGCAGGGTCCGATGTGACGGATCGCAGGGTCTGACCCCGGGGTGGGGTCAGACCCTCGGGGCACAGCGGGGCACCGGCCCGGCACAGATCCTGTCCGGCCGGCCGGTACCCCCGTCCCGTCCGGCGGGACGGTCGCCGACCGTGATCGGCCGGGTCCGGCTCGCACTCATGAACCGATTCCTTCCCGGGCGGCTTCAACTGGCGCAGCAGGACAGCTTGGTGATGTCGCGGGTGTAGGTCTGGGCGGCGAGCTTCAGCCCTTCGGCCATGGTCAGGTAGGGGCACCACAGGTCGGCCATCTGCTGCACGGTCATCTCGTTCGCCAGCGCGTAGACGGCGGTGGCGATGACGTCTCCGGCGCCGTCGGCCAAGGCGTGCGCGCCGAGCAGGCGGCCGGTGGCGGCGTCGGCGACGAGTTTGATCACGCCGCGGGTGTCGCGGTTGACCAGGGCTCGGGGCACGTGCTCCAGGGGCAGGACGCGGCAGTCGCAGGTGTGGCCGCGGGCGACGGCCTGCGCGTCGGTCAGGCCGGCGGAGGCGATGGCCGGGCTGGTGAAGGTGACCCTGGGCAGGTGGTGGTAGTCCACCGTGCGCCCGGCGCCGTCGAAGGCGTTGTCGGCGACCAGCGCGCCGTGGGCGGAGGCGACGTAGACGAACTGGGGGTGCCCGGTGACGTCCCCGGCCGCCCAGATCCGCGGGTTCGCCGTGCGCAGATGCTCGTCGACGACGACTTCGCCCCGCTCGCCTGTTCCGGCTCCGACCGCGTCCAGGCTCAGGCCGTCGGTGACCGGACGGCGGCCGGTGGCCACCAGCAGCTCGTCGGCGCGCAGCGGAAACTCGCGGTCGTCGCCGGTGCGGGCGGTGGCCACGATCCCGCGCGCGTCCCGGCGCACCGCGGTCAGGCGGGTGTGGGTGTGGACGGTGATGCCCTCATCCGCGAAGACGTCCTGAAGGGCGGCGGAGATCTCGGGTTCCTCGCCGGAGGTCAGGCGACTGCGCGCGATCACGGTGACCTTGCTGCCCAGGCGGGCGAAAAGCTGCGCCTGCTCCAGCCCGACATACCCGGCACCGAGGACCAGCAGGCTCTCCGGCCGGGCGTCCAGGTCCATCGCGGTGGTGGAGGTCAGGTAGCCGGCCTCCTGAAGCCCGTCGACGGGCGGCGCCCACGGAGCCGAGCCGGTCGCGATCAGGTAGTGCGCGGCCTCGATGCGGCGGCTGCCGCCGCCGTCGGCTGGCGCCACGTCCAGGGCGGGATTGTCCCGGTCACCGGTGAAGCGGGCGGTGCCCTCTAGGATGTCCCAGCCGTACTCGGCGGCCAGGTCCGTGTACTTCTCCGCCCGCATCTGCTGGACCAGCGCGTCCTTGCCGTCGATCAGCGCCTCGAAGTCCACCGGCCCGGTCCCGGTCCGGATGCCGGGGAAACGCCGCCCTTCGAGCGCGCTGCGGCGGGCCTCGGCCGCGGCCAGCAGCGCCTTGGACGGCACACAGCCGGTGTTCACGCACGTCCCGCCGGTAGCGGCCCGCTCAACCATCACCACCGACCGGCCCTTGCGACGGGCGGCGATCGCAGCGGCGAATGCCCCGCCCCCGGAACCGACGACCGCCAGATCGAACCCGTTGTCCACTGCGCTCACCGCAGCACCTCCTCGCTCGCGGGCCCCGTGAGACCGGCACCGTTCTATGCGCTTTCCCGAAGAGCACTTGAAGCCATACTATGCGGCTAGGCGAATAGTTCCACTTGTGGAGGCTCCGATGACCAACCGCACCACCGACCCGGCCCTTCCCGACCGGGGAAGCGCGCCGGAGGCGCCGTGTACCCACCTGGACACGGTGGCGAAGTTCTTCCGAGCCCTGGCCGACCCCACCCGTCTGAAGCTGCTGGAGTACGTCCTTCGCGGCGAGCGCACCTCCGCCGACTGCGCCGCCTACGCCGGCATCTCCCAGCCGCGCATCTCGGTGCACCTGTCCTGCCTGGTCGCCTGCGGCTACGTCACCGCCCGCCGTGACGGCAAGAAGCTGCGCTATTCCGTGGGCGACCCGCGCGTCGCCGACCTGATCGTGCTGGCCCGCTCCCTCGCCGCGGACAACGCCACCGCCCTGACCTGCTGCAGCCGCATCCCCGACAGCCAGGGCTGAACCACAGTAGGCACCCGGCCGTGACCGGTTGCGCAGTGGCCCCGCACCTACCGGAGCAGGCACGGCCGCCGCCGGGGCCGGTGCCGCCCTGTTCCTGTACTGCCCCGGACCGTCACGGGTGACCGGTTGCGCGGATCCAGGGCGCCACAAGGGGGCCTTCGGCCGGCTGCGCGACACCCGTGCCCCCTGTCTGTCCGAACCGGCGCTCGCCGTGCGCACCCCCTGGGTCACGCTCTTCCTCGGCCCGGTCAACCTGCTGCTGGGCGCGGTACTCGCGGCGACGGGCGGGGCGGGCCTGGCGGTGGCGCTGGCCGCCCGGGACGCCGCCGCCTGCCGCCTGCCGCGTGGCCGCACCGGCGCCGGGGCGGGGCTGCTGGGCGTGCTGCCGGCCTTCCTGCTCGGCTTCGCCTGCTGCGTGCCCGCTCTCCTCCTCGCCGTGGGCACCTCCAGCGCCGCCGCGGTCCTGCCCTTCGTCGTGCCGCTGCGGCCCGTCTTCCACCCGCTGTCCCTGGCACTGGTCATCGCCTCACTGGTGTGGAACGGCCGACGGCTATCAGCCGCCGCGGCGGTGAAAAGGTGGAAGCCGCAGAGCCGCCCGCGGGTTTCCGGGCCGTCAGATGCATGATCACCGACCGGAGGGACACCCACTGATGCGTACCGGAAAGCCCGTCGCCGTCCTGGCGGCCTCCGCCGCCGCGCTGCTCGTGCTCGCCGCCTGCGGCAGCGACGACCCGGCCGAGCCCGGGAGCGGCGCCGGCGCGCCGTCGTCGGCCACCGGCGGCACTCAGCCGGACGAGCAGCCCCAGGTGCCTGCGGAGCTGGACTTCTCCACCACCACGGTCACGGGTGAGGATTTCGAGGGCGCCTCGCTGGCCGGCTCCCCGGCGGTGCTGTGGTTCTGGGCGCCCTGGTGCGCGGTCTGCGCGGGCGAGGCCGCCGGGGTCCGGGCCGCGCAGGAGGAGTGGGGTGAGCAGATCACCTTCGTCGGCATCCCCGGCAAGGGCAGCCCCGAGGACGACCTGAAGTTCGTCACCGACCATCATCTGGACGGTTTCGAGCACGCCCGGGACACCGACGGCCTGGTGTGGAGCGGCTTCGGCGTGGTCTCCCAGCCCGCGTTCGCGTTCCTCGACGCCGACGGCAGCATCGAGACCGTGCCCGGGGCGTTGGACGAGGCCGAGCTGGACGCCCGGCTGGCCGCCCTGGCCGAGGGCTGAGGCCGGCGATGACCGGCGTACCGCTCGCCCTTGCCGTCACCGCCGGGATGCTGGCGGCTGTCAACCCCTGCGGCTTCGCTCTCCTCCCGGCCTACCTCGGGCTGTTCGTCGGCGGCGGAGCGGACAGGGCCGGGCGCGGTGCCGCGCTGCGCCGGGCGGCCGTGGCCACCGGTGCCATGACGGCCGGCTTCGCCGTGGTCTTCGGCACCTTCGGGCTGGTGGTCTCTCCGCTGGCGCTGTCGGTGGAGCGGTGGCTGCCGTGGGTGACGGTGGTGATCGGGGCGGTGCTGGTGGCCACCGGCGGCTGGCTGCTGTCCGGGCGGGAGCTGAAGCTGCCGCTGCCCAAGGCCGGGCCGGCGGGCCGCAACCCCGCCGACTCCGCCCGGGGTATGGCGCTGTTCGGCGTCTCCTACGCCATCGCCTCGCTCTCCTGCACCGTCGGCCCGTTCCTTGCCATCACCGCCACTGCTTTCCGCGGCGGGAGCCTGCCGGGAGTAGTGGCGGTCTTCCTCGGCTACGCGGCCGGTATGGGCGCGGTGGTCGGGGTGCTCACCCTGGCCGCCGCGCTCTCCCGGCGGGCGGTGGCCGCCGGGCTGCGCCGGGCCCTGCCGTATGTCACCCGTGTCTCCGGCGTGCTGCTGCTGCTCGCCGGGGCCTATGTGGCCTACTACGGCTGGTACGAGATCCGCCTGCTGCACGGCGGGAGCGCCGCCGTGCAGGATCCGGTCATCACCTGGGCCACCGGTCTCCAGGGCGATCTGACCCGGCTGCTGGACGACCTCGGCTTCTGGCCGCTCGCCCTGGCCGCCGCCGTCCTTGCAGCCGCGCCGGCGGTCGCCGCGCGCATACGGCGCCGCCGACGGCGCGGCGTCCCCGTGCCGGACCGCAGCAGGTGAGGCACCTGTGCGGTGGCGGGGTTCCGGCCCGCCACCGCACAGGTGCCGCGCGGCGCCGGCCCGCCCGGCGGGCTGCGGTCCTAGCGTGAGCGGTGCGGCGGCGGTACCGCCGCAAACGCCCCAGCCCCGCGCCCACCGGAGGTGGCCATGCCGCACCACGCCCGCCCGGTCCTGGTCTTCGACGTGAACGAGACCCTCAGCGACCTCTCCCCCCTGCGCACCCGCCTGGAGGAGACCGGCGCCCCGGGTGATCTGCTGCCCGCCTGGTTCGCCGGGGTGCTGCGCGACGGCTTCGCCCTGACCGTCGCCGGTGCCTACGCGGACTTCGCCGACCTGGCCCGCAGCGGGCTCCACAGGCTGCTGCTCGCCCAGCCCGGCTGGTCCGCAGATGCCCGCGAAGCGGCCCGGCACGTGGTGGAGGGCTTCCAGGAGCTGACCGTGCACCCGGACGTCTCCGACGGGGTGCGGGCCCTGCGGGACACCGGCTTCCGGCTGCTCACCATGACCAACGGCAGCGCCGCCCTCACCGCCCGGCTGCTCGGCCGGGCCGGCCTCGCCGACTGCTTCGAGGCACTGCTGGACGTCGGCGGCCCCCGCTGCTGGAAGCCCGCACCGGCCGCCTACCACTACGCGGTGCGGCACGCCGGCGTGGCACCGGAGCAGGCCGCCCTGGTCGCCGCCCACCCCTGGGACATCGACGGCGCCCGCCGCGCCGGCCTGGCCGCCGCCTGGATCCGCCGCGGCGCCCCGCCTATCCGCAGGTGATGACCGAGCCCACCTGGACCGCCGACGACCTGCGGGAACTGGTCAATGTCCTGCTCGCCGCCCGCGACAGGCCCGCCGCCGGATGAGGCGTTGGCCCGGGGTTTTCCGCCAACACGCCGCGACCCTGCACCATTGAGGCGTTGCGGAGCCGTCACGTCATGCCGACCTGCCCGGTCGGACGGCGTTTCACCGGCGAATATCGGGGCCGGTTTCGATGATCCGGCATACGACGGCGTCGCCGCCGGCCTTGCGGATGTCGTCGGCGGTGCGGCGGGCGGCGAGCAGGGCGCGGCGCAGCTGACGCAGTTCGGCCAGGGTGCGGTCGATGTGCTCCAGGTGACCGCGTGGAGCATCAGCCGAAGGTCCTACCGGCGGGTCAAGCAGAACGTCGCCCTGGCCTTCACCTTCAACGGCATCGGCGTCCCCCTGGCCACCACCGGCCCGGCCTCCTCCGCCAGACCATCGCCGGGGTCGGCCGCACCACCCGCGTCCCCGCGCCCCCGGTCGGCAACCGGACACCCCGCATAACAGCCTCCGCGGAAGTCGGCCGCCCTGCGGCTGCATCACCACCCGGCGCGATGGCAGGAAGCTGCGCTGCTCCGTCTCCATCGGCGACCCGCGCGCGGCCGGCCTCATCCTTCTGGCCCGCTCCCCGGCCGCGGCCAATGCCACCGCCCTGACCTGCTGCACCCCATCCCCGACAGCCAGGGCTGACAGACATCCCATGCGCTGAGGTGTCAAGCAGCGAATGGTTCGCTGAGCAGTCCCTTCGGCGCGCGCCCTGCCGCATGCACAGTCCGCGCGCGCCTTCGCCCGGCTCACCGGAAGCCGAGCCGGAAGGGCTGGAACCACCGGCGCCGCAGACCCTTGGGCTTCCTGTGCGGCGGATGCTGCCACCGCTCGATGGTGCAGTGGATTGTCTGGCCGGTGATGCGTCCGTCTCGGATCAGGAAGGAGTCGGCTCCGTCACGCACCCGCCCCGCCGCGGATTCGGCGGTCCATTCCAGGAAGGCCGGCTCGCCGTCCACCAGTAGTACCGTGCGGTACGCAAACCGTGCATCAGGCAGTTCCTGCTGCAATCGTTGCGCCAGTTCTTTCGCCCCGGCATGCCCCCGCGACACCCCGAGCGTGCACAGGACCACAACGTCCTCGGCATAGTTGCGCCGCAGGTCTTCTTCGACCGAGCCCGCCTGCGACAGGTGCAGATGGTCGTCGAGAACCTGCCGTGCGCTGCGCCTTCCTGACCCATGCGGTCCTCTCCTGCCGTGTCCGTACTCCCTCTACGGCTACCAGCGGCTGCCCCGGACCGCGACCCACGCCGGGACTGAAGGGCTTACGCAATTCTTGTCCGGTCCGGCCGGCTGCCGCTGCCGCCTCGGCCGTCTCTGCGGCGCCAGGAGACTCCTGCCGGTGCGGCACGGCGGACGGGCGGCCGGGCGCCACCCGCACCGAAGAGCCAACCGTGTGAAATCCCGGACAAACCCCGGCTGCGCCGCCCCGAAAAGGCCCCCACCCCCGAAAAAGGAGAGCCGCCATGGCCACAGCCCTGGCCCCCCAGGAGACCCGTGAGTGCATCGACGCCTGCAACGACTGCGCGGTCGCCTGCCACGCCTGCGCCGATCACTGTACCGAGGCCTCCGACCCGCAACTGCTCGCCTGCATCCGGAACTGCCTGACCTGCGCCGACGCCTGCCTGGCCTGCCTGCCCTCCCTGGCCCGCGCCACCAACTACGAGGAGCTGTGCCGGGCCTGCGCCGAACTGTGCGACGCCTGTGCCGCCGAATGCGAACGCCATGACGACCAGATGATGCGCCAGTGCGCCAAAGCCTGCCGCCGCGCAGCGCGGGCCTGCCGCCAAATGGCCGGCGCCTGACCGCCTGCCCGGCCACCGCCGGACAGCGCAGGCGGAAACGCCGGGCCGCAGACACCACGCCCCATGGGAAACGGGAAGCCGCCCCCACGCCCCTCCTGCCCTGACCGCCCTCACCAGCGGGTTCATTCCGGGCCGGCAGGGAACCCCGAGGGCTATGACCTACCGATACCCCCACTTCCACACCCGCCTGGTCCTCGAGGACCTGCGCTTCACCACCGGCCCGCGTCCCGGTGAGGCGATGCCGGACTTCGACCTGCCCACCACGGACGGCGGGCGCGTCCGCAAGGAGGACTTCCTGGGCAGGAGGCCGCTGCTGCTGACCGTGGGATCGGTGACCTGCCCGATGACGGCGGCCGCCGACCCTGCCCTGAAACGGCTCCACGCCGATTACGGGGACCGGGTGGCTTTCGTGACGCTCTACGTCCGCGAGGCGCACCCAGGCGACCACTACCCGCAGCCCGACACCATGGAGCGCAAGCTCGCCCATGCCCGTGACCTGCGCAACCGTGACGGACTGCCGTGGCCGGTCGCCGTGGACGACATCGACGGCACCCTGCACCAGCGGCTCGACCCCAAACCGAACCCGGCCTACCTGATGGACACCACCGGCACCGTCGCCTTCCGCACCCTGTGGTCCGACGACCGCGCACCCGTGCTGCGCAAGGCGCTCGACGCGGTGCTGGCCGGGAAATCCCCGGTGGGGCAGCGCCAGGGCCGGATGGTGCCGATGCTGCGCGGCGTGGCGGAGATGGACCGGATGCTCACGCTGTCCGGCCCGACCGCGCGGCGTGATGTGCGGCGGGGCGCCCCGCCCATGTACGCCATGGCCCGGCTGATGGGCGCCGCCAGACGCCGCCGCACCGAGGAGCACGCATGAGGCGCCACCGCCCGGACACCGGCGGCCGGGAACGCCGCGGGCCGTCCTCCCGCGAGATCCGCCCCGGGCACCAGGGTATCGGCCGCCGCTCCCCCGCCGCGGCGGAACAGGTCAGCGACGACCTGCGGCTGGGCAGCGGCGACCTCCTACAGCAGCGGCGGCGCGTCGCGGCCCTGGGCCTGGGGGCGGCGACCGCCTACGCCGTGGTCGCCCTCTACCAGTTCGGCCTGGTCAAGCACCTGCCCGAACCGCCGCTGCCGGGCGTGGACGCGGACCGGGTGGACGCCAGCGGCGAGGCCTACGCCCTGCTGCACACTCCCGACGCGGCCCTCGGCCTGGCCAGCGTGGGCGCCACCCTCGCCCTGACCGGGGCCGGAAGCAGACGCAGGCACCGGGAACGGCCCTGGCTCGTGTTCGCGGCCACCGGCAAGGTCGCCGCGGACGCCGCCATGGCACTCTGGCTGACCGCCGAGCAGCTCACCAAGCACCGCAGGATCTGCTCCTGGTGCACCCTGGCCGCCGCCTGCCACCTCGCGGCCGTCCCGCCCGCCGCCGCCGAGGCCCGCGCTGCCCTCTCCGCCGCCCGCCGACACCGGCCATGACAGGCCTGGCCCGCAACACGTCCGCGGCCGCCGCCGCTGCTTGCCGGGCAACCCAGAAAACGGAAGGGGCGGCAACCACCGGAAAGTCAGCTTCCCGAAACGCCGTGGACCTGCACGGCGAAATCGAGCAGCAGCCCGGAAACAGGCGTGAACACCGCGGAAGGCCGCTGCCCACCGTACACGGCGAACCTCGGTGAGTATCACCGTCACGGAAAGGGAGACACGATGGGGTTCGAGTTCTGGCCGGCCGTGGTCGCCGGATTCTGCGGCGCTTTGATCATGACCGTGATGATGGTGATGATGCGGAGTGCCGGAATGACCCGGATGGACATGGCGCTCATGCAGGGAGCGATGTTCACCGGCGAGGAAACCAAAGCCAGAGCAATGGGCATGTTCACCCATCTGGTGATCATGGGTGCGCTCGTGTTCGGGATGCTGTATGCCGCCTTGTTCGCCCTGTTCGACACGTCGGCCGGTAACGCCTGGTGGGTGGGTGGGCTCATCGGGGTCGTCCACGGCCTGATCGCCGGAATGGCGATGGCGATGATGCCGGCGATGCACCCGCGGATGCGGAAGACGGCGGCCGCGCAGGAACCGGCACAGCCCCTCGAACTCGATCCGCCAGGAATGTTCGCGAGGAACTACGGCAGCGCAACACCACCCGGGATCATCATGGGCCATGTGGTGTACGGGCTGGTCGTCGGCGTGGTCTACGCCGTACTGACCTGACCGCTCCGCCGGTCCTCTCCCACGGGCCGCGGGAGAGCCGCCGGATGATGCGAGGAATTCTCATCCGGAGTTCCCGGCCCGGGCTCATGGCCGCTCACCGGCGCCCGTCAGCGGCGCTCACCGGTGGCCGAAGGAGGGTGGAGGGGAACACCTGCTCATCGCGTCGAAGGGAATCTGTCATGGCACAGCCACAGCCGCAGCCGCAGGGAAGAGCCGGCACGGCGGCTGTGCGGGGGTGGCGGGATGCGTTGTCGGATCTGCTGACCCGGGGCGTGGCGGCGGGGCTGTTCGCCGGGTTCGCGTTCCTGCTGGCGAACATGTGGTACGCCCTCAGCCAGGACAACCCGCCGGTGGGTCCGCTGCAGGTCATCTCCACCGTCTTCCACGGCTCCGACGCCCCGGACCCCTCCCCCGCCAACGCGCTGGTCGGGCTGGTGATGCACACGGCGCTGTCCATGGCCTTCGGCATGGGCTTCGCCGTGCTGATGCTGCTGGTGCCGATGCTGATGCGAACCTGGCCGCTGCTGATCGGCGCGGCCCTGGTGTACGGCCTTGCCCTGTACGTGGTGAACTTCCAGATCCTGGGCCGTACGGCGTATCCGTTCTTCACCGACCCGGCCGGCCCGAACCAGGTCCTTGAGCTCCTCGTCCACCCGCTGGTCTTCGGTCTCTTCCTCGTCCCCTTCTTCCTGCGCAGCCCCGGCTCCCCCATCCGGCCCGGACCGGGAGCCTGACCGACCGAGCCGCGGCCGCAGCAGCGGCGAACAGGCCCAGGTCCCCATGGCACCAGACCGCTCCGACGCGAGGACGCCCGCACGCGGCGAGGGGCTCGCGTGCCGATGCAGACCACACCGACCGGGCCTGACGCCTGGCAGCGGGCACCGAGCCGGCACCGCTCGTACACGCCCCGCCGCGGGTTCCGCGAGGAGGGTCCCGGGCCCGCCCTCCGTCTGGCCGCAGCGCCGAGGGCTGCTCCGTTTCTTGGACGGCGCAGAACGGCCCCCGGCTCATCGACGCCCGGGCACCGCGAGGAAGAAGGGAACCATCAGCAATCCGAAGACGAAGACGTGGGCAAGCCCACCGAAGACCTGGAACTCCACCGCGGACGGGGAGAAAGCGGTAAAGATGAACCTGCCCAGTACGTGCAGATTCACCACCCACAACACCAGGCCGAAGCCGAGCGCACCCGCCACCAGCCCTCTGACCGAGCGCAGCCACGGCACCAGCAGCAACCCGAACCCCATGCCGAATCCCAGGGACAGTGCGCCGTGCGTCACCAGACCCACTACCGCCTCTTCGGGGCTGTGCACCGGCACCTCCGAAGCGCGGAAGACGGTCGCCATGATGTACATCGGGGACAGCGCCGACATGCCCTGGCTCAACGCGAACCACATGTGCGCCAGCAGGAACACCACACCGGCCACAAGCCCGCCCGCCACGCCGCGGAGCAGCAGGCCCCCCGGATCGAGCGGGCGACGCTCCCCCGCACTGGCCACCCGCGGCACACCTCGCCCGCCCGGCCCGAAAAGCCGCTCCAGCAGCGCCGTCACACCGCACCGAATTTCCGGAGCAACATGCCCACCTCTTGCATATCCAGGACCTCCTCGGTCAGATAATCCGCCCGCTCGCTCATTGTTCGATTTTGTGACCACGGCCGTAACCCATCGGCACCGACGTATCGCCGTCTCAGGGCCCGTTCATTCCGCGTTGCCGGAAAACAAAGCCGAGAAGACCGGGAAATGAGGCCCGGCGGCAGCAGCCGCAGCCTCCGCCGAAAGCGCGGCGGTGCCGGCCGCCGGGAAACGCGGTCCGGAAAATCGAGCATGCGCAGGGCAGGTCCGGCACCATGAACTGCGGGGCCCGGCGGACCCGCGCGGCCTGCCGGGACCGGGCCGGCCACTGTGCATGACGGGGCCGGCCACAGCCGGCGACCGCCCCGGCCCGCGGGGCGGCCCGGACACCCAGGGAGCGGCGATGACAGAGCACTATGACGCAATCGTGGTCGGCATGGGCCCCGGCGGTGAGGTCGCGGCCTCCCGTCTCCTTGGCTCCGGGCGGCACGTCGCGATCGTGGAACAGGAACTGATCGGAGGGGAGTGCGCCTACTGGGCCTGCATTCCCTCCAAGACTCTGCTGCGGCCCCTCGAGGCCCGCGCCGCGGCCGGCCGGGCCGCCGGACTCGGCGACCCGTCCCTGGACTGGCCCGCGCTGCGCGACTACCGCGACTACATGATCCGCCGCCTGGACGACACCGCACAGGCGGACGGCTACCGCAAGCAGGGCGCCACCGTCGTCAGGGGAACCGCACGTCTGGCCGGACCCGGACGTGTCCTGGCCGACGGGCGGGAACTGACGGCCGACCATGTCATCCTCGCCACCGGCTCGGAACCTGTCCGGCCGCCCGTCGAGGGCCTGGACCGGGTACCGGTGTGGACCAACCGGGAGGCCACCACCCTGACCGAGATCCCCCGGCGCGCCGTGCTGATCGGCGGAAGCGCCGTCGGCGTGGAACTCGGCCAGTTCCTGTCCCGCATGGGCACCCGGGTCACCATCATCCAGCGCGCCGAACGCCTGCTCGACCGGGAGGATCCCCGCCTCGGCGAAAGCGTCGCAGGCCACCTGGCCGCCGAGGGCATCGAACTGCGGCTGGGCACCCAGGCTCGCAGCGCTCGCCGCCGCGGCGGCGAGACGGTGATCGAACTCAGCGACGGCACCACCGTGTCCACCGATGTCGTCGTCCTCGGCACCGGACGCAGGCCCCGCACCGGCGGCCTCGGCCTGGAGACCATGGGAATCCGTCCCGGGCCGCACGGCGAGCTGCCCATCGATGAGCACGGCCGCCTGGCCGACGGACTGTGGGCACTCGGCGACGTGACCGGGATCGCCATGTTCACCCACGTCGCCAAATACCAGGCCCGCATCGTCACCGACGCCATCCTCGGCAGACCCCGGGCGGCCGACTACACCGCCGTGCCCCGGGTGGTCTTCGCCGATCCCGAGATCGCCGCCGTGGGCCTGACCGAAGCCCAGGCCCGTCGGGGCGGCATCACCACCGCACGCGCCGAGCTCGACCTTCCCCGGGCCATCGCCCGCCCCTGGACCTACGAGACCGACCCCCGCGGCACCCTCGCCCTCCTCGCCGACGCCGACCGGCACACCCTGATCGGCGCCTGGACCGTCGCACCACAGGCCGGGGAATGGATCCACACCGCCGCCCTGGCCATCCGCCACCGGATCCCGGTCTCCGCACTGGCCGACACCATCGCCCAGTTCCCCACCTACACCGAAGCCCTCACCCAGACCGCCGGACGCCTGGCCCGCGACCTCCGTCCGCGGTGAGAGAGCCCACACCGGCCCTTTCCCCCGGCCCCTTCCCGGCGGGCGAAGGGCGGCGGGACAGCCACCGGAACCCCGCGCCTCCCACACACCGCCATCGCCGCCGGCATGCCGCCATCCGACTGTTCATCGGAATGCCACCCGCGCAGGGCGAGCGAGTCTTCCCGGAGCCGGCCGCACCCTGCGAGACCAGGAAGCCGAATGCGGCAGACTCTGAGCGCGCAATTTCCGCACTCCCCACCGAGGAGGATTGACGGTAGGGTACCTGGCTTGCCTGAGCCTACTGGCAAGTACTCGATCACCATGCCAGGGGACGGGCGGAACGAACGCCGCGTGAGCCGCCGTCGCCCGCCACGCCGCGCCCCTCCTGGCCGACGCCGGCGTGCACGGCCACAAGTACGCCATCGACGCCATGCTCAGCGCCACCGCCCTCGCAGCCCCCGGCCCCGTCACGATCCTGACCTCCGATCCGGAGGACGTCACCATGCTGTGCGGCGGGCGTGCCGCGGTCATCAAGATCTGATGTGTCAGCCGGTTACCGCTTGCGGCCGATATGTCTGCCCTTCTCGGCAGCCGCCCTGCGGTGTGCCTTACATGTAGTGGGCGTAGCGGGTGGCGACAGCCTGGTCGGGCGGGCAGAAGCGCAGGACTGACTTGACCTGGTTGGCGGTGCGCAGGGTGACGGGGAGCCGTCCGTCCAGGCGGGTCTGGTTCCAGTTCATCTTGGTCAGGGCGAGGACTTCGGCCGCCAGTTCTCGCGGGTCCCGCGCGGCAATGACGGGTCTGATGCCGATCGGGCGCGGGATGTACATGCCGGGGTAGGTCCGGTAGAACTCGATGCTCCCCGTGGCGTACAGCGCGAGTTCGCGTTCGCCGAAGACGGCGAGGGTGCCGCGCAGGGGCGGCGCGTCGCCGGGGCGGAAGGTGGCGGCTCCTTCGCTGCTGGTCACCCAGCTCATCTCCAGCGCGTCGATGAACCGTTCGTCCGCGGCATCCTGGAAGCCGCCTGTCTCCTCACTGGTGAAGGCTGAGGTCTTGTGCAGCACGATGCGGGCGGGCGCTGTGTGGTGTTCGCGCCGGTAGGCGTCCAGTGCCTGGAGCAGGAGGGCGTGCGCGTCGGCGCGTGCCAGGTGGGGCTGGCGGTCGGTGCGGCTGATCCGTGCCGGTCCTCCGCGCACGATCACCCCGTCCCCGCGTTCGTTGAAGACCTGGGCGACGGAGGTGTTCAGGGCGTTTCCGTCGTCACTGCGGTAGAACGCGATGCCGACGTAGCAGGTGGTGAGATCGGTGGGGCTGCGCAGGAGGCGCCAGGGGACGCCGCCGGCCTTGTAGTAGAGGGCGACGTGGAGGTTCCAGGCGCGGCTGGCCTCGTCCTGCCTGCTGTGGCCCTCGGGAGGGCGGGTGGCTTCGTCCCAGGTGCTGCGCCGGATGATCTGGATGGGCTGGCGCAGGTTCAGCAGCCGGGCTTTGAGCAGGTCGTGGAAGTTGGCGAACTGGCCTGGCGGCGGATCGTCAGGGGCGTCCTCCGAAAGACCACCGGTTTCGTCCGGACGGCCTGGTGCTCGGCGGGTCGTCTCGACGAGTTGCTCGGGTCTGGCGACCAGGAAAACGTCGACCCGGTTTTCGTCGGCCAGTGCCCTGATCTCTTCCGCGTAGATGCTCACGGCCCTGGTCAGGGCTGCCGGCTGGCCGGCGGTCCCGATGGCGCGCAGGTCCCTGCTGCTGATCGGGCGCGTGTTCCGGTCGCTGAAGACCAGGGTGGTGTGCAGGCCGCGGTCGGTGTCGCACCCCGGGAATTCCGGGAAGAGATGCGGATACTGCTCGTCCTTGGCCGCGATCGGCTCCCGGCAGCGCTCCAGCCACCGGCGCAGCCCCTCGAGCTGGTCCGCAGGCCCGACCAGGCCCACACGAATCGCCCGTGGAGCATCGGCCGCGCCGAGATCGGCTGGACCGTAGTTCGTGATGCCGAACCTCGGGTCGATGTGCCGGGCCGCGCCGCCGAACTCCAGTTCGGGCTCGTCAAGGATCACGGAGTACATCACTGGCCTCGCCCCGCGCTGTTCGATCCTCCCCGACGGGACGACCGTCGCCCTGCGGACCTGGCCTTGTTTCCGTGGCTTCTTCGTCGCGGAGCGCCGGGATCACCCTCGCTGTCGCCATCCTGGAGCAGGCTGAGAAGATCTTGGGTGTCCGTGTCCGCGGCGGCCAGCACGGCGTCCAGACTTTCCTGACCGTCGGCGGACGAGACCTGGTCGTCCTCGGTGGCGGCGCCGGACGGGGCTGGCCCCCACCACCGGTCGTCGATCCCCCGGTCAACGGTCATGGTGGCGAGTCCGCCGAACTGTACGGGCCGTGGTTCGGTGAACAGGTCGGCGTGGTTGAGGTAGTTGGCCCACGCGCGGGTCCAGCCCCGGACGGCTGGGTGCCGGTCCAGGCGTTTGATCCCCGCGAGCAGCCGGTTAGCGTAAGGGTGCTCAGTGTGACCGTCGGTGGTGAAGCAGTAGTCCGGCTCCAGCTGGCAGTACCAGACTCCGCCCAGGCGCCGGAATCGTGTGCGCAGCGCGGCGTGGTGGTAGAAGCCGACGCGCTGCGGATCGGACTTGGAGGCGTGCGGTCCGAACACCGTCCGGCCCCGTGATCCCGGTCCCTTGCCGGCCTTACGTGGCCCCAGGTGCGAGGTCGCCCGGAAGTGCATATGTTTGCGGTCCTTGTGCCACCGCAGGTCCGGGTAGGAGCCCTGGACGGTCCGGGAGAGCAGGTCGGCAAAGCGGTGCTGCGTGTCCAGGTCGTCGCTGCCTGCCCACTCGACGGTCTCGTGGCGCTCAGGGTCTCCGGCGCAGAGCACCCGCAGGGGCGCATCCCGCAGACTGTGGAACGACAGGACCAGTCCGTCCCGCAGGATCCAGCCGGACGCGCGCTGGCCCTGTGCGTCCAGTGCGGCGCCGGCGGCGCGGTAGTCGGTGAATGCCGCGGGGGCCAGATGCACCGTCGGCGGCATCTCGGTGACCGGCAGCAGGTTCGTGGTGAGCACTTCGGTGATCGGCGTGGGCCGCAGGTACAGGCCCGCCGTCCGGGGCACGGCGAGATGCAGCAGTGCTTGGGCTGCGTCCCGGTCGAAGCGCTGGGTGTGCTTGTCGATGTGCACGACGCGCTTGGCACGGCTGGCCGCGTCCGGGAACGCTGCCTTGACCTCCGTCCACCACGCCTCGTCCCTCTCGGGGTGGGAGAAGACCAGGATGACGGGCGAGTTGCCGGCCAGCCAGTGATCAAGATCGCGCTGGTCGCAGACGTAGTGGAACGCGTCGTCCGTCTCGCCGGAGAAACGCCTGTCCTGGGCCTTGCTCTGGACCAGCAGGGTCAGATTGAGAACGGCCCCGCTGCCGGGTTCCACAAGGTCGATGTGCCCGTCGATGCCGTGATCGACCCGCCGGGGATGAAAGAGGTGGCCCATCTCCAGGCACCGGCGCTCGATCAGGGCGATGCCCTTCTCTCCGATGAACGTCTGGCGCGTCACGGTCTTGCGATCAGCCATCACCACACCCTCCCGGCTGGACGCGGCACGGCTACGAACCACCGGCCGAGCCGCTGCTCAGTCAGGCTACGCGGCACCACTGACAACCGGGTCCGAGCACGACCAGGGGCTCCAGCGACGGCCCCGAGCCTTCCGGTAGCCGCCTACGTAGGAGACGGCATCCAGCAGATCCCGCACCTGGTACGGGGTGGCCGCCACCCGCGGATCCACCGCCACCGCCGGTTTCGTCTTCGCTCGGTGGGAGTCGTTGTGCGGCCGAGGCCGGACTGCCGTCGCCCGCCCGGCCGGGGTGCGCCTGACCGGTGGCTCGTGGTTCTCCCCGTGATTCGTGGGCTTCACCGCGCGGCGATGCGGCTCTGGGGCTCTCCGGCGAATTCGAGGAAGCGTGATACGGGTCCGAAGTGGGTGAGGTGGAGTTCGTGCATGGCTCTGGTGCAGGCGATGTAGAGCATGCATTTGTCGATTTCGCCAGAGTAATTGGTGTCGTCCGCGTGGGGGACGATGACGGAGTCGAACTCCAGCCCTTTGGAGATGTGGGCGGAGGTGATGACGATACCGCCGGTGAACGCCGTGCTGTCGTAGTCGAGGAAGGTCAGCTCGACGCCGGCGTCCGACAGGGCGCGGTGGAGGGTTTTCGCGTGGGCGACGGTCTTGCAGACGATGCCGAGGGACCGGTGCTCGCCGTGCTGGTGCTCCTTGATGAGGGTGAGGATCTGCTGTTCCTCGTCCCGTTGGTCCGCGCAGGCGATGATCTGTGGCGGCCGGCCGTGGCGTTCGATGGGGACGAGCTTGTGGTTTCTGGAGATGCGCTGGGCGAAGTCGGTGATCTCGGTGGTGGAGCGGTAGCTCTTGCACAGCTCCAGGCAGTCGGCTTCGGGGAAGATGCTGTGAATGGTGGACAGCGATGAGGAGCTGAACGGGTTGACGGACTGACTGGAGTCTCCCAGGATCGTCATTTTGCAGGAGAAGAGTCTGCGCAGGACCGCGTACTGGATGGGTGTGTAGTCCTGCATTTCGTCGACGACGAGGTGGCGGATATGGCTGTAGCTCTCCTGCCGTGCTGTGCTGATCATGGTGTAGATCAGCGGGAAGACGTCGGCGTACTCGATCTTCTTCCGGCCCAGTGGCTTGAACAGACCGCGGCGGTCGGGCTCGTTGTAGTACGCCTTGTACAGGGCGAACGCGTCCTTGTAGGGGAACATGGCGCGCACTTGCCGGCGGACGCTGTTGGTGTCGGCGGCCGTCCACCTGCCGCCGTGGTCCAGGGCTTCGCTCTTGAGCAGGTGGACGGCGCTGTTGGCCAGGTGGTCGAGCCGGGTGAAGACGGGGAAGGCCCGTGATTCGTCGAAGAGGCCGGCGACCCGCTCGGCCGAGAGCCGCTTGTTCTTCTGTTCGATCTGCGCGGGGGTGAATTCCGCGTCGGCGCGCGAGGTGATCCACTCGTCGAGGCTGGTGACGAATTCGGGTGTCGACTTGTGGCGCATGCGTTCGGCCGCCGCCGGATCGACGCGGTCGAGAAGACCGGTCACCTGTTCGCTGAATGTCTCGTACTCGGTGACCTTGGCGAGGAATCGGCCGGCGATGGTGTCGAAGTCGATCTCCGCGATCTGCTCCTCGCCCAGTTCGGGAAGCACGTTGGCGATGTAGTCGCCGAAGACCTTGTTGGGCGAGAGGATCATGATGTTGTCGGAGGAGAGGGTGTCCTTGAAGCGGTAGAGCAGGAATGCCACCCGGTGCAGGGCGATCGAGGTCTTCCCGGAGCCGGCCACACCCTGCAGGATCAGCACCCGCGCCGTTTCGTTGCGGATCACGGCGTTCTGCTCGCGCTGGATGGTCGCCACGATGTTCTTCATCTTGTCGTCGGCGGACCGGCTGAGTTCCCGCTGCAGGATGTCGTCACCGATGTTGAGCGCGCTTTCGAACATGTACTCCAGGCACCCGTCCCGGATCTTGTACTGGCGTTTTCCCGTGATGTCACCATGGGCGGTGCCCGTGGGGGTCTGGAAGTGCGCTTCTCCGGTCTCGAAGTCGTAGTAGAGGCTGGAGACGGGGGCCCGCCAGTCGTGGATCAGGATGTCCTGCGTCCCGGGGTCGGAGAAGTCGTGCACGCCGATGTAGTAGGCCCTGGCCCCGCCATCGCCGTTCCTGTGGAAGTCGACGCGCCCGAAGTAGGGGGACTGCAGAAGCCGCTCGATGCGCTCGCGTGTCGCCACCGCGTGCTCGCCGAGCGTGACGGACATGTTGACCGCGGTGCGGAAGTTGGCCTTCTCGGCACCGTCCATGTCACGCCAGTGCTCCCACATGTGCTCCTTCTGCTCCTGGATGGTTCGCGCGGAGTCGTCGATGGAGGCGGCCAGACGCTCCAGCTCCTGCGTCAGCAGCCGCACCGTCTCGGCCAGGTACCGGCGTTCTTGTTCTTCATCTCGGATCTGCACGTCCGCCAAGGCCATCTCCGGTTCGGGTTTCTGCTCGACTCTACCGCCACGTCAGGGTAGAACAGTGGCCGCCGCCGGGCGGACGCAGCCTCCGGCCGGGGAGCGCACGGGAACCGAGGGCCCGGGCCCGCGTCGCGGCCCGGACACCCGTGGCGACCACGCCGTTCGCTCTCGCGCCCGGTGCCCGCCCGGTGCCTGTCACCGGAGGGAGGGAGAACACCGGGCATGGACACCGGAGAGGACGAGCAGTTGCCGCCCCGTGTCGAGGCGGAGCTGGAGCAGCCACTGGTCACGTACTGGCACGCGCGCGAGCGCCAGCACCTGCGGGATGTGTACGCCGGGGTGCGGATCAAGAAGTTCCCCGAGGATCTGCGGCTGATGGAGCACCTGATGTGGCTCTCCCGCAGCCAGGCCGTGGTGGAGCTCGGCACCCACTTCGGCGGGGCCGCCCTGTGGTTCCGCGACCGGCTGCGTGCTCTCGCCGGGTACGGGCGTGTCCCGGCGGAGGTGCGGGTGGTCTCGGTGGATGTGCGGCAGGACAAGGCCCGCGCCGCCCTGCCGGCGGCCGACCCCGGATACGGGCGGGAGATCACCCTGCTGGAGGGCGACATCACCGCCCCGGACACCGCCCGCCGCGTCGCCGCCGCGCTGCCGGCCGGCGCGCGGTGCCTGGTCGTGGAGGACACCCTCCACACCTACGACACCACCCTCGCGGCGCTGCGGCACTTCGCCCCGCTGGTGCCCCTCGGCGGCTTCTTCATCGCCGAGGACGGCATCGTGGACGTGCCCGGACTCCGCCCGCCGGGCATGCCCGGCGGGGTGCAGCCCGCCGTGCGCGACTGGCTCGCCAGTGCGCAGGGGGCCGCATTCCGGCAGCGCCGGGACCTGGAACGCTACGGCCTCACCTGCCACCCGGGCGGCTGGCTGCAACGGGTGCGGTAGTGCGGTGGGCCGGCGGGAGAGCCGCGACCTCCCGTGCCGGCGTCCCTGCTCCCCCTGCCCGGCGGCCGGGCGGGTGCCGGGTGCCTGGTGTTCTCGGTGCCCGGTCAGGGTCGGGGTCAGGGTGTGTGCGGCCCGGTGTCCGGCGGGGCGGGCGGGCGGATGTGCAGGAAGGCGGGTGGTGTGGCTTCCCACTCCGGGGCGCGCAGGGTGTTGAGCGCGTCGGTGAGGGTGCGCTCCTCGAACCGGAAGTGGGATTCCAGGATGGCCGTCTGGCCGTCGAGTTCCCCGCGCAGCCGCCGGGCCTCGCGGGGGTTGTTGCGGGCCCGGGGCGTCAGGTCCTTGATCAGGTGCTCCAGCCGCCGCAGGATGCCGGAGACCAGCCGGTGGTCCTCGCGCAGCTTGTCCAGCACGGCGGCCAGCCCGGGGTGCTGCCCGGCCAGCGCGGGAAAGGCGTCGTGTTCCTCGCTGGTGTGGTGGCGTTCCAGTGCCGAGCAGAAGGCCAGGCAGTGGGCTTGCAGATCAGCGGGCGGCCGGGCGCCGCCGTCGAGGAAGTCGTCCATCTCGTCGCTGATGCGTGTGAGTTCGCTGCGGAGCCGGCGGTGGACGTCGATCAGTTGGCTGCCGAATGCGGTCAGCCGGGCGTGGATGTTGTCCTGGTTTTCCATTCCGGTCTCATCCTGGGCCGCTTCGCGTTCCCGGTCAACGCCGGGGAGGGGCGGCTCGTTCACCGGCGGGCCGGAGCCGTCCGCTGGTTCGCTGGTTGGTCGGTTCGTGCGCAGCACCCGGTGCCGGCCTCGGGCTGTGTCCCGGGCTGCCGGTGTCCGGCCGGCGCCGTTACCGGTTCAGAGCCAGCCCGCGTCGTGGGCGAGGATGGCGGCCCGGACGCGGTTGGCCAGGCCGAGTTCGGCGAGGATGCTGCTGACGTGTGCCTTGACGGTGGCCTCGCGCATGCCGAGGGCGCGGCCGGCCTCGGCGTTGGACATCCCGCGGACCACGGCCAGCAGTACGGCGCGTTCGCGTTCGCTCAGGGGGTCGAGGCGGCGGGCGGCAGTGGCGGTGTCCCGGGCGCCGCGGTGGCGTATTTCTCCAGCAGGCGTCTGGTCACGCGCGGTGCCAGCAGGGCATCGCCCTGGTGGAGGGCGCGGACGGCGTTGATCAGGTCGCGGGGCGGGGTGTCCTTGAGCAGGAAACCCGTTGCGCCGGCGCGCAGGGCCTGGTGGACGTAGGTGTCCAGGTCGAAGGTGGTCAGGATGAGGACGGCGGGTGGCCGGGGCAGGGCGGCCAGGCGCGTGGCCGCGGTCAGTTCGTCGGTGCCGGGCATGCGGATGTCCAGCAGGACCACGTCGGGGGCCAGTTCCCGGGCCAGGGCGAGGGTTCGTCTCCGTCGCCGGCCTCGCCGATCACCTCGATGTCGTCGGCGGCGTCCAGGATCATCCGCAGGCCGTGACGGACGAGCTGTTCGTCGTCGGCGATCAGCATGTTCACCGGTGGGGCTCCTGTCCGGGCGGTTCACCGGCCGGCAGGGCGGCATGCAGGCGCCACATGCCGGGCGGATGCGGCCCGGCGGTGAACGCGCCGCCCAGCAGGGTGATGCGTTCGCGCAGTCCGGTCAGGCCGTAGCCGCCGGTCCGGGCCCCGGTGCCGGCGGGAGGTGCGGGGTTGACAGCTGTGACGGTGAGCTGCCGCGGGCCGTGGTGGAGGGTCAGGCGGAGGGGGTGACCGGGGGCGTGTTTGTCGGCGTTGGTGAGGGCTTCCTGTGCCACCCGGTAGGCGGCGCGTTCCACCGCTGCGGCCAGCGGCCGGGGGGTGCCGGTGGCGGCGTAGTGGACGGTCATCCCGGCGGTGCGCCATTCCTGGATCAGGTGGTCGAGGTCGGCCAGGACCGGCGGGGGCGCGGTGGGGGCGCCGGTGTCCGCTGCGTCGTGGAGCGCTCCCAGGACGCCGCGCAGTTCGCCGAGCGCCTCGCGGCCGGTGAGGCGGATGCGTTCGGCGCAGGCGGCAGCGGCCGGGTCACCGGTGGAGAGCTCCAGGCCGCCGGCCTGGAGCACCATCAGGCTGACCCGGTGGGCGACCACGTCGTGCATTTCCCGGGCGATCCGGGTGCGTTCGGCGGCCGTGGCGCGTTCGGCCAGCAGCCGCTGCTCGCGCTCCAGATGTTCGGCACGTTCCCGGAGGGTGGCCACGAGCCGGCGGCGGGTACCGGCCCACAGGCCCAGGCTGACGGGGGTGAGGAGGGCGACCAGATACACCGCCGGGGTGGACCAGCCCACGGCGGCGGGGTTCCCCAGGCCAGCGGCGAAGGCCGCCGCCGCGGCGGCCGACCAGGCGGCGAGCCGGCGGCGGTCGGTGAACCAGGCGGCGTAGCTGTAGAGGGCGATCGCGACGGGGGCGATGTTGCCGAACAGCAGCAGCCACAGCACCGCCAGCGCCAGCAGCCATTCGGGCCGGTTACGCCGGTCCAGCGCGGCCCAGGCGGTCAGCCCCGGTACGCAGAACAGCACGGTCAGCGCCAGGGGCCAGTGGCCGAGCAGCGTGGTCAATGCGCCGGGTCCCTCCCCGGCAGGGCCGGGAAGGTGCCGGAAGGCCAGGCTGGGCGCCTGGCTGCGGACCCAGCTTCCCTCGTGCTCCTCCACCCAGCCCCGGGTGAGCGTGAGCAGGACGGTAAGGGGCCAGGTCGCGGCGGCCACGGCCCGGTCCACCCGCCGCTGCCGGTCCGCCGGGGACCGTACCGCCCCGGCGGGCCGTCCCGGGGCGGTGCGGCGGGGCCACGGCATGAGGGCCACGAGAACAGGGCCGGTCATATCAGATGTCCCGGCGCCGGAACGCGGCGAACGCCGCGGCCAGCACGGCGGTGGTGAAGGCGCACAGCACCGCGAACCCGGTCCAGGGGGCCAGTCCGTCCTGGCTGTGCAGGACGAGCTGGAGCCCGGCGTTGGTGGGCCAGTACCGGTCGAAGGTCTGTGCCCAGGCCTCGGGCAGTGCGCCGCCCAGGGAGGGCACCAGCACGATGATCGCCACCATGATGCCGACGGCGCCGGCGGTGTGACGGGTCAGGGTGCCGATGGCCAGGGCCAGCAGCCCCAGTGCCGCGCAGTACAGGCCCACCCCGGCGACCGCCCGCACCACCCCGGGATCGTTCCAGCTACCGGGGGCCAGGTGGGGCATGTTCTGCCGGGCGAACACGGCCTGGCCGGCCAGGAACATGCCGGTCCCGGTCAGGGTTCCGGCCAGCAGGCCGACACCGGTGAACGCCACTGTCTTGGCTGCAAGCAGCCGACTGCGGCGGGGCACCGCAGCGAGACTGGGGGCGATCATCCCGCTGGCGTACTCGCCGGTCACCACCGAGATACCGAGCACGGCCAGGGCGAGCTGGGCGAAAATCAGACCGAACAGGGACATGCTCAGCGGAGAGAACCCGGCCTGCTCGGCGGCGGACATCTCCGGGTAGGCAACGGCATTGCCGATGCTGATCAGCAGGGAGAGCGTCACCCCGATCACGGCGAAGGCGAGCAGTGACCACCGGGTGGAGGGCAGAGTGCGGAGCTTTGTCCACTCCGCGCGCAGCGCGTGGGTGAACAGGGCACGCGGAGGTGCGATGGTCTGCGCACTCATCGGGCGGCCCCCTCCCCGGTGGCGTACTCCAGGTGTTCGCGGGTGGTCTCCATGAAGACCTCCTCCAGTGTGCCGGTCTGCGGGGTGAGCTCGGCGAGGGCGACACCGCCGCTCGCGGCGAGGGCCCCGATGCGGGCACTGTCCAGTCCGCAGACCCGCAAGGCTCCGTCCGGGCAGGTGCCGACCTGGCCGCCTGCCCCGGTCAGGCGGGCGGCGAAGGCGGGGTCCGGCCCGTGGGCGAGACGGACCAGCACCGCGCGCCGGCCGCCACGCTGCAGAAACTCCCTTGTGGGGGTGTCGGCCAGGAGCCTGCCGCGGCCGATGACGATCAGGTGGTCGGCCGTCAGCGCCATCTCATGGAGCAGGTGACTGGAGACCAGGACCGTGCGCCCCTCGGCGGCCAGCGTGCGCATCAGGTCCCGGATCCAGCGCACGCCTTCGGGGTCGAGCCCGTTGACCGGCTCGTCGAACAGCAGCACGGCCGGATCGCCCAGCAGCGCGGCGGCGATGCCCAGTCGCTGCGCCATGCCCAGCGAGAAGGTACCGGCGCGCCGACGGGCCGCATCCCCGAGGCCGACCTGCTGAAGAACCTGCTCCACCCGGCGCCGTCCGATGCCGTTGCTCTGCGCCAGGCACAGCAGATGGTGCCAGGCCCTTCTGCGGCGGTGGAACGCCGAGGCGTCCAGCAGCGCACCCACCTGGTGCAGCGGAGCGGGCAGCTCCTCGTACCGCTGTCAGCAGACGGTGACCGTGCCGGCAGTGGGACGCTGCAACCCCATGATCATCCGCATGGTGGTGGTCTTCCCGGCCCCGTTCGGCCCCAGGAACCCGGTCACCTGCCCCGCCTTCACCGTGAAGCTCAGCCCGTCCACCGCCCGCAGGCCCCGGTACTCCTTGGTCAGGGCGACTGCTTCGATCACCGTGGTCTCCTCCCTCGTGCCCGCCGCTCCCGTGCCGCTCACGGTCCGGCGCTCCTGCACCGGGCGCGGCTGCTGCCGAGGCTAGGCAGCGGCGGGTGCGGCGCCATCGCCCCGCGTGCCGAGCTTCGGCACCGACGATCGGAGGGGCCGGCCGGGCCGCACTACGACTTCCGGCCGAGGGGGCACCGGGCTCGCCGCAGGACGCACGGCCGGCGGGCGGCCCGACGCGGTGCGAGGGGGACCAGTGCGGTGACCGCGGCGGTGGGGGAACTGACGCACTCGGCCGTCGGAGCCGGGGACGGTGCTCGCGATGCCAGGCCGTCACCAGGCGGTGGAGCCGGTGCGGGTCATGGCGTGATGAGATGCAGGCGCCCGGGCAGCGCCTCGACCCGCAGCGGGCCCGTCAGGCGGGTGGTGTGGGTGCCGTCCAGGTCGAGACGGAAGTCCGCGCTGCCGGCCCGGCACACGATGCGGTCGGCGGTCCGGTGCCGTGGATCGTCGCCCAGACGCAGGGCGAGACGGCCGTCCGGGGTGAGGGTGAGGTGGGCCGCCGCTCCGGCGGGCGGCAGGAGTGGCTCGCCGTCGAGGTCGAGGCTCAGACGGCCGGCCCCGGGAAGGACCGGGTAGACGGTCAGGCGGTGCACGGCGATGTCCCGGGCCTCGCCGGGCCGCCACGCGGCCATGACGGCGCGGCGCCGTGCCCGGAAGACCGTGCCGGTCTCCTCCTCGCCGGGCGGGAGGTAAGGGCTGAGCAGCGGCAGCTGCCACTGGGCGGCCAGGCGCAGCGCCTGCAGCGGGCGGAAGTCCCCGTCGTGCAGCAGCAGGTGGACCCGGGGCCGCGGGAAGGGCTGCGTGCCGCGGTGGTCCGGCTCCGGCGGGAGCGGTCCGAGATCCCGGCTGGTGATGCCGTGTGCGGCGAGATGGCCGCGCAGGGCATGCGTCTGTTCGCGGTCCCGGGCGCCCGCCCCGCGCAGGATGCCCACCACGAGCCGGTGTGCGGCCCCGGTCTCGGCAAGCCGGGCGGCGGCCGTGAGCAGCCGGCTGTGCGCCGCGTCGGCCCCGGGCCGGGGAGCACGAGGGTTCTTGAGCGGTGCACCGGGGTGGTGTGTCATCTCAGGGCTCCTGACCGGCAGGCTGGGCGCGGATGACTCCAAAGCACCACCAGCGCGGACTCCAACCTTAACGCAACGTAAGAGTATGCGGTGGGTCGTGCGCGCCATTGGCCGAGGCGGTCCCCGCCGGTCCTGGCCCCGGCCACGACCCCGGGAGGACGGGGCGCCGGGCCTCAGAGCACGCAGGCGGCTTCGGCGCAGCGGGCGGCCGGGACGGTTTTCCGGGCGGGGACGGCATCCGCGAGGGGCACCGTGATGATCTGCGTGCCGCGCAGGGCGGTCATGGTGCCGAAGTCGCGGCGGTGGGCGGCTTCGACGGCGTGCCGGCCGAAGCGGGTGGCGAGGATGCGGTCGTATGCGGTGGGGGTGCCGCCGCGCTGGAGGTGTCCGAGGACGACCGGCCGGGCTTCCTTGTCCAGGCGGCGTTCCAGTTCCCGGGCGAGCTGGCGGGCGATGCCGGCGAACCGGGGATGGCCGTGGACGTCGGTGCCGCCCTCGTCGAAGTCGATCGTGCCGGGGGCGGGTGTGGCCCCTTCGGCGGCCACGACGATCGCGAAGCGCTTACCGGCCGTGAAGCGGTCGCGGACCTTCGCGGTCAGCTCCTCGATATCGAAGGGGCGTTCGGGGACGATGACGGCGTGGGCGCCGGCCGCCATGCCGCAGTGCAGGGCGATCCAGCCGGTGCGTCGGCCCATGACCTCCACGATCAGGATGCGCTGATGGGATTCGGCGGTGGTCTTGAGCCGGTCCAGGGCCTGGGTGGCGACGCTGACGGCGGTGTCGAAGCCGAAGGTGACATCGGTGAGCGCGATGTCGTTGTCGATGGTCTTGGGCACCCCGATCAGCGGCAGACCGCGGTCGGCCATCAGCCGGGCCGCGGTGAGGGTGCCCTCCCCGCCGATGGCGACGACCGCGTCGAGGCCGTGCTCGGCCAGGCGGCTCCCGACCCGCTCCGCCCCGTCCGGCAGCCGGTCGGGCCGGACCCGGGAGGCTCCGAGGATGGTGCCGCCACGGGCGAGGATGCCGCTGACCGCGTCGAGGTCGAGCTTGAGGTGGTCGCCGTCCAGCAGACCCCTCCAGCCGTCCCGGAAACCGATCACCTCGTCACCGTGGCCGGCGACGGCGCGGTGCACCATGGAGCGGATGACGGCGTTGAGACCCGGACAGTCGCCGCCGGAGGTAAGGACACCGATACGCATGACTGACAGACTCCTGCAGGTGCGGGTGCAGTGACGGACCCCGGCCGCCACGGTGCGGCCCGGGGGCGGCGGACCGCGGCACCGCCGCCGGCAGGAGAACAGCCCGGCCGGGGCGCGGGGCCCGCGAGAGCGCCGGATCGGCGCGTACCACCGCCCGTAAACCTACCCCAACGGCAGAGTCGCCCCACAGGCCCGCGGCGGTCCGGGCAGGAGCGCACGGTCATCTCTCCCGCGCCGCCCCGGGAGACGCGGCGGCGGGGCAGCGGCTCGGGCGGTTCCCGCACCCGGGCCCCCCGCGCGGAGTCTCCCCCTTCGACTCCCCGGCCAGGCGAGGCCTCGCCGGCCACCAGCACACGGGCGCCGCCAGACCCGGGCGGAAGGCTGCGCAACAGACGGCGGCACCGGGCTTCCGGCCCGGCCGACCGGCACCGATACCGCTCCAGACCCTGCCGCAACGGATGAGTCGAACCCGTGAGGTGTTCCCGGCAGTGGCTGCTTCACAGCGGGGCTACTCTCCCGCTAGGTTAGAGATGTGCGGCCGGGGCTCCGCGTGCATCCTGCCCGCTCGCCCCGAGCGGGACGGCCAGCCTCCCCGCAGCGTGCCGGCCGCCGCCCGCGGGCCCCCGTTTCCCCCGGCCGGGGCTCGCGGGCCCACCGCCCGCCCGGCCTGCCTGCCTGCCTGCCTGCGGATCGGGCACCGGTCGGCCGCCTCACATTCTTTCTCTTCCTCGCCACAGCACGGGAGCCCTGCATGCGCACCTGGTCCGCAACCGAGCCCGCTCCTGCCCAGCACAGCCAGGAACGCCTGCACACCGCCGCGGTGCGGCTGGCCCGGACACTGCCCTCCTCGGACACCCCGCCGGTGGTGGGAGTGGTGCGCGGCTGGAGCCGCGCCGACCGCGACCGGGCCCGTACGCTGCGCCGGTTTCTGGCCGCCCACGGGGTGCGCAGCACGGACGTCACCCCCGTGCCGCGGAGGGCACAGCACGCGTCCGGACAGCACGGCCCGGACCGTCCCGAAGCCGACCTGCTCGTCCACACCGGGGGACCCGGGCCGGAGGAGGCCATGCGGGCCGCGGCACTGTGGCGGCTGCCCCTGCTGATCGGACACCCCGGACAGCACGGCCACCCGGAACAGGACACCCTGCGCGCATACCGCCGGCCCGTCATCGCCGCCCGCCTCGCGCAGGGCCAGTCCGAACTCGGCGTACGCGAGGCGGCGGTGATTCCCCTGCAACCCGCCGCGGACAGGGCAGCGAACCTCCTCCTGGACGAGGAGAAGATCACCCTCCCGGGAGACCAGCCACTGCGGATCCGCCTGACCGACAACGACGACCTGCTTCAGGTGGACGGCCCCGCCTTCGGTGTACGCCGGGTCCGCGCACTGTCCCTGGACGGCACCTGGGGAGCCTGCCGCCTGGACGTCGACGGCCTCCCCGCCCGCGATGTCCGCGAGGGCCTGCACATGGAATCCCAGCCGGGCCGCCTGCACCTGCTGCACCCCTGAGCGGCCCCCGCCCGCGTCCCCGCGGGCGGCGCCGCTTCGTGCGGTGACGGCCGGCCGTTCCCCGGTTCAGTGGGTGCCGGTGAGCTGGCCCGCCAGCTTCTTGTGCATCTCCGCGCTGGGTTTGTTGAGGCCGATGATGGTCACCTTCTTGCCCCGCGCCGCGTATTTGGTCTCGATGGCGTCCAGGGCGGCGACGGAGGAGGCGTCCCAGATGTGGGCGTCGGAGAGGTCGATCACGACCTCGTCGGGGTCGTTCGCGTAGTCGAACTGGTAGACGAGATCGTTGGAGGAGGCGAAGAACAGCTCCCCGGTGACCGCGTAGACCACCTGGCTGCCGTCGGGGTCGACCACGCCGGTGACCTGGGCGAGGTGGGCGACCTGGCGGGCGAAGACCACCATCGCGGTGATCACCCCGGCGATGACGCCGATGGCGAGGTTGTGGGTGGCCACCACCACGGCGACGGTGACCGTCATGACCACGGTCTCGCCGATCGGCAGGCGGCGCAGGGTCTTGGGGGCGATGGAGTGCCAGTCGAAGGTGGCGAAGGAGACCAGGATCATCACCGCGACCAGGGCGGCCATCGGGATGTCGGAGACCACGGGTCCGAAGGTGATGCACAGCACCATCAGGAAGACCCCGGCCAGGAAGGTCGAGGCGCGGGTGCGGGCCCCGGCGGTCTTCACGTTGATCATGGTCTGGCCGATCATGGCGCAGCCGCCCATGCCGCCGAAGAAGCCGGTGACGATGTTGGCGATGCCCTGGCCGATGGATTCGCGGGTCTTGTTCGAGTGGGTGTCGGTGATGTCGTCCACCAGCTTGGCCGTCATCAGCGATTCCATCAGCCCCACCAGCGCGAAGGCGAAGGCGTAAGGCGCGATCGTCGTCAGCGCCTCCAGGGTGAAGGGCATGTCCGGCAGGCCGGGGACCGGCAGGGCAGAGGGCAGTTCGCCCTTGTCGCCGACGGTGGGCACGGCGATCCCTGCGGCGACGGTGATCACCGTCAGGATGACGATGGACACCAGCGGGGCCGGAACGGCCTTCGTCAGCCTCGGGAAGAAAATCATCATGGCCAGGCCGGCCACCACCAGCGGATAGACCGGCCAGGGCACATCGGTCAGCTCCGGCACCTGGGCCAGGAAGATCAGAATCGCCAGGGCGTTGACGAAGCCGACCATCACGCTGCGCGGCACGAACCGCATCAGCCGGGCCACCCCGACCGCGCCCAGCGCGATCTGCATCAGCCCGCCCAGGATCACCGCGCCGATCAGGTGGCCCAGGCCGTAGTTGTGGTTCAGCGGCGCGATGACCAGGGCCATCGCCCCGGTGGCGGCGGAGATCATCGCCGAGCGCCCGCCGACGACCGAGATCACCACCGCCATGGTGAAGGACGCGAACAGCCCCACGGACGGGTCGACCCCGGCGATGATCGAGAACGAGATCGCCTCGGGGATCAGCGCCAGCGCGACCACCAGGCCCGCCAGCACCTCGGTGCGCAGCACCTTCGGCGAGGCCAGGAACGAGGGACGGTAACGCAGGGACAGGCGCGGCTTGGCAGCCGGAGGCAGCGCAGAGGACATACGTCCGTTTCCGTTCGGGCGCACGGCGGCAACCGGCCGCGCGCAGGCGTGCGTCCGCTCCCCGCAGGGAGCGGTGTGGAGAAAAATCCGGGATTCGCGGGAACCCGCATCGACGCGGACCCGCTGGGAGAACCGGGAAGAGTCGGCGGCCACCGGCCGCCGGTCGGGCATCATTGCCCGCAAGCTGTCGGGCGCCACCCGGCGGCATAGGGTGGGCCGCCCCGGGTGACGGGACACCGCCACCGGCACCAGGCCGGAACAGGATGTCCGCCGATCACTCTACCCTCACCAAGGGGGAGAGATCGGCGACAGAGCTGTGAAGCACAGGTAAAACCGGGAGCAGAGCCTGTGATTGATCTCACCGGGCCGCCACCGCCACCAGGGGCGCCACAGACATGCGGCATGACAGAGACGAGAGGACCCAAGGCGTGACGAGCAAGCAGCGGCGGATGCAGATCGGTGAAGTCGCCGAGCGGACCGGTCTGTCGCTGCGGACCATCCGCCACTACGAAAGCGTCGGCCTGGTGACACCCTCCGCCCGCAGCAAGGGCGGCTTCCGCCTCTACACCGAGGCCGACATCGAACGGCTGATGGTGGTACGGCGCATGAAGCCGCTGGACTTCTCCCTGGAGGAGATGCGCGAACTCCTCCAGCTTCTCGACCGCCTCACCGCCGACGACGCAAGCCTGGACGCCGGTGAATGGGAACGGCTGCACGAACGCCTGGACGCCTACCACAAGATCACCGAGGCCCGCTGCGAAACGCTGCGCGCCCGCCTGCTGGCCGCCGAGGACTTCGCCGCCACCCTCCTCCGCCGCCTGCACACCACCTGACCTGGGCCGGGGCCCGGCGAGGTCGGGTGCCGCGCTGATGAAGGGCCCAGGCGTCGGCCGGGAGTGCTGACGCGGTCAGTAGCACCACCAGGGGCCGGCCGTGGGCTGGCGGGTCCAGGCGGGGGTGCCGTCGGTGGCGGGGCCGCGGCGGTAGACGGCGGTGACGTCCTCGGCACGGTAGCGGGCCAGGCGCGTCCAGTCGGTGTCGGTGGTCCCGGTCTCGAAAACGATCTCTCCGGCACGGGTGTGCGCGGCGAGGTCGGCTTCGACGACGGTGTTGCTGCCGTCCTTCAGGTCGATTCGGAACTGGGTCATCGCTGTGGGCTCTCTAAGGGTGTCCGGCCGGCGCGGGTCAGTGTTCGACCGGGATGTGGGGCAGGTCTTCCCAGAGCTGGCGCAGGGTGGTGTAGCGGCGCTGCTCGGGCAGGGTGCGCAGGATGGTCAGGACCTCGGGCCGGGCGCAGGCCGCGGCGGCCAGCAGGGCGTCGCGGTCCAGTCCGCCGTCCTGGGGGAAGGCGCCGGCCAGGTGGTCGGCGATTTCCATGCGGGTGACCTCGGGCGCGGTGGTGGCGTCGTTCGTCATGCCTTTCCTCGGTTCAGGTCCAGTGGCGGGGGCGGGGGTGGTGCGGCCGTTCCCGGGCAGCACACGGAGGGTTTGCGGAGGGCCGCCCGGGAACGGCTGCCGGAAGCAGGCCGATCCTGTCGGCAAGCGCCTGCCACTCTAACGCAAGTGGAGAGTTGCCGGAGGCGCAGGGCCGGCGCGGCAGCCGCAGCACAAGGGGATCACGGCCAGGCCGACCGTCACTGAACGGGCAGTGTCTTACGCGGGGATAGGGTGTGAGCGGTAGCGCCGTGGACTGGTGCAGCCGCGGGGGGTGGTCCCGCCAGGGGTCGCCCCCCGGTTCTTGCCGGCCGTCGGGGATCAGTGGCGCAAGCGTGCGGCGGGGTCGGAGGTAAGCCAGCCGTGTGCTCCCCAGAAGTCGGCGGCCCGGCACAGGGTCTCCCGGGAGCGCTGTGCGGCCTGGGCGTCCCGGTCCTGCCAGACGCGGGCGAACCAGGCCGCCAGGTTCTGCGCGGCGTCCGCCTCGTCCAGGACCGACAGCCGGGCGGCGGAGCCGAGGTGGGTGCCCAGCAGCAGCATCGCGGTGTGATCGACATCTCCTGATGCCTGGGTGAGGAACGCCTGGATGGCCTGGCGGACGGTCGGCACCGTGGCCGGGTCGGCCTTGGGTTGCGGCGGGAGGGAGCGGCGGGTGCGCGGGGGCGCCTTGCGGTCGGATGCCGACGGTGGTGCGGCGGTCGGCGGGGGCGGAGAAACCGGCGGCAGAGCAGGTTCGGGTTTCCACTGCGGCGGCCGGGCAGCGGCCGGGCGGGTGTCTTGTCCGGGGTGGAGGGCGGCGGCGACGTAGGAGGCGGGCACCGGCTGGTTGCCCTCCAGGGACGCCTGGAGCGCCTGGGCGTCGCAGTGCGGGCACAGCGGCAGCTGCCGCCAGCCGATGATGGACAGCTGAGTGCCGCGCGAGTAGCGGGTCATGGCCTGGGGCCGCTCGACGAGATCGGCCCGCCCGCAGGTGGCACAGCGAAGGCCGCCGCGTAGCCACTGCGCACCGCAGACGCCGCAGGTGACGAGGATGTCCTCCCCGCGCGGGGTGCCGGTCAGATCCTCCTGCTCGTCGCAGGAGGGACAGCGCAGCGCCGATGCCATGGCTCTCCTGTGCTCTGTCCCGCCGCGGTCCGGGAACGCGGTCGGCCTCTTCCGTCGCGTCAGGGTAACGCGGGCTACTGGTGGGCGGCGAGGAGTGGTTCCAGGGGGCTGTCGGGGAAGGCTCGCTCGAAGGAGGCGGCCTGCCAGGTGTCGGGGAAGAGGGCCAGCACCTGCTTGTCGCGGCGGCGGACCAGGGCTTCGCCGCGCACCAGGCGGGAGCGGTTGAGCTGCTCTCCCCCGGTGGCATCGGTGGCGCGGGCGAGGCGGTAGGGCAGCGTCTCCAGGGTGATGGGGGCGGCGAACTCGCCGGCCATGCGGTGGGCGACGACGTCGAACTGCATGGGCCCGACCGCGGCCAGCACCGGGGCCTGCTCGCCCCGGGCGTCGGAGACCAGGACCTGCACCACGCCTTCCTCGTCGAGCTGGTCGATGCCGCGGCGGAACTGCTTGGACCTGCCGATGTCCTTCGGCCGGGCGATGGCGAAGTGCTCGGGTGCGAAGGTGGGCAGCGGCGGGAACGCGGCCGGCGGCCCGGCGTGCAAGGTGTCACCGACCCGCAGGGCGGTGGCGTTGACCAGGCCGACCACATCGCCCGGGTAGGCGGTGTCCACCATGGAGCGGTCCTGGCCGAAGACGCTGTGCGCGTACTTGGTGGCGAACGGCCGCCCCGAGGCGGCGCGGGTGACGGTCATGCCACGCCGGAAAACTCCCGAGCACACGCGCAGGAAGGCGATCCGGTCGCGGTGTGCGGGGTCCATGTTGGCCTGCACCTTGAAGACCAGGCCGGAGAACTCCTCCTCCAGCGGGCGCCGCCCGCCGCCGGCCAGTTCCCGTGGCGCGGGCGCCGGGGCCAGGTCCACGATGGCGTCCAGCAGCAGCCGCACCCCGATGTTGGGCAGGGCGGCGCCGAAGAACACCGGGGTCGAGGCCCCGCCCAGGAAACCGTCCTGGTCGTGCACCGCGCCGTCGGCCGCCAGCAGCTCCAGCTCCTCGGCCGCCTGCGCCCAGTCCGCGCCCTCCTCGAAGGCCGCCCGCTCGGCATCGACCCGCTCCTCGACGGCCTGCTGCGCGCCGCCCGGGGTGCGGGCGTAGCGCAGCATCGCATCCGGCTCGCGCACATCGACCAGCCCGCGCAGGTATCCGGCGATCCCAACTGGCCAGGTCACGGGGGTGGGCCGCAGACCGAACTCGCGCTCGATCTCATCCAGCAGCTCCAGCGCCTCGCGGCCGGGCCGGTCCCACTTGTTGATGAAGGTGATCACCGGGATGCCGCGGTGCCGGCAGACGTCGAACAGCTTGCGGGTCTGCTCCTCCAGGCCCTTGGCGGCGTCGATCAGCATCACCGCGCAGTCCACCGCCGCCAGCACCCGGTAGGTGTCCTCGGAGAAGTCCGCGTGGCCCGGAGTGTCCAGCAGATTGAGCACCCGGCCGCGGTAGTCGAACTGGAGCACCGCGGAGGTGACCGAGATGCCCCGGGCGCGCTCCATCTCCATCCAGTCCGAGGACACCCCGCGCCGCCCGGCCTTGCCGTGCACCGCACCCGCCTCGGTGATGGCACGGGCGTGCAGGGCCAGCGCCTCGGTCAGGGTGGACTTGCCCGCGTCCGGATGCGAGATCACCGCGAAGGTCCGCCGCCGGGCCGCCTCCCCGGCCGCCGTCCCCGGCCCCTGCCCGCTCACCGGGCGGCGCCTTCCGCGACCGTGCCCGGCACAGCGGCACCCGGACCCGCGACCGCGCGGGCCAAGGCGATGTGCAGGGAACGGGCCACCTGCTCGGCCGCAGCCAGCTCCCGCCGCAACTCCTCGCAGCGCGCATCGGCCGCCACCCAGTACGAACGCAACATGTCCACCAGTTCCTCGCGTGTCTGCTCCGCCGCCGGCGCGGCGGTTTCCACACCATGCTGCTCGGGCGGCAGACCGTCCAGGACGGCCAGCAGGGCGCGAATGTCCCGTAGGCCGAAACCCAGCAGCCGCATCCGGCGGGCCAGGGAAAGCCGCCGCACATCGGCCTGCGCATACAGCCGGAACCCGCCCGGCCTGCGCGACGCGGGGACCACCACACCGACGTCCTCGTAATGGCGCACGGTCCGCACCGACAGCCCCGCCAGCCGTGCCGCCTCGCCGATCCTCATCAGCCGCCCGGCCATGGCCACCGTCCCGTCACTCGCCCGTCCGGCATCCTCACCGACAAACAAAACCTACCCTCACGTCAGGGTAGATTCACAACCCGTCGAGCAGCGGGCGGCCCTGCGGCTCAGGGCAGATCCAGGGCCAGGGCGGCGGGGATGGCGTCGAAGGACTCCTCCACCCGGCGGGCGAGCAGGGCCGGTCCGCCGTGGCCGGGGCGGCGGGCGGCCACCGGGGTCTCGTGCTCGCCGCGGCCGGCGACCCAGTTGCGTGCCCCGCAGCGCCAAGCGCCCAGTGCCAGTTCGCCCAGCAGCCGCAGCCGGACGTCTTCACGGCTGTCGGTGTCCAGGCGCCGCTCCAGCACCTCGATGAGCCGCTGCGCGGTCCGCATGGAGGAGACCAGGCTGTGGTGGTGCAGCACCGGGGTGCCCGCGGCCAGCCGGCGGGAGGCGACAAAGCGGCGGTCCCAGCCGGCGGGCATGGCCAGGATGGTCTGCGTCAGACAGGCCCGCAGCGCCGTGAGCGCCGGCCCGGGACCGGTGTGCCGGGCGAAGCGGGCCACATAGGCGTCCCACAGCTCGCCCTCGGCGGCCATCGCCACATCCTCCTTGCTCGCGTAGTAGCGGAAGAAGGTGGTGCGGCCGACCTCGGCATGGGCGGTCAGTTCCTCCAGCGTCACCCGGTCGAAGCCGCGTTCGCCGAACAGCCGCAGCGCGGTGTCCGCGAGAAGCCGGCGGGTGCGCTGCTTCTTGCGCTCCCGCAGGCTCAGGCCGCTGCCTTCCGGTTCCGGGTGCCCGCTGTCCACCGGCACAGGCTAACGGACACCTGCTGATCGGTATCCGATTCCATACGGAACTGATGACTAATCGGTACTGGATACCGTAATTTAGCGGCCGGGGGTCTGCCCTCCCGACCCTCCTCACCCATCAGCTCACCGCGCCGCATACCGGAGGAGAGGAAGTAACCGGATGAACCCCTCAGTTGACCAGACCCCGCCGCAACACAAGACCGGCACCGCCGCAGGTGGCACCCGGCCCGGCCGCCCGGCGCTCACCGTGCTGCTGCTGGCCTCCACCCTCGGGGTGATGGGCGGCATGACCATCGCCCCGGTCATCGAGGTCATCCGCAAGAGCCTGGAACTGAGCGGCGCCCAGGCCGGCCTGGTGCTCACCACCCACAGCCTGGCCATCGCCCTGACCAGCCCGCTCGCCGGCCGCCTCACCGACCGGCTCGGCCCCCGCCTGCCACTCGCCGCCGGCCTGGTCCTGTACGGCGCCGGCGGAGGCGCCGGCATGCTCACCGACACCTACCCCGCCCTGCTGGCCACCCGGCTGCTGCTCGGCGTGGGCGCCGCCGCCGTCTTCACCTGCTCCACCGCCGCCCTGCTCGCCCTCTACCGGGGCAGCGACCGCGACCGGGTGATGGGCTGGCGCACCACCGCCACCACCGCCGGCGGCTTCGCCTACCCGCT
>NZ_WTLH01000279.1 GCF_011421595.1 Streptomyces sp. YIM 98790 | reverse complement strand
GCCGGCGCCCGCGCCGTCCGGCCGCGCCGCGGCGGTGGCCCCGGCGCGCTCCCGGGCGGCGCGCAGAGCGGCCCGGGACAGCCGGGACTGGCGGAGCGCGTCCCAGGTCAGCAGGGTCAGCGCGGTCCACACCAGGAGGAAGCCGGCCCAGCGCTCCGGCGGCATCTCCTCGTGGAAGGCCAGCACCCCGAGCAGGAACATGGTGGTCGGTGCCAGGTACTGCATCAGCCCGACGGTGGACAGCGGCACCCGCACCGCCGCGGCACCGAAGAAGATCAGCGGCAGCGCGGTGACCATGCCGGTGCCCACCAGCAGCAGGGTGTGTCCGGCGCCCTCGCCCGTGAAGGTGGACTCGCCGCGCGAGCCGAGCAGCAGCAGATAGCCCAGCGCGGGCAGGAACTGCAGCGCCGCGTCCGCGCTGAAGCCCTCCAGGCCGTCCAGCCCGGTCTGCTTCTTGACCAGGCCGTAGACGGCGAAGGAGACGGAGAGGGAGAGCGCCAGCCAGGGCACCTGGCCGTAGGCCACGGACATCACCAGCACCGCCGACGCGCCGATGCCGACCGCCGTCCACTGCGCCGGGCGCAGCCGTTCGCGCAGCAGCAGCACGCCGATGGCGATGGTGATCAGCGGGTTGATGAAGTAGCCCAGCGAGGCCTCGATGACCCGGTCGTTGGCCACGGTCCAGATGAAGAGGTACCAGTTGAGGGAGATCAGGGCGGCGGAGAGGAACACCAGGGCGAGCCGCCGGGGGCGGCGCAGCAGGTCCCTGATCCAGGACCACCGGCGGACCAGCAGCAGGAGCAGCAGCGCGCTGGGCAGCGACCACACCATGCGGTGGGCCAGCAACTCGTCCGGCGGGGTGGCGTCCAGCGCGTGCCAGTAGACGGGCAGCAGGCCCCACATGCCGAAGGCGGTGAGGCCGAGCGCCAGGCCGGTCCGCCGGGCGGCGCGCGCGCCCGCGTCCGCGACCCCGCCGGTGCTCCCGCTGGGGTCACCGGTGGGGTCACCGCTGTGGGGCGGGGGTGTGTCCGGGCCTTTCCGCTGTGCCGCGTCCGCCTGCATCGCCGATCGTCTCCTTCGTCACGAGGGGGCCGGCGGCGGCCGGTGGACCCCCAGCATGACGGTAAGCGTGCGGGCCGCCGTCTGTCATTCGCGTTATCCGGTTACGGTCCTGGCGGTGACGTGAGATCGGACACGTCCGGCAGCACCGGCGCCCGGCGCGGGCAGGCGCGTCCCCCGGACCGTACGGGTGGGTCCGGGGGACGTCCGCCGCGGCGGAGGTGCGGGTGCCCCGCTCAGCCGTGGACGGTCCAGGTGTCGTTGCCGGCCAGCAGAGCCGCCAGATCACCCTTGCCCTGGCGCTCCACCGCGCTCTCCAGCTGTTCGGCCATCAGGGTGTCGTACACCGGGCGGCGCACGTCGCGCAGGACGCCGATCGGGGTGCGGTACAGGGTGTCCGGGTCGGCGAGCCGGGAGAGGGCGAAGGCGGTGGTGGGCGAGGCGGCGTGGGCGTCGTGCACCAGCACGCCCTCGGCGCTGCCCGCCGCGGCCAGGTCGGCCACGGCCAGGTCGCCGGTTGCCGGGTCGCGGACCACGCCCTGCGAGCCGAGGCCGTCGCCGCCGTCCTCCTCGGCCCAGGGCAGGCCGAAGCGGATCGGCTTGCCGTGCTCCAGCCGGATCACGGCCTCCTGGGCCTGCTTGCGGTCCTTGAGCGCCTCGAAGGCGCCGTCGTTGAAGATGTTGCAGTTCTGGTAGATCTCCACCAGCGCGGTGCCCGGGTGCTGGGCGGCGGCGCGCAGCACCTCGGTGAGGTGCTTGCGGTCGGAGTCGATGGTGCGGGCCACGAAGGAGGCCTCCGCGCCCAGCGCCAGCGACACCGGGTTGAAGGGCGCGTCCAGCGAGCCCATCGGGGTCGACTTGGTGATCTTGCCGACCTCGGAGGTGGGGCTGTACTGGCCCTTGGTCAGCCCGTAGATCCGGTTGTTGAACAGCAGGATCTTGAGGTTGACGTTCCGCCGCAGGGCATGGATCAGGTGGTTGCCGCCGATGGACAGGGCGTCGCCGTCCCCGGTCACCACCCATACCGACAGGTCGCGGCGGGTGGCGGCCAGCCCGGTGGCGATGGCCGGCGCCCGGCCGTGGATGGAGTGCATCCCGTAGGTGTTCATGTAGTACGGGAAGCGGGAGGAGCAGCCGATGCCGGAGATGAAGACGATGTTCTCCCGGGCCAGGCCGAGTTCCGGCAGGAAGCCCTGCACGGCGGCCAGCACCGCGTAGTCACCGCATCCCGGGCACCAGCGGACCTCCTGGTCGGACTTGAAGTCCTTCTGCGACTGCTTGGTCTCGGACCGGGGGACCAGGGAGAGGGCCTCAGTGGGCATCGCTCGCCTCCTTGAGGGCGGTTTCGAGCTGCTCGGCCTTGAACGGAAGTCCGGTGACCTGGGTGAGCGAGCGGACGTCCACCAGGTACCTGGCGCGCAGCAGCGCGGCCAGCTGCCCCAGGTTCATCTCGGGCACGATCACGCGGTCGTAAGCGCGGAGCACGTCCCCGAGATTGCCGGGGAAGGGGTTGAGGTGGCGCAGATGGGTCTGGGCGACGGTCCCGCCGGCGCGGCGGATGCGGCGCACCGCGGCGGTGATCGGGCCGTAGGTGGAGCCCCAGCCGAGCACCAGGGTGCGGGCGGAGCCGGAGGGGTCGTCCACGGTCAGGTCCGGCACCCGGATGCCGTCGGTCTTGGCCTGCCGGGTGCGGACCATGTGGTCGTGGTTGGCCGGGTCGTAGGAGATGTTCCCGGTGCCGTCCTGCTTCTCGATGCCGCCGATGCGGTGCTCCAGACCGGGCGTGCCGGGCACCGCCCAGGGGCGGGCCAGGGTCTGCGGGTCCCGCTTGTAGGGCCAGAACGCCTCGGTGCCGTCGGCCAGCGTGTGGTTCGGGCCGGTGGCGAAACGTACCCGCAGGTCCGGCAGGTCCTCCAGGTCCGGGATGCGCCAGGGCTCGGAGCCGTTGGCCAGGTAGCCGTCGGAGAGCAGGAAGACCGGGGTGCGGTAGGTGAGCGCGATGCGCGCCGCCTCCAGCGCCATGTCGAAGCAGTCGGCCGGGGTGGCCGGGGCGACGATCGGCACCGGAGCCTCGCCGTTGCGGCCGTACATGGCCTGCAGCAGGTCGGCCTGCTCGGTCTTGGTGGGCAGGCCGGTGGACGGGCCGCCGCGCTGGATGTCCACGACCAGCAGCGGGAGCTCCAGGGTCACCGCCAGGCCGATGGTCTCCGACTTCAGGGCCACGCCCGGGCCGGAGGTGGTGGTCACGCCCAGGCTGCCGCCGAAGGCCGCGCCGAGCGCGGCGCCGATGCCGGCGATCTCGTCCTCGGCCTGGAAGGTGCGCACCCCGAAGTTCTTGTGCTTGGACAGCTCGTGCAGGATGTCGGACGCCGGGGTGATCGGGTAGGAGCCCAGGAACAGCGGCAGGTCCGCCTGCTGAGACGCGGCGACCAGTCCGTAGGACAGCGCCAGGTTTCCGGAGATGTTGCGGTAGGTGCCGGCCGGGAACGCGGAGGACGCCGGGGCCACCTCGTAGGCGGTGGCGAAGTCCTCGGTGGTCTCGCCGAAGTTCCAGCCCGCCCGGAAGGCGGCGATGTTGGCCTCGGCGATCTCCGGCCGCTTGGCGAACTTGGTGCGCAGGAACTGCTCGGTGCCCTCGGTCGGGCGGCTGTACATCCAGGACAGCAGGCCGAGGGCGAACATGTTCTTGGACCGGCCCGCCTCCTTGCGGGACAGGCCGTAGTCCTTCAGGGCCTCCACCGTGAGGGTGGTCAGCGGCACCGGGTGCACCCGGTAGGCGTCCAGCGAGCCGTCCTCCAGCGGGCTGCCGCCGTAGCCGACCTTGGCCATCGCCCGGGAGGTGAACTCGTCGGTGTTGACGATGATCTCCGCGCCGCGCGGCAGGTCCGGCACATTGGCCTTCAGCGCCGCCGGGTTCATGGCCACCAGCACGTCCGGGGCGTCACCCGGAGTGAGGATGTCGTGGTCGGCGAAGTGGAGCTGGAACGAGGAAACGCCCGGCAGGGTCCCCGCGGGGGCGCGGATCTCGGCCGGGAAGTTCGGCAGGGTGGAGAGATCGTTGCCGAAGGAGGCCGTTTCGGAGGTGAAACGGTCACCCGTGAGCTGCATGCCGTCGCCGGAGTCGCCCGCGAACCGGATGATCACCCGGTCCAGGCGCCGTACGGCCTTCTTTCCCGCCTTTCCCGGCGTTTCCCGCGGCTCCCCCGCGTCGCGCTCCGGCTGGTGGCCGGGCTCGCTGTCCCGGGCGGCCGGTTCGACCTGGCTGGTCACGTCAGTAGCACTCCCTTGAGGCGGCTCATCTGGGCCATCGTACGCGGGTAAGGCTTGCCTTCCTCGGGGCTGATCACATGATGGACCCGGTTCTGAGACATCCGTGTACTCCTCATGAACGTGCTCTGCCCCGACTCCTGTTCCCTATCCCACTCCCTGTTGAGTGTTCCGCACATTCCTCTAGAAACCCTCAACTCTCTGCGGAGCAGGGGTTTTCCAGGGGGTGCGGAAAGCTTGTTGGGCTACTTGTCAGCAAGGCTGCGGGACAGCCTGCCACCCGGTCAGGAATTCAGGTAGGCCAGTACGGCCAGAACCCGGCGGTGATCCGTGTCACTCTGCGCCAGACCCAGCTTCAGAAAGATGTTGCTGACGTGCTTCTCCACCGCGCCGTGGCTGACCACCAGGGCCGCCGCGATGGCCGAATTCGTGCGCCCCTCCGCCATGAGTCCGAGCACCTCGCGCTCACGGGGAGTGAGTGAGGCCAGCACGTCGTGCCGGCGGCTGCGGCCCAGCAGCTGCGCCACCACCTCCGGGTCCAGCGCCGTGCCGCCGCCCGCCACCCGGGTGACCGCGTCCACGAACTCCCGGATCTCGGCCNCTCCCGGATCTCGGCCACCCGGTCCTTGAGCAGATAGCCCACCCCGCGCCCGGAACCGGCGATCAGCTCGGTGGCGTACTGCTCCTCCACGTACTGGGAGAGCACCAGCACGCCCAGCTCCGGGTAGTCCCGGCGCAGCCGCACCGCGGCGCGCAGCCCCTCATCGGTGTGGGTGGGCGGCATCCGCACGTCCGCCACCACCACATCCGGCAGCCCGTCCGGCCCCGAGGCCAGATCGCGCACGGCCTTCACCAGGGCCTCGCCGTCCCCGACCCCGGCCACCACCTGCATGCCCCGGTCGGTCAGCAACCGGGTCAGCCCCTCCCGCAACAGCACCGAGTCCTCGGCGATGACCACCCGCATGCGCGCTACTCCGCTCCCCGTCCCGGGCCGGCCCTGCACGGCCGGCGACGCGCACAGCTTCTCACCCGCGGCACGGGCCCGCCCAAACCGCCCGGGCCCGGCCGCACGGAAACGGTCACCGGCCCGGCCGCCCCCGGCCGCCCCCGGCCGGCACCTGCGGCTGCGGCTCCGGAGCCGGGCTCAGGCGG
>NZ_WTLH01000278.1 GCF_011421595.1 Streptomyces sp. YIM 98790 | reverse complement strand
CGCCGGCGGGCTGGCCCTGGCCCGGGCCCGCTCCGCCGGCCGCTCCGGACCGGGGCCGGGGCGGCCCGGGGCCGTCGTGGCGCTGGTGGCGTCGCTGACCGGCATGGTCCTCGGCGGTCTGGTCGCGGCCACCGCCGAGGGCGGCCTGGGCACCGGGAACGGGCTGGGCGGGGCCGTCGTGGCACTGGTGGTGGGCCTGATCGGCACGGTCCTCGCCGGGCTGGCCCTGGCCCGCTCCCGCCGCACCGGCTGACCACGGGTGCCGGCCGCGGGGTGCCCGGGCGGTCAGTGCCGGTCCTCGTCCGGGTGCGTCAGGGGCGGTCCGGCCGGGGTGGGCAGCACCGGGCCGAAGAGCACGGCACGGGCCACGGCCGGTGCGAACAGCGAGGTGACCGGCGCGGAGAGGGAGAGCACCGCGCGGAAGGCGCGGGCCACGGCCGGGTCCGTGGCATAGCGCTCCTGGACCCGGCGCAGGTACCAGCCGGCCGGGCGGTCGACCGCCCGGACGCCGACGGCGTTGCCGACCGCGCCCGGCATGGTGCGGTCCGCCCCGGCGGAGATGTCCCAGGCCTGCCGGGCGGCGGCGAGCAGCGCCTGCTGCACCCGCCGGGTGGTGGGCGTGCGGCGCGGACCGGCGAGCGCGTCGCGCAGAGCCACGGCGCACAGCGCGGCGACGGCCATGCCCTGCCCGTAGATCGGGTTGACGGTGCACAGGGCGTCGCCGGTGGCCAGGAAGCCGGCCGGGCGGCGGCCCGGCAGGTCGTAGCGGCGCCGGACGTTCGCCGTCCGCCGGAAGCCGTACACGGGCGAGAGGGGTTCGGCCCCGCGCATCCACTGCTGGACCAGCGGGTGCGGCAGCCGCCCGGCGTAGGACTCGAACCCCTCGGGGTCGGTGGGCGGCCGGTCGTCGCGCAGCCCGGAGAGGGTGACCAGATGGGTGCCGTCCTCCAGCGGCAGCACCACCGCGCCGTAGACCTGTGCCGGGTTGGGGACCAGGTAGTAGCCGAGGGAGGTGGCCGGGCCGAGCGCGCCGCGGGTGTCGCGGTACACGCGCGAGGCGTAGGCCAGTCCGGTGTCGATGTGCTCCTCCGGCGGGGGTTCGGCGCCGAGCGCGGACAGCCATTCCGGGGCCCTGGTGCCACGCCCCGAGGCGTCGACGACCAGGTCGGCGGGCAGGGGGCGGGCGCCGTCCCGGGCGCCGTCGCCGCGTTCGCGCACCAGCACGCCGCGCACCCGGTCCGGGCCGCCCAGCAGCCCGACGGCCTCGGTGGCGGGCAGGACGGTGATCTCCGGACGGGCCAGCACCCGCCTCCGGACCAGCTGCTCCAGCTGGGGGCGGGAGCCGGTGCACAGGTGCGTGGTGGCGGGCAGCCGCGGGAACCAGCGGCCGTCCTGCCACTGCACCACGTCCGAGGGCATGCCCACCCGCGGCGCGCCCGCGGCCTGCAGGCCGGCGAGGAATCCGGGCAGCAGCGACTCCAGTGCACGCTGTCCGCCTTCGAGCAGTACGTGGAGGTGGCGGCCCTGGGGCACCCCGGGCCGTGGCTCGGGCCCCTCCGGGAGGAGGTCCCGCTCCACCACGGTCACCCGCCCGGCGTGTGCGGCCAGGACATGGGCGGTCAGCAGACCGGCCAGGGAGCCCCCGACCACCACCGCGTGCCGCCGCCGTGCCCCGCCGTCCGTGTGCTGTGCTGCGTCCACCAGCCCCGCCCCTCGCTCCGGGAGTATCGGTCGTCAGCGGCGAGTCTTCCAGGCGACGCGGGGTCATGGGCAGACGGCACCGGGCGGCGCGCGGCGGCCGGTCCCGCTCACCGTCGCGGACGGAGGGGCGGACTGATCGACGAGCCCTGACCACGCCGCCGGCACGGCCCGGCCCGCGCCCGTGCGGCCTGACGGCCGCCCGGCCGTCAGGCCGCACGGAGCCGTGGTCGCGGCCCCCGGCCGCCGGGCCGGACGGAGGGGAGCCGCGGTCCGGCCTCCTGACCGGACCGCGGCTCCCCGGGCCCGCTCAGGCGGTGCCGGTGCTGCCGGCGAAGAGGCTGCGGGCCAGTTCGTCGTCCATGGACTGCCGGACCTTGTCCATCAGCGNGCTGCGGGCCAGTTCGTCGTCCATGGACTGCCGGACCTTGTCCATCAGCGCGCCCTGGGTCGCCTCGCCGACCACCTCCATCACCGTGCGGGCCTCATGGGCCGCCTTGGGGGTGTCGGCGCCGGAACGCAGGGCGACACGGTCGAAGAACTCGCGGTTGTCCATGGGCAGGCCGGTGCTCGGCTCATCCGGTGCCGCCGCCACGCGGCGCAGGTGCTCGCCGATCTCCCTGGGAAGCTGGGCGGCGAGATTGTCGGCCAGACCGGCGGGAATGCGCTCGGCCAGGGTTTCCAGGGTGCCCCGGGCGGCGGCCTCGGCGGCCCCGCGGCTGCCGAGGTGGGCGCGGGCCTGGACCTGGCCGATAAAGGTGTCGTGATCCACGGTGGAACCCCTCTTCCGGTTACTCGTTCGGATCCGATGCGCTGATGTCCGCCAGCGCGGAACCGGGGTCACGTTCGACGGCCAGATCGCCCAGGGACACGATCCCGACCGGCCGGCTGCCCTCCACCACCGGAAGACGCCGCACCGCCCGGTCCCGCATCAGCGCGGCCGCCCGGCCGATGTCGTCCTCGGGCCGCACGCTGACCAGGTCCTCGCTGCAGGCCTCGGCCACGGTGTGCTCGTCCGGGTTCCCGCCCCGGGACAGCACCCGTACCACCAGGTCCCGGTCGGTCACCAGGCCGCGCAGCGTCCCGCCCTCGGTGACCAGCACCGCGCCGATGCCGTCGTCCCGCATCGTGCGGGCGACCTCCGCCACCGGCGTCCGCGGTTCCACGGCCAGCGGCGGGGCCGTCATCACTTCACGGACCTTCCTCGCCATCATCCCTCCACGTACGTGGGCTTCGTCGGCCGTGCGCCCCCGGGGGCCGGCCGGACCCGGCCGGGAGCCCTTCTCCCGGACCGGCCGTTCCTGCGAGGGACCGCGGCCACATGACCTTCCGCGACGCCGCCCCGGGCACGGGCCGCGGGTGCCCGTGGAGGGAACCGGCCGGTCCTCTCCTGCCGGGGCACGCCGTGCCGCGGTCCTGACCGTTCCCGGGTACCCGGGGGTCCCGCCGGCCGAACCGCGACGCCGGCGGGAATGCCCGACGGGCGGTCCGGCTCCGGGGCCCGGCGGCGGCTCGGCACGTCCCCCGCGCTCCCGGCGCCCCGGCTCGCCGCGCCGCGGTGCGCCGGCTCAGCCGCCGGGCCGCCCGGCCGTGCCGCTTCGCCCGGTGGCCGCCGCCGGGCCGGGGAGCTCGCCGGAGCCGCGGGGGATCAGCCGGGTGGGGACGGTGATTCTGCGGGCCCGGCCGCGGTCGCCGTCCAGCCGGGCCAGCCCCGTGCGCGCGGCCTCCCGGCCGAGGGCCGCCGGGTCCTGGGCGACCGCGGTCAGCGGCGGATCGAGCAGCTCGGCCAGCGGCAGGTCGTCGAAGGCCACCAGGGCCACATCCCGCCGTCCGCTCCGCGCGAGCTGCGCGAGCACGCCCAGAGCCGCGACGTTGTTCCCGGCCAGCAGGGCCGTGGGCGGATCGGCCAGGGCGAGCAGCCGGGCGGTCTCGGCGGCGGCCCGGTGCCGGTCGTGGGCGCCCGCCACCAGGGAGCGGTCGCAGGGCAGCCCGGCGTCCGCCAGCGCTGCCCGGTATCCGGCCAGCCGTTCACGGCGGGTGTACAGCCGGGCGGGGAGGTCCCCGACGAAACCGATGCGCCGGTGCCCGTGCCGGATCAGATGGGCGACGCCGTCGCGGGCGCCCGCCCGGTGGTCGCTGAGGACGCTGTCCGCGGCCAGGCCCGAGCCGGGCCGGTCCAGGAACACCACGGGCAGCCCTCCGGCGCGGGCCTCCCGCAGGCCGGCGTGGCCGGCCCCGGCCGCCGGGACCACCAGCAGCATGCTGACCCGGCGGCCCAGGAAGGTGTCGGCCAGGGCGCGTTCGCGCGCCGGGTCCTCGGCGGAGGAGCCCACCAGCAGGGTGAGGCCGCGCTCCCGGACCGTCTCCTCCACGCTGCCCGCCACCCTCCCGAAGAACGGGTTGCCCAGGTCGGGGACGACGAGCCCGACGGCGGTGTCCGGGGCGCCGAGCCGGACGCTGCGCGCCATCGGGTTGAGCCGGAAGCCGAGGCGGGTGACGGCCGCGAGGACCTTCTCCCGGGTGTCCTCGGCGGCGGGTCCGTCGCCGTTGAGCACGCGGGACACGGTCTTGGCGCTCACGCCCGCCTCGCGGGCCACATCGGCCAGGGTGGGGCGGCGGGTTGCTGCCATGTCACCTTCCTTCCGCGGTGTTCCCCCGCCTGCGCCGTGCGGCCGGACCGCCGGGCCGCTGCGGGTCCGGGGGTACGCGGGTCCGGGGCAGGGGGGCAGGGGGCAGGGCGCTGACAACGATGTCACATGTCAACGTTGACACCCGCGCGCGGGGAGTGATGGACTCGCCTTCCGCCGCCCGCCGGAACCGGAGGGACCACCGCCATGAGCCCGCACCCGATCACCGTCCTGGGCGAGTGCGTCGCCGACGCCTTCACCGCTCCGCAGTCCGCGGCCGGCGAGCTCGCGCTGCGCGTCCTGCCGGGCGGCGGCCCGGCGAACACCGCCGTGGCCCTGGCCCGGCTGGGGACGCCCACCCGGTTCCTGGCCCGGCTGTCCGGGGACGTCTTCGGGCGGCTGTTCCGCGACCGCCTGGCCGGGTCCGGGGTCGGTCTGGCGGATGCGGTCGCCGCGGCCGAGCCCAGCACCCTCGCGGTCGCCGACCTGGCTCCGGACGGGCAGGCCGCCTACACCTTCCATGCCGAGGGCACGGCCGACTGGCAGTGGACGCCCGCCGAACTGGCGGCCGTGGACCTGACCGGCACCGCCTGTGTGCACTCCGGCTCCCTGGCGCTGGTGCGCGAACCGGGCGCCCCGGTGATCGAGGAGTTTCTGGCGAGGGCCTCGGCCTCCGCCACCGTCTCCCTCGACCCCAACGTCCGGCCGCTTCTGGTCCCGCCCGCGGTCTACCGGGAACGGCTGGGCCGCTGGTGCGGGACGGCGGACATCCTGCGGCTGAGCGAGGAGGACCTGGAGCTGCTGCTGCCGGGCGTCCCGGCCGAGCGGGCCTGTGACGACTGGCATGCCGCCGGGGTCCACCTGGTGGTGGTGACCCGGGGCGCGCGGGGGGCGCTGGCCTCGCTGGACGGCCGGCGGGTGACGGTCGCCGCCCCGCGCACGGAGGTGGTGGACACCGTCGGCGCGGGCGACTCCTTCACCGCCGGTCTGCTGCACCACCTCGGCGGCCGGGGTCTGCTGGGCGGCCGGCTGGACCGGGTGGGACCGCAGGACGTGGCGGACGCCTGCGCCTTCGCCGTCCGGGTGGCCGCGCTGACCTGCTCGGTCCCCGGCCCCAACCCGCCCTGGCCCGGTCAGCTCGCCGGGCCAGGGGGCGCCGAGCCCGCGTCCGGCGGCTGAGCCGGCC
>NZ_WTLH01000277.1 GCF_011421595.1 Streptomyces sp. YIM 98790 | reverse complement strand
CCCCGCGTTCCTCGGGAGGCAGCGGCGCCCCCGCCGCGACGCGCCGCGCGTGCGCCGCACCCAGCAGCCGGGCCGCCGTCACCGGTCGGCCGGCCAGCAGATGGGCGCCGGCCAGCCCTTCGCAGGCCAGCGCCACCGCCCGGGGATCAGCGGTGGCCGCCGCCGCGGCCAGCCCCTCCCGGTGCCGGAGCAGCGCCTCCTGCGCGTCGCCGCGCAGCTCCGCGACGAAGCCGAGCTCCGCCGTCACCAGCGCCAGACCGGCCCAGGCGCTCTGCCGGCGGTTCGGTTCCACCCACCGGAGCAGCAGCCGCTCCGCGGCGTCCGGCTCGCCCCGGCGGCGCAGGCTGAGTGCCAGCCCGATCTCGGCGTACTGCTCCGCCGACGCCAGCGAATGCTCCCGCGCCAGAGCGAGTCCGCGCCGGTGCAACCGCTCCGCCTCCCCGTGGTCGCCGCGCAGCATGGCCAGCCGGCCCAGATGGGAGAGCTCCTCGGCGAGCTGCGCCCACAGACCCAGGTCCTCGGCGATCCGCACGCAGCCCCGGGCCAGCCGCTCCGCCTCGGGATAGTCGCGCAGGATCTCGGCGACGCTGCTCAGCGTGCCGGCGGCCTGGAGGCGGCCCCAGCCGTCGCCCAGCGCGGTGAACAGCTCCAGCGCCTCCCGGGCCATGGCCTCGGCCTGTCCCAGCTCGGAGCGGAACAGATGGTTCATCGCCTGGGTGGCCAGCGCGGCAGCGGTACCCCAGCGGTCGCCCGCCGTCCGGAACTCGCCGAGTGCCGCCAGCACCCGACGCTCGGGCTCCCGGCTGCCGCCCACCCCCCACTGGGCGAAGCCGAGCAGCCAGCGCGCCCAGGCCGTGCCGCGGGTGCGGCCGGCCGGGGGCAGCGCGGTGAACGCGTCCAGGGCGGCGGCGGCCTCCCGCACCGCGTCCTCCCGGTCCAGGACCAGCAGGGAGAGCGCGGCCCGCCAGACCTCCGCCTCGGCGGCGGCCGGGGGGCGTGCGGCGGGGAACGACGATGCGGGCGGTACCGAGGTCAGGGCCAGGTCGAGCCAGCGGCGGGCCTCCCGTACCCGCCCGCGCAGATAGCCGTACCAGGCGTAGCAGCAGGCCAGCTCCAGTGCCTCGGCGGCGGCGCCGTCCGCCACCGCCTCCCGCAGCGCGCGGCGCAGATTGGCGGTCTCCCGGTCGAGGACGCGCAGCGTGTGCTGCTGCCGCGGCCCGCGCAGCTTCGGCTCGGCTTCGCGGGCCAGGGCCAGGAAGTGGGCCCGGTGCCGGGCCCGGGCCGCGGCGGCCTCCCGGGGAGGGCCGTGCCCGTTCCCGGGCCCGTTCCCGGGCCTGTTTCCGGGCCTGTTCCCGGGTACGCCTGCCCCGGGTCCGTCGTCGTTTCCGCCGCTTCCGTCCCGGAGACGTCCGGCACAGTAGGCGGCGACGGACTCCAGCAGCCGGTACCGGACCTCGTCACCGGTGCGGACCGCATGCACCAGCGAGCGGTCCACCAGGCGGGCCAGCACCCCCGCGATCCGCGCCCGGGGCACCCCGTCACCGGAGCAGACCGCCTCCACCGCCTCCAGGTCGCCGCCGTCGGCGAGCACCGAAAGCCGCCGCAGCACCGCACGTTCGGTCTCGTCGCACAGCTCCCAGCTCCAGTCGATCACGGCGCGCAGGGTCTGCTGCCGCGCGGGTGCGCCGCGCCGCGGAAGGTCCAGCAGGGTGAACCGGTCGTCGAGCCGGGCGGCCAGCTCGCGCGGGCCGAGGGCCCGCACCCGGGTGGCGGCCATCTCCAGGGCGAGCGGGATGCCGTCCAGACGGCGGCAGATGGTCGCCATGGCGGCCCGGTCCTCCGCGGCGTCCGCGCCGGGCGGCGGGGGACTGCCTGCCGCCGCCGCGCGCAGGATGAACAGCTCCAGGGCATCGGCCGGTTCCAGCGGCGGCACCGGCCAGACCGTCTCCCCCGCCACGCCGAGCGGCTCCTGGCTGGTGGCGAGGACGGTCAGCCCGGGCAGGGCCCGCAGCCACTCCGCCACCCGCGGGGCGACCGCGTCCACCACATGCTCGCAGTTGTCCAGCACCAGCAGCAGGCGGCGGTCGCGCAGCGCCCGGACCAGCCCTCCGGCCGTGGAGGGGCTGGGCCCGGCGGGCGGACGGCGCAGGCCGGACTCCTCGCGCAGCCCGAGGGCGGCGGCCACCAGTTCCTCGACCAGNATGCTCGCAGTTGTCCAGCACCAGCAGCAGGCGGCGGTCGCGCAGCGCCCGGACCAGCCCTCCGGCCGTGGAGGGGCTGGGCCCGGCGGGCGGACGGCGCAGGCCGGACTCCTCGCGCAGCCCGAGGGCGGCGGCCACCAGTTCCTCGACCAGTTCCCCGACCGGTTCCCCGACCGTGCCGCCGCCGTCCGTGCCGCCGCCGTCCGTGCCCCCGCCGTCCGTGCCGCCGCGGTCCGCCGCCTCGTTCCGGTCCAGCCCGGCCAGCTCCACCAGCCAGGCGCCGTCCGGCCGGGTGTCCCGGACGCGTGCCGCCGTCTCCAGCGCGAGCCGGGTCTTGCCCACGCCGCCCGCCCCGGTCAGGGTCACCAGCCTGTGCTCCGCCAGCAGGGCGGACAGCTCCCGGACGGCCGGCTCGCGGCCGATCAGGCCGGTCAGGGGAGCGGGCAGGTTGCCGCGCGGCCGTCCGCCGCCGGTCTCCCCACCANCCAGCGCGAGCCGGGTCTTGCCCACGCCGCCCGCCCCGGTCAGGGTCACCAGCCTGTGCTCCGCCAGCAGGGCGGACAGCTCCCGGACGGCCGGCTCGCGGCCGATCAGGCCGGTCAGGGGAGCGGGCAGGTTGCCGCGCGGCCGTCCGCCGCCGGTCTCCCCACCACCGCCGGTCCCGGAATTCCCGTCGGTGCTCCCGAGGGTGTTCCCGTCGGCCGGGGCCGCGGTGCCGCCGGACGCGCCGGCCCGCGTCCGGTGCCGCTCCGCCGGGGCGGACACCAGGCCCGGCTCCTGACGCAGCATCGCGGTGTGCAGGGCGGCCAGCTCGGGCCCCGGATCGGCCCCCAGCTCCTCGGCGAGCAGCCGCCGCAGCTCCGCGTAGCCGCCGAGCGCCTCGGCCTGCCGGCCCGAGCGGTACAGCGCCCGCAGGTGGACGGCGCGCAGCCGCTCGCGCAGCGGATGCCGGGCCACCGGCCCGGCCAGCTCGTCGGCCAGAATCCGGTGTTCCCCCAGCTCCAGCCGGGCCTCGGCCTGTTCCTCCAGGGCGGTCAGCCGCTGCTCCTCAAGCCGTTCGGCGGCGGCCCGGGCGAACGGCTCCGCCGCGAAGTCGGCGTAGGCCGGGCCGCGCCACAGCTCCAGGGCGCTGCCCAGCAGGGCGGCCCGGCGGGCCGGGTCGGGGGCGCGGCGGGCCTGGGCGAGCAGGGTGGTGAAACGGGCCGCGTCGAGCCGGCCGTCCGGCAGGCGCAGCAGATAGCCGGCCGGCTGGTGCACCAGCAGGGCGCGGGCACCGGGCTGCCCCTGCTCCAGCGCGCGGCGGAGCTGGGACACCTTGGTCTGCAGGGTTGCGGCGGCCTTGGCGGGCGGACGGGCACCCCACAGCTCCTCGATCAGCCGGGCCGGCGGCACCGGCCGGCCCTCCGCGGCCAGCAGAACGGCCAGCAGGGTCCGCACCTTGGCCCCGGGGACGCGGACCGGCCGTCCGTCCGCGGTGCTCACCGCGAGGGGGCCGAGTACGCCGAACCGCATGAGCCCACGGTAACGGGCGGACGTCCGGAGGCCGCAGGCATTTTGTCAGCGGACCGCAGGCGGCGGCACGCACTGTGGGCGGTGGCGCGGTGTGCCGGCCGCCTCCGCGGCCGGCACACCGCCGCCCGGCGGCCGTGCGCGGTGCACGGCCGCCGCAACACCGACGGGAACAGCGGAGCCTGAGATGACAACCGACACACCGACCGCGGCGGGGACCGCGGCCGGCCCCCGGGAGTGGGCCGGTCTGGCCGTGCTGGCCCTTCCGACCGTGCTGCTCGCCCTGGACCTCAGCGTGCTGTATCTGGCGGCGCCGCACCTGAGCGCCGATCTGGGCGCGACCAGCACCGAACAGCTGTGGATCCTGGACATCTACGGGTTCATGATCGCCGGTTTCCTGGTCACCATGGGGGCGCTCGGTGACCGGTTCGGCCGCCGCCGGCTGCTGCTGACCGGTGCCGTGGCCTTCGCGGCGGCCTCGGTGGCCGCCGCGTACGCGCAGAGCCCGCTGATGCTGATCGTGACCCGGGCGCTGCTGGGCATCGCCGGAGCGACCCTGATGCCCTCCACCCTGGCCCTGATCGGCACCATGTTCCGCGACGCCCGGCAGCGGGCGACGGCGGTCGCGGTGTGGATGACGTCCTTCCTCGCCGGCACGGCGCTCGGCCCGGTGGCCGGCGGGCTGCTGCTGGAGCACTACTGGTGGGGCTCGGTGTTCCTGATGGGCGTGCCCGTGATGGCGCTGCTGCTGGTCACCGGGCCGCTGCTGCTGCCCGAGCACCGGGCGGCCGGGGGCGGGCGGCCGGACGCGGCCAGCGTGGTGCTGTCCCTGCTCGCCATGATCGCCGTCGTCTGGGGGGTGAAGGAGCTGGCCAAGGAGGGGCCCGCGGCGGCCCCGGCCGCGGCCCTGGCGGCGGGTGCGGCGGCCGGTGCGCTGTTCGTGCGGCGGCAGCGGCGGCTGGCCGATCCGCTGCTGGACCTGCGGCTGTTCCGCACCGGGGCGTTCACGGCCGCGCTGGTGCTCATCCTGCTGGCGGTGCTGACCTCGGGCGGGATGCTGCTTTTCCTCACCCAGTATCTCCAGCTCGTGCAGGGGCACTCGCCGCTGGCCGCCGGGCTGCTGATGCTGCCGGCCACGGTGGCCATGGTGGGGGGCTCGCTGCTCGCCCCGGCGGCGGCCCGGCGGTTCGGGCCGGGGCCGGTGGTGGCCGCCGGGCTGGGGGTGACCGCGGCGGGCTATCTGGTGGCGGTGTTCCTCGACGGCACGGGCGGCCCGGTGCTCGCGGTGGTGGCGCTGGCGCTGAGCTGGGTCGGCCTCGCGCCCGCGCTGGTGCTGGGCACCGATCTGGTGCTGGGCACCGCCCCGGCGGAGAAGGCCGGCTCTGCCTCGTCGATGTCGGAGACCGCGAGCGAACTCGGCGTGGGCCTGGGGGTGGCGCTGCTGGGCACGCTCGGCACGGCCGTGTACCGGGCGCGGATGGCGGACGTGGAGCTGCCCGGGGTGACCGGGGAGGCGGCCGGCCGGGCGCGGGACACCCTGCCGGGCGCGCTGAAGACGGCGCAGGCGCTCGGTGGCGAGGCCGGCTCCGCTCTGGCGGAGGGCGCGCGGGCGGCGTTCACCTCGGGGCTGAACGCGGCGGCCGGGGTGAGCGCGGCGATGGTCACGGTGCTTGCCCTGGTGGCCGTCCGGATGCTGCGCGGGGTGCGGCCGTCCGGCGAGGAGGCCGGTGCGGGGGAGGGCTCCGGCGCGGTCACCGGACCGGGGGACGCCGGGTCCCGGAAGGACGGGGCCGCCGCCGCGGCGTCCGCAGACCGCTGAGCCGGGCCGCTGAGCTGCGGCGGCTGAGCTGCGGC
>NZ_WTLH01000276.1 GCF_011421595.1 Streptomyces sp. YIM 98790 | reverse complement strand
AGCCGGGCGGCTGCGGCGGGCGGCCGGGCGCGGCCGGGGCGGCGCCGCCCTGGCCGGCGGAGCTGGGGGCCACGGTGCGGCTGCGCACCCGGTACAGGCCGGTGTCCAGGCCGGGCGACTTCTCCAGGTGCACCTTGATCTGGCCCATGAAGGTGTACCGCTGCTGCTTGGCGTAGTCGCGGACCATGCCGGCCAGCTCGTCGCCGAGCTGGTCGGCGTAGGGGGCGAGGCGGTCGTAGTCGCCGGCGGACAGCTCGACGATGAAGTCGTTGGGAACGACGGTGCGCTCGCGGTTCCAGATGGTGGCGTTGTTGTCGCATTCGCGCTGCAGCGCGCCGGCGATCTCGACGGGCTGGACCTCGGACTTGAACACCTTGGCGAAGGTGCCGTTGACCAGCCCTTCGAGACGCTGCTCAAAGCGCTTCAGTACTCCCATGGTGCACCTCCTCTTCCGAGCGTTCCCGGTGTCTGCCCGTCTTGATGCGCGGTCTTCCGCGCGCTCCTCCCCTCGGCGCCCCCTGGCCCCGGCCGCCTCGGTCGTACTTGCGGTAGTGCTTACTGATCGTATCCACGCGCGGGCATCCCAGGTGGTTCCCCGGGAGGCCCCGGGGCCGTTCTGTGCATGTCTTGTGACCGAATCCCGGGGGAACCCCGGGAGGACCCGGAACATGTGGATGCCGCTGGCTGCCGCCCCGCCCGGTGGCCCTCCGGTGAGGGCTTCCACCGCCAGTGTCCCGCATGCCGGAGGTGTACCGGCGCGCACGGGGCAGGAAGCGGGGTGCCGGCCCGGCGGCGGCCGGTGCGTGCGGGCCGGCCGGCGGCCCGGAACGAGGATGAAGGCACCGCTGGGGTCGTGTTAGTCTTCTGGGCGTCGGGAGGTTCTCCCGCACCACGACGGAGCCGGTCACGAGCACCGCCGGGGGTGTGAGAGAATCGGAGACACACCTTGCGCGGGTGGCGGAATAGGCAGACGCGCTGGATTCAGGTTCCAGTGCCCGCAAGGGCGTGGGGGTTCAACTCCCCCCTCGCGCACTCACCGGAAAAGACCCCTGGTCGCCAGGGGTCTTTTTGCATGCCCGGCTGCATGCCCGGCTGCCTGACCGGGTGCCGTGCGCCGGTACCGGCACGGCCGGCGGGGTGTGGGGATCACCACACGGGGCGCAGCGGGGGGATGTCCTCCCCGGCCAGGGCACGGATGATCGCGGCGAGCTCGCGCCGGGGCAGGGCCAGGCCCCGGTCCGCGAGCCGCCCGGCCAGCTCCCCCTCCAGCCGGTGCAGGTTCTCTCCGGCCACCCGCAGGTGGGTGCGTGCCTTGTCGGTCAGCACCACCAGCTTGCGCCGCCCGCCGGCCGGATGCGGCCGGCGCTCGACGTAGCCCCGGCGCTCCAGGTCGTCCACCGTCTGGCCGGCCGCCTGCTTGGTGATGCCGAGCCGCTCGGCCAGTTCGCTGCCGGTGGCGCCCTCCGCGCTGAGCAGCTGGAAGACCAGTCCGTGCACCGGACGCAGATCCGCGTATCCGGCGGCGTCCAGCCGTGCCACGAATTCGGAGAGCACGACCTGGAAGGCCGTGCCGAGCAGGAACGTCAGCTCGGTCCGCTCCAGAGGATCTTCGGGCTGCACCGGTCCATCGTGACATACCTCTCGCAAGTCACTTGACCCGGCGAGTCAAGTGACTTGATATAAAGTAACTTGACTCAGGGCCGGACGGCATGCCGGCACGGCACGACGCGGGAGGGACTCATGAACCCCATCGGCAGCCCCGTCGACGGCGTCGGCGGCACTGTCGACGGCACCGTCAAGGTGGTCGGCGAGACGGAGCGGCGCACGACCAGGACCCCGGCCGCCGCCATGTTCGGCCTGGCCGCACCAAGCCAGGGAAGCGCCGAGGTGAGCACCTGGCGGGTGGAGATCAACGCCGGGGCGGCGACCCCGGTGCACATCATCGACCGGGAGCAGGTGTGGATGCCGCTGTCGGGTGAGTTCGAGGTCGTCGTGGACGACCGGAGCGGGCGCGTCGGGGCGGGCCAGGCGGTGATACTCCCGGCCGGTGCGGTGCGGCGGCTGGCCGCGGTCGGCGGGCCCGCGGCGGCACTGGTCGCCATGGCCGTGGGCGGGCGGGCCCGGATGCCCGGCGGTGAGGAGACCGTTCCGCTGCCCTGGGCCGAGTGATCCCGGCCCGGCCGGGTGCCTCTCCCCTCCGGGGAGGGAGGTGCCCGGCTCCGCGAACGAGCCCGAAAAAGAGGCTGATCAGATTATTTGGAAATAGGACGGCACCAAGGGTGCTGATTCCTTCTGCGCAGCTCTGAACGCTTTTGATTCTTCCTGATCAGCGCGTTACGCGTGATTTCTCATTTGCGTTCTGTCACAGTTTTCTCCGCCCCGCCGGGAAAAGGTTGGAGTGGGAGAGATGTGCTATTCGCCGTGCCGTGTCGGCCGTGCCGTGCTGTGTCTGGTCTCGGCCGTCGTGATCGGCCAACTGCCCGCCGTGGCGCTGGCCGCGGCACCTCCTCCGGAGACCGCGACCGCACCGCTCGCCGAGCGCTGGCGGGCCGTGCAGCACGGAGCCATCGCCCACACCGCCAACTCGGTCATCACCTGCCGGGAACCGGCCGCCGCCGCACCCGCCGCCCCGGCCTGTCCCGATGCCCAGGCCGGGAGCGACGCGCAGAACGGCCAGTACGAGATGGCCTACATCGACACCGACAGCGACCCCAACACGTACAACTCCAGCACCGCAGAACTCGCCCTGCCGCCGGGCGCCAGGGTCACCCGGGCCCGGCTCTACTGGGGCGGCAACCTGCGTGCCGGGGAACAGAAGCCCGCCGAGGACAACGGGCGCGTGCTCTTCGCCGAACCCGGCGGCCAGTACAAGGAGGTGCTCGCCGACTCGGTGATCGGTCACCGCGCCGGCGACCGGGACGACGCCTTCTCCGCCTCCGCCGACGTCACCGAGATCGTCCGCCACGCCGTGCCGGGCTCCTACACGGTCGGACAGATCAATGTCGCCATGGGCCACTCACCGGCCGGTGCCTGGGGCGGCTGGACCCTGCTCGTCGCCTACGAACACCCCGACGAGCCGCTGCGCGACCTCTCCTTCTGGGACGGCTTCGAGCACCCCGAGGGCACCACCCGCGCCGCGCTGACCGTATCCGGCCTGGACATCCCCGCGGGCGCCGGCGGCCGGATCGGCTTCGTCGCCTACGACGGCGACCGCGGGCTGACCGGCGACACCCTCACCGCCCAGGCCGACTGGCATCCCGCCGTCCGGCTCGCCGGCGCCGCCCGGCCCGCCGACGACGTCATGAACTCCANCGCCCGGCCCGCCGACGACGTCATGAACTCCACCATCGACGCCATCGACGCCATCGACGCCATCGACGCCCACGGCGACCAGGCGGGCGGGCGGCACCCGGCGCACCGCAACACCCTCGGATACGACTCCGGCGCCCTCGATCTCCGCCCCGTTCTCGTGCGGGGTGCCCACCGCCTCACGTTCGGCTTCACCGGCGGTGGCGACGACTACCACCTGGGCGCCGTCTTCGTCCAGGCCGACGTGACCGCCTGAAACCCGTCACCGGAGCGCGTGCCATGACGCAACCCAGCAACATTCCCCTCACCCCCGCACCCGTACCCGCACCCGAGCGCGCGGCGCCCGCTCCGCCCCGGGCCGCTGCCCCGGCCGACCCCGCCGCCGCGGTGCCCGCGATTCCCGGACCGGGCGGCGAGCCCGCGCCCGGCGGCGCGGGAACGGCCGCCGGCTCCGCTCCGGTCCGCGCCGATCCCGCCATCCCGCGGCCGGCCGCACCGGCCGTCCCCGTGCCCCGGACGCTCCAGGTGGTGCCCACCATCAGCCTGCGCGTACCCGCGGTCTGGGAGGGCGAGATCGAACGCCCGGCCCCGCCCCGGCTGTCCCTGCCCGGCGGCGGCCTGACCGTGCTGCACGTCGCGCAGCCCACCGACGGCGGCGTGGCCCGCGTGGTCACCGACCTGATCCGCGCCCAGGCCGCCGACGGCCTGCGCCCCGTACTGCTCTGCCCGCCCGACGGCCCGCTGGCCGCCCGGGCCGAGGAGGCCGGCGCCGAGGTGCACCCCTGGCCGGCCGGCCGCAACCCCGGCCCCGGCCTGCTGCTGGAGACCGCCCGGCTGGCCCGCGCGGTGCGCGAACTCCGGCCCGGCGTGGTCCATCTGCACAGCTCCAAGGCCGGACTGGCCGGACGGCTGGCCGTGCGCGGGCGGGTTCCGACCGTCTTCCAGCCGCACGCCTGGTCCTTCGAGGCCACCGACGGACGGGCCGCGGCGCGGGCACTGCGCTGGGAGCGGCGGGCCGCCGCCCAGTGGACCGACCGGGTGCTGTGCGTGAGCGAGGCCGAACGTCGGCGCGGCGAGGAGGCCGGCATCGAGGCCGAGTGGGCGGTGGTGCCCAACGGCATCGACCTGGACCGGCACCGCTCGGCCGATGCCATCGAACGGAACCGGCTGCGCGCCGCGCTCCGGTCCGTGCACCCGTTCCCCGACGGGCTCTCGCCGCGCAACAGGCTGGTGGTGTGCGTGGCCCGGCTGTGCCACCAGAAGGGCCAGGACGTGCTGCTGGACGCCTGGCCGGACGTGGCCGCGCGAGTGCCCGGCGCCCGCCTGGCGCTGGTCGGCGACGGGCCGGAGGCGCGGCGGCTGCGCGACCGGGCGCCGGAGGGCGTGGTGTTCGCCGGCCGGGCCGACGACCCGTGGCCCTGGTACGCGGCGGCCGATCTGCTGGTGCAGCCGTCCCGCTGGGAGGGCATGGCGCTGGCGCCGCTGGAGGCCATGGCCTGCGGACGCGCGGTGGTGCTCAGCGACGTGGACGGTGCCCGGGAATCGCTGCCCGCCGGGCTGGCCGGGCCGTGCCTGGTGCCGCCGGAGGACCCGGCCGCGCTGGCCGGGGCGATCACCGCGCTGCTGGGCGACAGCGCGCGGCGCCGCTCCGTGGGCGGCCGGGCCCGCGGCCACGTCCGCCAGGCCCACGACATCCGCCGCACCGCAGCCGAGATCACCGCCCTCTACCACCGGCTCTCCCACCCCGCCGCCGCATCCCCCACCGCTCCCTGAGCCCTCGCCGCCCGGGTGCGCGGGCTGTCCCGGCCGGGGCGAGGGGCCGGGAGACGGCCGCAGGTGTCTTCCTGAGCGGTGCCGTACCGGACGGGGTGCGGCCCGCCGGGGCCGCATCCCGTCCGCGGAGCGGTGGGAGAAGCGAGAGCGCGCCGCCCGCCGGGGCGGAGCTCCGGCCCGGCCTCTCCGGCGGGGCCCCGCGGGGGCGGGGGCGGGGACGGGTGTGCCCGCCGTCCCGGCGGCCGTTCGCCCGCGCCGCCGCTCGGCGGGGGCAGGCGGGGCAGGCGGGGGCGGGCAGACGCAGCGGAGGTGGGCGGAAGGGCAGCGGGTGGAGCGGCGCGGCGGGTGGTTTCCGCCAGTCCTGACACGAGGAGGAACTGATGACGACGGACAGCGCGGGCGTGTCCGGCCGGGGCCGGTTCGCCCTCCCGACCGGCCGAGCCGCCCGGACCCCGGTCCCCGCGCCCGCCGCCGAAGCGCCCGCTGCCGATGCGCCCGCCGCCGCTGCCGCCGGG
>NZ_WTLH01000275.1 GCF_011421595.1 Streptomyces sp. YIM 98790 | reverse complement strand
GGCCGGCCGCGGCGGACCGGCCCTTGGCGCCGCCGGCACGGGCGCCGGCGGCGGTGCCGCGCTTGGACTGGCTGGGCACCGAGGGTTCCCTGCTGTTGCCGGGGGCGGGCGCCGCCTCCCCGGCGCCGGAGGTGTGCGGCCGGGGGCCGTCCTCCGGGTCGCGGCCGGCGGCCTGGTCCCCGCTCTGCGCGGGGCCCTGCTGCCGGGCGGAGGCCTCCTCCTCCGAGGCGTCCGCGGCATGCTCGTGCGGGGTGGACGGCTGCACTGCCGCGCCACCCGTGGTACGGAACAGTTCGTCTGCTGCCGGGAGACTCACTCGGCGTGGCACCGGGCGAGCACCTCCCTGGCGAGCTGGCGATATGCGGCGGCGCCCACGGAGTTGGAGGCGTAGGTGGTGATCGGCTCACCGGCGACCGTGGTCTCCGGGAAGCGCACGGTCCGTCCGATGACGGTGTGGTACACGTTGTCCGGGAACGCCTCGACGACCCGGGCCAGCACCTCGCGGCTGTGCACCGTGCGCGAGTCGTACATGGTGGCGAGGATGCCGTCCAGGCTGAGGTTGGGGTTGAGCCGCTCCTGGACCTTCTCGATGGTCTCGGTGAGCAGGGCGACGCCGCGCAGCGCGAAGAACTCGCACTCCAGGGGCACGATCACCTTGTGCGCGGCGGTCAGCGCGTTGACCGTGAGCAGGCCGAGCGAGGGCTGGCAGTCGATGACCACGAAGTCGTAGTCGTTGATGAGCGGCGCCAGGGCCCGCTGCAGGGCGGATTCCCGCGCCACCTCGCTGACGAGCTGCACCTCGGCGGCGGACAGGTCGATGTTGCTGGGCAGCAGGTCCATGCCCGGGATGGCGGTCTTCAGCAGCACCTCGTCGGGGGCCATGCCGCTTTCCATGACGAGGTTGTAGACCGTGTTGTCGAGCTCCATGGGGTTGACGCCCAGGCCCACGGAGAGGGCGCCCTGCGGGTCGAAGTCGACCAGCAGGACCCGGCGGCCGTATTCGGCGAGCGCCGCGCCCAGGTTGATGGTGGACGTGGTCTTGCCGACCCCGCCCTTCTGGTTGCACATGGCGATGATGGTGGCCGGGCCGCGCTCGGTCACCGGTCCGGGGATCGGGAAGTACGGCATCGGCCGCCCGGTCGGCCCGATGCGTTCCCGGCGCTGGCGCGCGGCGTCCGGCGCGATGGTGGCGGCATACTCCGGGTCCGGCTCGAATTCGGCGTCCGGGTCGAAGAACTCCCCGTCCGGGAACTCGTCGTAGGCGGCCAAGCGCGCCGGACCGTCCTCCACACGGCCGCGGGCCGTGCCGGAGATCTGGTGTCCGTCTGAGCTCTGATGCGCTGTCATGTTCGCTGGGTTCTGGTGGGCTACGAAGGTGTGGACAGCGACGGAGCCGACCCCCGTCATGCCCGGGTGGCCCGAAGGCCCCGCAGGCGCTCCTGGTTGTCCTCCCCCGGGAGTAATTGTCGACTCATTCACAAGTCGTCGTACCTCCTTGGGGACCAGGAAACTTCTCGACAGAGTCAGCGATGCACCTTGCCGACGTTTGGCGACTCTATGGCGTGTCGGCGGTCCGCAGCAACACAATCCACCGGACCGGCACCGATGTGTCGGCATCGTCCGGTCCGTGGTCAGGGCTGCCGCGAGGTGCTCCGCTGGCGGGCGGAAGTCTCGGCAGGACTGGAAACAGTTAAAGAGTAGTCTTTGCCACAAGTCGCCGTCGCGATACCCCGGATACTGATAAATCTGGCCGGGTCCCTGCCCTGTGCCGAGGCGGCATGGTACGGGACCCGGCCGGTGCCGGAGGACGGGGCGAGCCGGGCGTCACGCGGTTGACGCGCCGGGTTGACGCGCCCGGTTGACGCCGGGCCGCGAGCCGCCCGCGGCGGCGCCGCAGCGCCGGCGGCAATCAGCCCAGAACGGTGCCCGGATCGGTGTGCGGCAGACCGTGCGCCTCCGCCACCGGGCCGTAAATCACCTGGCCGTCATGGGTGTTGAGGCCCCCGGCGAAGGCCGCGTCACGGCTGAGCGCGGCCCGCCAGCCGTGGTTCGCCAGCCGCACCAGATAGGGCAGCGTGGCATTGGTCAGGGCGTAGGTGGAGGTACTGGGCACCGCCCCGGGCATGTTGGCCACGCAGTAGAAGACCGAGTCGTGCACCCGGAAGGTCGGCTCGGCGTGGGTGGTCGGCCGCGAGTCGGCGAAGCACCCGCCCTGGTCGATCGCGATGTCGACAAGAACACTTCCCGCCTTCATCCGGGACACCAGCTCGTTGCTCACCAGCTTGGGGGCCCGCGCGCCCGGGATCAGCACCGCGCCGATCACCAGGTCCGCGTTCAGCACCGCCCGCTCCAGCTCGAAGGCGTTGGAGGTGATGGTCTGCACCCGCCCGCCGTAGATGCGGTCGGCCTCCCGCAGCCGGTCGACATTGGTGTCCAGCAGGGTGACCCGGAAGCCCATGCCGACGGCGATCTGCATGGCGTTCCAGCCGGAGACGCCGCCGCCGATCACCACCGCCTCGGCCGCGCCGGTGCCGGGCACACCGCCGGGCAGCACGCCCCGGCCACCGGCCGGGCGCATCAGGTGGTAGGCCCCGACCTGCGGGGCGATCCGGCCGGCCACCTCGGACATCGGGGCCAGCAGCGGAAGGGCGCCGTCCGCGGTCTGCACGGTCTCGTAGGCGATCGCCGTGGTACCCGCCTCCAGCAGGGCGCGGGTGCATGCGGCCGAGGCGGCGAGATGGAGGTAGGTGAAGAGGATCTGGTCCTTGCGCAGCCGGTGGTACTCCTCGGCGACCGGCTCCTTGACCTTGAGCACCAGCTCGGCGTCGGCCCAGACCTCGTCCGCGGTGTCCAGGATGCCGGCTCCGGCGGCGGTGTACTCCTCGTCGGTGATGGCGGAGCCCAGCCCGGCGCCGCGCTCCACCACGACCTGGTGGCCGTTCTTCACCAGCTCATGGACACCGGCCGGGGTGATGGCCACACGGAACTCGTTGTTCTTGACCTCGCGGGGAATGCCGACCTTCACGTCGATCACGGTCCTTGCGTTGCGGAGGGTTGCTTCAGACACCGGGCGTGGCTACGAGGCCCCGGGCATGATGCGCGTGCAGGCACAGCCATGCACATCCGGATATGGAGTACATGCCGGAAGCAGCCGGAAGGCCGCGGCACTGCCATTGTTAATGAAGGGGTTCCCGCTGTCCAGCCTTGCAATCATTCAATCTTGCTGGACACTGGTCTATGTTTCGTAGGCATGACGCCGGGAGGACCGTGCGGAATCCGTAGCCGCCGTGCTGCTTGCGGAGCCTCCGGTGCCGTCCGGGGCCCGCACCGGCGCGCCGGACGAGGCCGCGCTTTCCGCGCTCCCGGCCGCGCTCCCGGCCGCACCGCCGTCCGCGCCGCCGTCCGGGGGCCCGGCATCGCCGTCCGGGGCGAGCAGCCGCGCGGCCTTCTCCCGGTGGCCCGCCGCGTCCACCAGCCGTCCCAGCCGCTCCGAGCCGTCCGCCAGCCGCAGCCGCAGCGCGCCCTCCAGCCGGCGGTCGCCGGACCGCTCGGCGATCCGCAGCGCCTGGAGGCAGAGCCGCATCGACTCCTCCGGCTCCCCGGCGTACTCCTGCACCCGGGCCGCCTCGGACAGCGCCCGCGCCTGGGCCCGCGCGTCGCCGCGCCGCCGGTGCGCGGCGGCCGCCGCCCGCCAGGCACGCAGCGCCTCCGGCCACTGGGCGTCGCACACCAGGGCCCCCGCCATCCGGCCGTGCAGCCGGGCCTCGGCCTCCAGATCCCGGCGGGACTGCGCGGTGGACAGGGCACGGGCGTACCAGTCGGCGGCACGGCTCCAGTCCCCCAGCTCGGCGTAGGTGCCGGCGATGGACTCCAGGGCCCGGCCGGCGCCCAGTTCGGTCCCGGGCAGCCCGGAGGCGGGCACCGGGGCACCGGGCAGCACCCGGTCGCCGTCCGGCCGCAGCGCCTCCAGCGCCGACCGGTAGCGGTCCAGGGCCAGCTGCAGCCGGCCGCCGGCCACGTCCAGGTCGCCGAGGTTCAGCAGCGCGGCGGCACGCTCCCGGGGCAGCCGCTGCCGGTCCGCCACGCCAAGCACCAGCTCGTGCAGCCGGTACAGCTCGGGCGCGGCCGCCTCGGTGCCGCGGTGCGCGGACAGGGCGCTGGTCAGAGCGGCGATCAGCCGCCGCGCCAGGGTGTCCAGCTCACCCTCGGCCACCACCAGGCGGGCCGCGGCCAGCAGTGACGGCAGCCGGGTCTCCAGCCACTCGGCGGCGGCCGCGCGGGAGCCGAAGCGCAGCGAGGCGGGCAGGCCGGACAGCCAGGAGCGGGCCGGGCTGCCGGGCGGCTCGGTCACCGCCCGGCAGGCGGTGAGCCGGCGCACGGTGCGCTCCAGCAGCCGGGCCCGGGCGAGCTGCACCTCGGCGGGCCGCTCCCGCCGGTCCAGCAGCATCTGGAGCAGCGGGTCCAGGCAGCCGGGCAGCGTCAGCAGCGGGCCGGCCGGCTCCTCGCTGACGGCCGGCGGCGCGGCGGGCACCGGGTGCACCAGGCCGAGCAGCGTGAGGTCCCGCAGCGTGGTGCGGGCGGCGCCCAGGGAGCAGCCGGCCAGGGCGGCCGCGGTGTGCGCGTCCGCCACGCCCGCCGGGGCCAGGGCGAGCAGCCGCAGTATCCGGGCGGCGGGCGGCGGCAGCGCGGAGTGGGCGAGCCGGAAGGCCCGGCCCAGCGGGTCGGTGATCTCCGCCAGGCCGTCGTCGTCGGGTTCCGCCATCCGCCGCAGGGCGTCGGCCAGCGCCGCGTCGGGGTGGGCCGCCAGCCAGCCGCCGGCCAGCACCAGGGCGGCGGGCAGATGGGCGCAGGCCTCGGCCAGCCGCTCGGCGGCCCGCGGGTCGACGGTGACCCGGGTGCGGCCGGCGCCGCGCACCAGCAGACGCAGCGCGGCGTCCTGCTCGATGGCGCCGACGGTGCAGGGCCGCACGTCGGGGACGCCGGTGAGCGGGCCGCGCGCCACGGCCAGGGCCAGGCAGCCCCGGTTGTCGGGCAGCAGGTCGGCGAGCTGTTCACCGGAGCAGACGTCGTCGAACAGCAGCACCGCCCGGCGGCCGGCCAGGGCGCCGCGCAGGGCTTCGGTGAGCTCGTCCTCATCGGCCCCGGCCGGGGCCGCCGTGCCCAGGGCGGCCAGCAGGTCGCGGGCGGTGCGCTCGGTGGGCACGGGCAGGCCGCCGGGGTCGGTGAGCCGGGCGCGCAGCAGGCCGTCGGGGTAGTCACCGGTGGCCAGGCACTCGGCGGCGAAGCGCTCGGCGAGCGCGGTGCGGCCGGTGCCGGGGCGGCCGGCCACCAGCAGCACCCGGCAGCGCGGGGCGGGGCGGCCGGCCAGGGTGTCCAGCCCGGCGCGCTCCAGGTCGGCGCGGAGCGCCGCGAGTTCGCGGGTCCGGCCGAGGAACGCGGGCCCGCCGCCGTCCGTCTCCCCACCGGGCCGGCGCCGCGCCGGGCCCGTGCTGTGCACCGCCTGCTCCGTCACGTCTCCGAGCGTATGCCCTGCCCGCGAGGCGTCACCCGCGGAACACGGCGCCACTCGCCGGCCACCCACCGCATGGCCCCCGCGCGGCGGCCGCGCGGGC
>NZ_WTLH01000274.1 GCF_011421595.1 Streptomyces sp. YIM 98790 | reverse complement strand
CGGCCCCGGCCCGGCCGCCGCTCGCGGTGCCGCCGGAGCCGCCGGTGGCGGGTTCCCCGCCGGCGGCGGTGTCCGGAGCGGTGCCGGACGCGGCCCGGGCGGCGGCGTCGGCCTCGGTGGCCTCCCGGTGGATGGCCACCATCCGCTGCATCAGGGTGATCAGGCTGCCGGCCGCGACCGCCCAGAGCGCCACCGGCAGCAGCACGCCGATGTGCGGGACGCCGAAGAGGGTGAAGCCCGACAGGCCGGTGAGCACCAGGGTGATCACCATCCGCTCGGGGCGCTCCACCAGTCCGTTGACCCGGACCGGCAGGCCCATGCTCTCGCCGCGGGCCTTGGTGTAGGAGACCACCTGGCCGCTGCCCAGGCAGAACAGGGCGACCGCGCAGAGCAGTTCGTTGTCGCCCCGGCCCGCGTACCACAGGGCGATCCCGGAGAAGACCGCGGCGTCGGCGAGCCGGTCCAGGGTGGAGTCCAGGAAGGCACCCCAGCGGCTGGAGACGCCGAGCTGGCGCGCCATGTTGCCGTCGATCATGTCGGAGAAGACGAAGAGCGTGATGACCACGGTGCCCCAGAAGAACTCGCCCCGGGGGTAGAAGGCCAGGGCGCCCGCCATGACGCCGAGGGTTCCGACCAGGGTGACCACGTCCGGGCTGACCCGCAGCCGGAGCAGCAGCGCGGCGAAGGGGGTGAGGACACGCGTGAAGAAGGCACGCGCGTACTTGTTGAGCATGGCCTTCCCAGTGATGTCTGTGAATGGTGCCCGTCCGGACACCGGCGGGGCCCATCGTAGTCACGGCCGGGCGGGTCCGGGCCGGGCGGCCGGACGGCGGCGTATCGTCCTTGTCGCAGGCGCCGTTAGTCTGTCAGCTTAGCCGTGGGCGCGGTCCGTGCGCGCTCCGGTCCCGGGCAATCCGGTTGCGGCGGGTTTTCCGGGGAATGTGCCGGGTGGCGGCACCGCGTACGGTGACGCCGCGGACGCAGAGAGCGGTCGGACCCAGGGGGTGTGCCGGTGGCAGGGTTCCAGGACACGGGCCAGTTCACCATGAGCTTCGATCTGAGCCAGGGCGCCCAGATACCGCTGTCCGGCAGCGCCGTGCGCGGGCAGACGGGCATCACCGCGGCCCTGGCCTCGGTCGCCTTCCGGGACGGCTCGCCGGACGCGATATGCGAGGCGAGCGACAAGTCCTCGGTCACCAAGCCGAAGATCTCGCTGCTGGAGCCGAATCTCGGGGAGGCGTTCACCCGTGCCCTGGAGAAGCGGATGCTGGCCGAGGACCGCAAGCCGCTGGTGCAGTCCTTCGGGGTGGACCCGCAGACCGTGGTGGAGCACGCGCTGGCCGCCAAGCGGCTGCGCCGGCAGCGGGACGCCCAGCTCACCCTGATCATGGCCGTCTGCGGCCTGCTGTTCCTGCCCGGGGTACTGATCTGGCTGGGCCTGTTCCAGCTTCGCCGCACCTTTGCCGGGGCCCAGGACCGGCGGGCGGGCGTTCTGGGCATGCTGGCACTGGGCGTGGTCGCGGTGCTGGTGGTCCTGCTGCTGTACCGGGCACCGGTCTCCGGCCCGCTGCGGTTCTATCTGTGGGCCGCACTGCCCGCCCCGGTCCTGGGCTGGCTGTGGGCGCAGCGGGTGGCCGAACGGACCGCGCAGGGTCTGCGGGCGCAGTGGAGCGGGCTGCTCAGCGGCGGCAGCGCGGGGGCCAAGATCCCCGAGGCGGTGCCGCAGAACCCCAATGACAAGGACGCCGAGCGGCTGCGCACCGCGCTGGCCAAGATCACCGAGGAGCAGGCCAGCAATCTGATCCACTACGCCGGCCCCGAGGGAATACTCGGCATGGGTGTGCGCTGGTGCCAGTGGACGCTGGCGGAGGAGCTGCAGCCGGCCGACCCGCAGCGGGACATCGACCCGTTCCGCGCCTGGGACGTGGTGCGGGCCATCCACGACCAGCTGCGGATGCTGGAGCGCGGGCCGCTGCACACCGGCGGCTTCCCCACGCCGCCCAGCCTGGTCCACTGGGTGGTGCGGCACGTCGGGGAGGGCGCCGAGGCGGTCTCCCGCCCGGAGGGCCCGGCGGCGGACGGCTACCGGTTCACCAACATCGAGGTCCAGCGGATCTGCAACGAGCAGCACATCGACTCGGGCGACCGGCACTACCTGGGCGCGCAGTTCGTGCTGTGGGACGGCGCCCTGGTGGTCACCATGATGATCCAGGTGACCGTGCTGCACCGGATCATGCGGATCGAGGTGACCGGCCACCTGCTGGGCCCGGTCCACGGCTTCTTCTTCAAGGGGCCGGACTCCAAGACCCGCAAGGTGCGGCATCCGGTGAAGTTCTGGACGCTCGTGGAGCGGCCGGCACCGCTGGTGGACGCCAAGGAAGTGGTGCGGCTGGCCGCGCGGGCCCCGCTCACCTGGAGGCCGGCCAAGCTGGACGAGCTGGGCGGCAAGCTGAGCCTTCCGGAGCCGTTCGGGCTGCGGCACACCTGGGCGGGCAAGCCGTGGCGGCACCGCTTCATGGCGGACGACGCGCTGCGGATACCGGCGCCGGTGCTGGTGGTGGTCTACGAGACGGCGATCCGGGTGCTGGCCGAGCACGGCGTGGACACCAGCGGTTTCACGGCCAAGGCGGCGGGGCTGCGCGGCGCGGTGCAGTCCGTCTCCCCCGGCACCCCGGACGAGTACGGCGTCTGACGGCCGGGGCCCGGCCGCGCGGTGCACGGCCGGGACGGGCCGGGCCGCCGGTCAGTCCTGCGCGGGCCAGGCGTCGGCGATCAGCCGCCGGGTCTCGGCGAGGAGCTGGGGCAGCACCTTGGTGTGCCCGACGATCGGCATGAAGTTGGCGTCCCCGCCCCAGCGCGGCACCACGTGCTGGTGCAGATGGGCGGCGATGCCGGCGCCGGCCGCCGTGCCCTGGTTGAGGCCGATGTTGAAGCCGTGCGGGGCGGAGGCGGTGCGCAGCGCGGTCATGGCCTGCTTGGTGAAGGCGGCCAGTTCGGCGGTTTCCGGCCCGGTCAGCCCGGTGTAGTCGGCCACATGCCGGTACGGCATGATCAGCAGATGCCCGCCGTTGTAGGGGTACAGATTGAGCGCGGCGTAGACCTTCTCCCCGCGGGCGGTGATCAGCCCGTCCTCGTCGCTCTTGCCGGGGATCACGCAGAACGGGCAGCCGTCGCCGGCGCCGGGACCGGTGGGCTTGCCCTCGCCCTGGAGGTACGCCATCCGGTGCGGGGTCCACAGGCGCTGGAAGGCGTCCGGTGTCCCGACTCCGATCTGCTGCTCCGGCTCGCTGCTCATGCGGGCCAGCATAAGCGCCGGGGCAAGGCCGGAACATGGCACCGGGGACGGCCCGGACGGGCCGTCCCCGGCATGATCCGCACGGCCCCCGTCAGACCTGGGCGCGGTCGCGGACCGCCGTCTCGATCTCCTCCAGCGCCTGCTCGCGCGGCACGCCGTTCTTCTGCGAGCCGTCGCGGTAGCGGAAGGAGACCGCGCCCGCCGCCATGTCGTCGTCACCGGCGATGATCATGAACGGCACCTTGGCCTTCTGGGCGTTGCGGATCTTCTTCTGCATCCGGTCCGCCGAGGAGTCGGTCTCCACCCGCAGGCCGCGGGCGCGGGCGAGGCCGGCGAACTCCTCCAGGTAGGGCACGTGGGCGTCGCCGACCGGGATGCCCACCGCCTGGACCGGGGCCAGCCAGGGCGGGAAGGCACCGGCGTAGTGCTCCAGCAGCACCGCGAAGAACCGCTCGATGGAGCCGAACAGGGCGCGGTGGATCATCACCGGCCGCTGCCGGGTGCCGTCCGCCGCGGTGTACTCCAGGCCGAAGCGCTCGGGGAGATTGAGGTCGACCTGGATGGTGGACATCTGCCAGGTGCGGCCGATGGCGTCGCGCGCCTGCACCGAGATCTTGGGCCCGTAGAAGGCGGCACCGCCCGGGTCCATGACCAGTTCCAGGTTCTGCTTCTGCGCGGCCGCGCGCAGCGCCTCGGTGGCCTGCTCCCAGTTCTCGTCCGAGCCGATGGACTTGTGCGGGTCCTTGGTGGACAGCTCCAGGTAGAAGTCGCGCAGGCCGTAGTCGCGCAGCAGGTCGAGCACGAAGGTGAGCAGGTTGTCCAGCTCGCCGGGCATCTGCTCGCGGGTGCAGTAGATGTGCGCGTCGTCCTGGGTGAAGCCGCGGGCCCGGGTCAGGCCGTGCACCACGCCGGACTTCTCGTAGCGGTAGACGGTGCCGAACTCGAACAGCCGCAGCGGCAGCTCGCGGTAGGACCGGCCCCGGGCACGGAAGATCAGGTTGTGCATGGGGCAGTTCATGGGCTTCAGGTAGTAGTCCTGGCCCTCGTCCAGCCTCATGGGCGGGTACATGCCCTCGGCGTACCAGTCCAGGTGGCCGGAGACCTCGAACAGGGTGCTCTTGGTCGCGTGCGGGGTGTAGACGAACTCGTAGTCCGCCTCCTCGTGCCGGCGGCGGGAGTAGTCCTCCATGCAGCGGCGGACGATGCCGCCGCGGGGGTGGAAGACGGCGAGGCCCGAGCCGATCTCCTCGGGGATGGAGAAGAGGTCCAGTTCGGCGCCCAGTCGGCGGTGGTCGCGCTTCTCGGCCTCGGCGAGGAAGTCCAGATGGGCCTTGAGCTCCTCGCGCGAGGGCCAGGCGGTGCCGTAGATCCGCTGGAGCTGGGGGTTCTTCTCGCTGCCGCGCCAGTAGGCGGCGGCCGAGCGCATCAGCTTGAACGCCGGGATCCGGCGGGTGGTGGGCAGGTGCGGCCCGCGGCAGAGGTCGCGCCAGCACAGCTCGCCGGTCCTGGGGTCCTTGTTGTCGTAGATGGTCAGCTCGCCGGCGCCGACCTCGGCGGAGGCGCCCTCGGCGGCCTCGCCGGCCGAGCCCTTGAGGCCGATCAGCTCCAGCTTGTAGGGCTCCCGGGCCAGCTCGGCGCGGGCCTCGTCGTCGGTGACCACCCGGCGGGAGAAGGTCTGCCCGCGCTTGATGATCTCCTGCATGCGCTTCTCGATGCGCTTGAGGTCGTCGGGCTGGAAGGGGGTGTCCACGTCGAAGTCGTAGTAGAAGCCGTCCCGGATGGGCGGGCCGATGCCGAGCCGGGCCTCGGGGAAGAGGTCCTGCACGGCCTGGGCCAGCACGTGGGCGGCGGAGTGGCGCAGGATGTTGAGGCCGTCCGGGGAGGAGATCTCCACCGGCTGGAGCTCCTCGCCGTCGGCGGGCCGGTGGCTGAGGTCCTTGAGCGTTCCGGCCACCCGCACGGCGATCACCGAGCGCTCGCCCTCGAACAGCGCGGCGGCGGTCGTGCCCGTGGTCACCACGCGCTCTTCCCGCTCGGAATCGCGTTGGATGATCACACGGACGTCGGACACCGGTCTCTCCTGACTCGTCGCTGTGCGGCGCGGCGGTCGCCGTGCCGGGGAGTTGGGGGAATGGTACCGAGCGCCGGGAGAGGCCGGCGAAGCGGTTTGCGCCGGGGACGGGGCGCGGCGGCGGGGCGCCGGACAGGCCGAAGGCCGGTCCGCGTGATCATCACGGACCGGCCTTCTCCGGTGGGCGATACTGGGTTCGAACCAGTGACCTCTTCGGTGTGAACGAAGCGCTCTCCCACTGAGCTAATCGCCCGGCTGCGGTGCCCTGCGGCACGC
>NZ_WTLH01000273.1 GCF_011421595.1 Streptomyces sp. YIM 98790 | reverse complement strand
CCGCACGGCGGCCGGCGGCCGCACGGGCAGCGGCCCCCGCCGCGGGCGCGCCGCGGCGGGGGCCGGAGAAGGACCGCGAGGGCTCAGCCCTCCTCGGGGTCGCCCTTGGTGAAGCTGAGGCGCTGCACCTCGCCGGGGCCGCCCACGTCCTTGATGTGCTTGCCGTTGACGTACAGCTCTATGGCTCCGGCGTTCCCGGTGACCAGGTCGATCTGCTCGTCGGCGGTGAAGGTCTCGGAGTCGCCGTCGTTCAGCTCGCCCTCGAACAGCTGCTGGCCGTTCTGGTCCTTGACCGAGATCCAGCTGCGTCCGCTGGCCTGCACCTTGACCGTGACCTTGTCCGCGGGGACACCGGCCACCGCGCTGTCGGTCGGGGTGGGCTCCGGGTCCTGCTTGGGGTCGGAGCCGGGATTGCCGGACTGCTTGTCCGGATCCGGGCCGGGGGACTCCTCGGCCTGCGGGCCGCCGCCCGCGTCCTCGGCGACCGTCCCGGTGTCCTTGTCGTCGCCGCTGAACACGGTGAACGCCACGAACCCGACGACCGCCACGATGGCGGCCATCATGGCGGCGGTCCAGTTCGGGCGGCGCGGCTCCGGCCGGATCCGCTCGGCCTCGAACACCGGAGCGGTCGGCACCGTCACCGGCGCGGTGCCGCGCTCGGCGTTGAACTGCTCGATCAGCTCGGCCGGATCGATTCCCACGGCGCGCGCCAGCGTCCGGATATGGCCGCGGGCGTAGACGTCGCCGCCGCAGCGCGAGAAGTCGTCCTGTTCGATGGACTGGATGATGGGGACGCGTACGCGTGTGGTCGCGCTGACCTCCTCCACGGTCAGCTTGGCGGCCACGCGGGCCTGCTGCAGGGTCCGGCCGACCGAAGGCCGGTCGCTGGGGGGTGAGTTGCCGTGGGACACGGGGGCGCCTTTCGAGCGTGAAGCCGCGTGTTATGCGGACAAGTCTAGGGGCTCGGGGGAAGGGAGCGGCAAGCGGGATGACCTCAGTTTGTGGGCCATTTGGTGCCGGCCGCTCCAACGGTCCGGCGCGGCTGGCGGGCTGGGGCCGGCCGCCGGACAATGCGCCCCGCGGGGTGGCGCACCGGCCGGCGGCGGCCGTGCCGCAAGCCCTTCCCCCTGCGCCGGCCGGTCATCCTCGTCCTTCCCCGTTTTCACCCCGGAGCAGGGCAAGAACGCCGTCGAGTTCGTCCGGTTTGACCAGGACGTCACGGGCCTTGGAGCCCTCGCTGGGGCCGACCACGCCGCGGCTCTCCATCAGGTCCATCAGCCGGCCCGCCTTGGCGAAGCCGACGCGCAGCTTGCGCTGCAGCATGGAGGTGGAGCCGAACTGGGTGGTGACCACCAGCTCCGCGGCCTGGCAGAGCAGATCGAGGTCGTCGCCGATGTCCTCGTCGATCTCCTTCTTCCGCCCCTTGCCGCCGGCCACCACGTCGTCGCGGAACACCGGGGCCATCTGCTCCTTGCAGTGCGCGACGACCGCGGCGACCTCCTCCTCGGTGACGAACGCGCCCTGCATCCGCACGGGTTTGCCGGCGCCCATGGGCAGGAACAGCGCGTCGCCCTTGCCGATCAGTTTCTCCGCCCCGGCCTGGTCCAGGATGACCCGGCTGTCGGCGAGCGAGGAGGTGGCGAAGGCCAGCCGGGACGGCACATTGGCCTTGATCAGGCCGGTCACCACGTCCACGCTGGGCCGCTGGGTGGCCAGCACCAGATGGATGCCCGCGGCGCGGGCGAGCTGGGTGATCCGCACGATGGCGTCCTCCACGTCGCGCGGCGCCACCATCATCAGGTCGGCCAGCTCGTCCACGATCACCAGCAGGTACGGGTACGGCGTCAGCTCGCGGTCCTCGCCCTCGGCCGCGGTGACCTTGCCGGAGCGCACCGCCGCGTTGAAGTCGTCGATGTGCCGGTAGCCGTAGGCGGCGAGGTCGTCGTAGCGCAGGTCCATCTCGCGCACCACCCACTGGAGCGCCTCGGCCGCCCGTTTGGGGTTGGTGATGATCGGGGTGATCAGGTGCGGGATGCCCTCGTAGGCGGTCAGCTCCACCCGCTTGGGGTCGACCAGCACCAGCCGTACCTGTTCCGGGGTGGCCCGCACCAGCAGCGAGGTGATCAGGCAGTTGATGCTGGAGGACTTGCCGGAGCCGGTGGCGCCGGCCACCAGCAGGTGCGGCATGCGCGCCAGGTTCGCCGTCTCGTAGCCGCCCTCGACGTTCTTGCCCAGCGCCACCAGCAGCGGGTGGTCCTCGCCGACCGCCTCGGCGGTGCGCAGCACGTCCCCGAGGTTGACCATCTCCCGGTCGCTGTTGGGGATCTCGATGCCGACCGCCGACTTGCCCGGGATCGGGCTGATGATCCGCACGTCCGGGCTGGCCACCGCGTAGGCGATGTTCTTGGTGAGCGCGGTGATCTTCTCCACCTTCACGGCCGGGCCGAGTTCCACCTCGTAACGGGTCACGGTCGGGCCGCGGGTGAAACCGGTGACCCGGGCGTCCACCTTGAACTGGGTGAAGACGGAGGTGAGGGATTCCACCACGGCGTCGTTGGCGGGGCTGCGGGTACGGCCCGGGCCGCCGCGCTCCAGCAGGTCCAGGGACGGCAGCGCATAGGTGATGTCACCGGCCAGCCGGAGCTGTTCGGCACGCGGCGGCAGGGGCCCGGCGGGATCGGGAGAGGACTTGGTCAGATCCGGCACCCGGGCGCCCGCCGGGGGCGCCCCGGTCTCGCCGCTGTCCGCCGCCGCGTCACCGGAGCCTCCGCTCTCCGGGCCGTCGGCGCGTCCGCCGCCGGGCCGCCCGTCCCGGGCCGGGTCCGCGGGTGCCACCGCGCCCACCGAGGCGGTGGCCGGGTCGCCGTGGCGCATGCTGATCCGGCTGCTGAGATCGGCCACCACGGGCGAGGGCTGGACACCGTGCAGCACCGCGCCGTCCAGCGCGGCGGCANCTCCGCTCTCCGGGCCGTCGGCGCGTCCGCCGCCGGGCCGCCCGTCCCGGGCCGGGTCCGCGGGTGCCACCGCGCCCACCGAGGCGGTGGCCGGGTCGCCGTGGCGCATGCTGATCCGGCTGCTGAGATCGGCCACCACGGGCGAGGGCTGGACACCGTGCAGCACCGCGCCGTCCAGCGCGGCGGCAGCGGCGGCGGCCACGTCCACCGGGTCGCCCACCACGTAGTCCCCGGCGGAGGGCTCCGGCGCGTGCCGCGGGGTGCGGCGCCGGCCGCGGCCCCGGCCCTGCCCCTCGCCGCCGGAGGTGTCCCGGCCGCCGGGCAGGGCGCGCAGCCGGGCCCGGGTGCGCAGTTCGTCCTCCTCGACGGTGTCCCAGGGCTCCGGCTCGGCGCCGTCACCGCCGTCCGCTCCGCCGTCCGCTCCGGCGCCCGCCGCGGTGCCGTGCCCGGCACCGGACGGCTGCGGCGCCTCCAGCACACCCAGCCGGACCGCGGCCGCCCGCAGCCGCTGCGGGATCGCGTTCACCGGTGTGGCCGTCACCACCAGCAGCCCGAACACCGTCACCAGCACCAGCAGCGGCACCGCCAGCACATCGCCCACCAGGAAGATCAGCGGCCGGGAGGCGGCCCAGCCGATCAACCCGCCGGCGTCCTGCATGGCCTGGGCCCCGGCGCTGCGGCCCGGGGCTCCGGCACCGATGTGCACCAGCCCCAGCACGCCGAAGACCAGCGCGCTCAGCCCGATGACGATCCGTCCATTGGCCTCCGGCTGCTGGGGATGGCGGAACAGCCGCACGGCCATAAACAGCAGCAGCAGCGGCAGCACCAGGTCGAGCCGGCCCAGCGCGCCGGTGACCACCAGCGTCACCAGATCCCCCACCGGGCCCTGCGGGCTGGACCAGGTGCCGGCGGCCACCACCAGGGCCAGGCCGATCAGCAGCAGCGCCTCGCCGTCCTTGCGGTGCGCGGGGTCGAGCCCCTTGGCGCCCTGCCCTATCGAGCGCAGCAGCGCTCCCAGCGGGTGGGCGACGCCCAGCCAGAGCGCGCGCAGCAGCCGCAGCACCGGGTTGCGCGGCGGCTGCCGCGCCGCCGGGGCCTTGGCGGCCGCCGCCTTCTTCGCGCCGGTCCTGCCGGCGGTGGTCTTCTTGGCGGCGGGGTTCTTCACAGCCGCCTTCCCGGCAGCCGGTTTACCGGCTGCCGCCTTCTTCGTTCCCCCGCCACTGCGCCCGGCGCGCGCGCCCTGGGGATTCCTGCCGGACGTACCTGAGGCCATGGGGTGAGGTTACCGGGGACCGCCGGCCGCGGCACGGAGGATGCCGTGCCCGACGCCGGATCAGGAAGCCGGCCGGTTCCCCTGGTCCGGGCCCTGGCCGCCGGGGTCGAGGGCGTCGAAGGCACGCCGCAGGGAACGCAGCTTGCGCTCCAGATGAGCCGCGGTGGCCACCGCCGTGGTGCTGCTGCCCGGCGCCTTCTCCAGCTCCTTGGTCAGCGCCTCGGCCTGCTCCTCGACCGCCGCCAGCCGCGCCGAAAGCTCCGGCAGCAGGCCGCCGTTGACCTGGCCGTGGCCGTTCTCCGGGACGGTGCCGCCGTCCAGCTCGCGCCGCAACAGCGCGGCCTGCTCACGGAGCTGAAGGTTCTTCATGTAGAGGTCCACGAAGACCGAGACCTTGGCGCGCAGCACCCACGGGTCGAACGGCTTGGAGATGTAGTCCACCGCGCCCGCGGCGTAGCCGCGGAAGGTGTGGTGCGGCCCGTGGTTGATCGCGGTGAGGAAGATGATCGGGATGTCCCGGGTGCGCTCGCGCCGCTTGATGTGCGCGGCCGTCTCGAAGCCGTCCATTCCCGGCATCTGCACATCCAGCAGGATCACCGCGAAATCGTCCGTGAGCAGCGCCTTGAGCGCCTCCTCCCCGGAGGATGCCCGGACCAGGGTCTGATCGAGCGCCGAGAGAATGGCCTCCAGCGCGAGCAGATTCTCCGGCCGGTCATCGACCAGGAGGATCTTGGCCTTCTGCACCATGGCCTGCTCCTCCTCCGCCCCGCGGCTTGGCCGCTTGCTGCCACGCCGGGACGGCACCCTGATGCGCCGCCCCGCTGTCCGTGCCGCACATGGTAGCCGCATCCCAGGCCCGGACACACCCAGTCACGATGATGTCACCGTCACGCATCGGAACGTGCCCGGCGCCCGGAAAGTTCCCCGATTCCGGGCGCCGGCGGCGGTGTTGTTCAGGACTCGGGCCGCTCCTCGTCGCTCAGCCACCGGCTGATCACGGACAGCAGGTAGTCCGGGTCCACCGGCTTGGTGACGTGGTCCGAGGCGCCGGACTCGATGCTCTTCTCCCGGTCGCCCTTCATGGCCTTGGCGGTCAGCGCCACGATCGGCAGCCCGGAGAACTGCGGCATCCGCCGGATCGCCGAGGTGGTGGCGTAGCCGTCCATCTCCGGCATCATGATGTCCATCAGCACCAGGGCCACGTCCTCGTGGGACTCCAGCCGCTCGATGCCCTCCCGGCCGTTCTCCGCGTACAGCACCTGCAGGCCGTGCTGCTCCAGCACGCTGGTCAGGGCGAAGACGTTGCGCACGTCGTCGTCCACGATCAGCACCTTCTGCTGGCCGAAGGAGTACTGCTGGCGCGGCGCCTCCTCCCCGGCCGGGACGCCGGGCTGCTCGGCCCGGGTACCGGCCGCCGGCTCCTCGGCACGCATCCGCCGGCGCCGGGCCAGGGATTCCGCGGTGCGCTCGGCGAGCGTCATGGCGCCCTCCGGCTCCCGCTGCGCCGAGCCGTTGGCGGCTGCCGGGCCGCCCGGGCGCTC
>NZ_WTLH01000272.1 GCF_011421595.1 Streptomyces sp. YIM 98790 | reverse complement strand
CCCGGGCCCCGGGCCCGCCGCCGGTGGCCCCGGGGCCCGGGTCAGGGCGCGGGGGCGGGGGCGGTCGTGCCGCGCGGGGTGTACTCCGGGGCCGGGGACCACCGCTGGCCGACCGGGCCGCCGCCGATGACCTCCAGCACGGTCTCGGCCACCGCCGTGCCGAACTGGTGCACATCCATGCTCATGGTGGTCAGCGGCGGGGTGGCGAGCCGGCACATCGGGGAGTCGTCCCAGGCGACCAGGGAGAGCTCGCGCGGCACCTCCACGCCCATGGCGTGCGCGGCGGCCAGGCCCGCCACGGCCATCACATCGTTGTCGTACAGGATGGCCGTGGGCGGAGCGGGGCGGCGCAGCAGCTCCTCGGTGAGCCGGGCACCGGCCTCGTCGGAGTAGTCGCCCGCCACGATCACCGGCTCCACCCCGGCCTGCGCACAGCCGGCCAGCAGCGCCGCGGTGCGGGCCCGGGTGTGCAGCAGGTCCTCCGGGCCGCTCACCCGGGCGATCCGGCGGTGTCCCAGCTCCAGCAGGTGGTCCAGGGCGTCCCGCACGGGTGCGGCGTCGTCGGTGCGGACGGTGGACAGTTCCGGCGGGCCGTCCCAGTTGCCGACCACCACGGCGGGCAGGCCGAGCTCGGTCAGCACGGCGGGGCGGCGGTCGCCGGCCGTGACGTTGACCACCACGACCGCGTCGGCCAGTCCCCGCTCGGCCCAGCGCCGGTAGGCCGCCGTCTCGGCGTCGTGGTGCGGAACGACATGGAGGAGCACGGAAAGGTCCTGCTCGGCCAGGCGCTCCTCGATGCCCGCGATGAACTCCATGAAGAAGGGTTCCACCCCGAGCAGCCGGGCCGGCCGGGCCAGGACCAGCCCGACGGCTCCGGGGGACGGCCGGCTGTGCGGTGCGTTGTTCATCTCAGGGCCGTTCCGGTTGCAGGTCGTTGGCGGTGCGCAGCACCGGGGGACGGGTCAGCGCGGCCGGGTCCAGCGCGGCGGCGGTGCGCACCAGGAAGGAGTGCGACTCGCCGGCGGCGAGGGTGACCAGCATGTCGTCGGTCTCGGCGTCCGGGGCCAGCCGGTCGGCGAGCACCGCGATGTCGCGGGCGAGGGAGACGGCGTGCACGTCCACCCGGTAGCCGCCGGGCACGGCGGTGGCCTCGGCGCGCAGCGGTGCCGGGTCGTAGGCCATGTCCCGGTCCTCGGCGAAGGGCTGGAGGGTCCGGGCGTCGTCGGCCGTGATCACCAGCACCTCCTCCTCCGGGTGCCCCGGCCGGGCCAGTGCCTCCGGCAGCGGGTGCGCGGCCGCGGAGCGGGGCGGGACGTCGAGGTGGATCTTATCGGCCGCCCGGACGGCACCGCCCAGGGTCTGGCGCTCCAGCCGCAGCTCACCGCTCCAGGGGCGGTCGGTGTCGTTGACCGCGACCACGGCCGGGCGGCCGTCCCGCGGCTGGACGGTGAGGAGGCGCGGGGCGTAGGCGCGGCGCAGCGCGTACCACAGCGGCTTGGGCCGCCCGGCGCCGTCCACCGCCGACCAGGAGGTGACCGGCCAGCAGTCGTTGAGCTGCCAGACCAGGGTGCCGGCGGTCCGCGGCCACCAGGAGCGGAAGTGCTCGACGCCGTAGGCGACCGCGCGGGCCTGGTTGAGCTGGGTGGCCCAGTGCCAGTCGGTGAAGTCCCCTGGCACGGGCAGGTGCGGGGCGAGGCCGCGCGCCAGTTTGCCGTTGCCGTCCTCGGCCTTCTGGTGCAGCAGGAAGCCGGGCGAGACGGGGGTCAGCGGGTCGTCGTGCACGGCCTCGGTGAGGGTGGACCAGGCGGGCGGGCCCTGGAAGCCGAACTCGGAGCAGAACCGCGGGATGTGGTCGCGGTAGTGGGTGTAGTCGACGCGGTTCCACACCTCCCACTCGTGCCGGGTGCCGTGGTCCTGGTCGTTGGGATGGATGCCGTCAGGGGCCTCGCCGGGGGTGTACGGGCTGCCGTCGGCGTAGGGGCGGCCGGGGTCCAGCTCGGCGACGATCCGGGGCAGCAGTTGCAGGTAGTAGTCAAGTCCCCAGGTGCGGCCGCCGAGTTCCTCGCGCCAGCCCCAGTCGCGGAAGCCCCACAGGTTCTCGTTGCCGCCGTTCCACAGCGCCAGCGAGGGGTGGGAGCACAGGCGGGCCACGTTCTCCCGGGCCTCCGCCTCGACCTCGGTGCGCAGCGGCTCCTCCTCGGGGTAGGCGGCGCAGGCGAAGGGGAAGTCCTGCCAGACCAGGAGGCCGCGCTCGTCGCAGAGGTCGTAGAAGTCCTCGGTCTCGTAGATGCCGCCGCCCCAGACGCGGAGCATGTTCATGTGGGCGCCCAGCGCCTGGTCGATGCGGCGGGACAGCCGCTCGCGGGTGATCCGGGTGAGGAAGTGGTCGTCGGGTATCCAGTTGGCCCCCTTGGCGAAGACACGGGTGCCGTTGACCACGAAGGTGAAGGGGGTCCCGGTCCCGTCCGGGGCGGTGTCGACGGTGACGGTGCGGAAGCCGATCCGGCGGGAGGCGGAGTCCAGGACCGCGCCGGCCGCGGGGTCCTGGCCGCCGAGCCGGCCCAGGGTGACGCTCAGGCCGTAGAGCGGCTGCTCGCCGTAGCCGGCCGGCCACCACAGCAGGGCGTCGGGCACCTCGACGGTGAGCACGGCCTCGTCGGCGGCGGCCGGGATCACGATCCGGGCCTCCTGGTCCGCGATCCGTGCGGTGGCCACGAGTTCCCCGGCCTCCTCCAGGCCGGAGCGCTCGACGTCCAGGTGGATCTCCACCACCCCGGTGCCGGACTCCCCGACCCTGGCCAGCGGGCGCAGCCGGGCGATCCGGGCGGTGCGCCAGCGCTCCAGGCGGACCGGCTTCCAGATGCCGGCGGTCTGCAGGTCCGGGCCCCAGTCCCAGCCGAAGCTGCACGCCATCTTGCGGACCATGTTGAAGGGGTGCGGGTAGGCACGCGGGCGCTCGCCGAGTTCCTTCTGCAGCCGCTCGGCATGCTCCAGTGCGGAGTGGAAGGTGACGGCCAGCGTGTGCTCGCCGGAACCGTCCGCGGCCGGGCCGAGCGGGCCGCGGACGTCGAAGCGGTAACCGCGGTGCATGTTGGCGGTGGTACCGATCACCCGCCCGTCCAGCTCCACGGTGGTGACGGTGTCGAGTCCGTCGAAGACCAGGTCCACTCGCTCGCCGGGGGCGGGGGGTGCGGCACGGAAGTCCAGGGTGTACCGCCACTCGGTGCGATGGGTCCAGGCCAGCGCGGCCTCGTTGCGGTCCTGGTAGGGGTCGGGGACGAGCCCCGCGGCCAGCAGGTCGAGGTGGGCGCCGCCCGGTACGGTCGCGGGCACGGTGACCCCCGCGATGCCGGGCGGCACCGGACCGGAGAGCGGGGTCATGCGCCAGCCCTGGTGCAGGGTCTCTCGTTCCATCCGGGCCACTCCTACGTCTGGTGCTTCTGCGGGGTGTGCGAGATTCTTACTCAGCCGAATTAAGTTAGTCAACGGCAGAGCAGCGGCCCGGCCGGCCCCGCCGGTCCGGCCCCGTGCAGGAAAGGACACTGGTGCGGTGACGACCTCACACTCGCCCCTCCCCGGGATCGTGCAACTGCGGGCCGACGGCGTCGGTCTGGTACTGGACCTCTCCGGGGGCCGGCTGCCCCGGGTGGTGCACTGGGGAGCCGATCCCGGGCCGCTGGACGGTGCCGGGCTGGACGCACTGCGGCTGGCGGCCCGCCCGCAGCCGATCGGCTTCTCCGTGGACGGCCCGGTCGATGTCGCCGTGCTCCCCGAGCAGTCGGCCGGCTGGCTGGGCACCCCGGGGCTCACCGGCAACCGCTCCGGCACCGACTTCTCCACGGCATTCACCGTCGACGGCGGCGAACTGGCCCGGAACGGCGACGCGGGCGGCCTGCTGACGGTGCGGGCGGAGGACAGCACGGCCGGGCTGGGCCTGGAGCTGACCATCGAGCTGACCGCCCAGGGACTGGTGCGGCAGCAGGCGACCGTGACCAACCTGGGCACCACCCCGTTCGCCCTGGACGGGCTGCATCTCACCCTGCCGGTGCCGCCCGCCGCCGCCGAACTCCTCGACTTCACCGGTCACCATCTGCGCGAACGCAGCCCCCAGCGCACCGCCTTCACCCACGGTCTGCGGATGCGGGAGAACCGCACCGGCCGCACCGGCTACGACGCCGCCCATCTGCTGGCCGCCGGCACCCCGGGCTTCGGCAACCGCTCCGGCGAGGTCTGGGCGGTGCACACCGCGTGGTCCGGCAACCACCGCACCTTCGCCGAGCGCACCTTCCACTCCGTCTCCCTGCTCGGCTCCGGCGAACTTCTGCTCTCCGGCGAGGTGATCCTGGCACCCGGCGCCTCCTACACCTCGCCCTGGCAGTTCGGCTCCTGGGGCGGCAGCGGCCTGGACGAGGTCTCGGCCCGCTTCCACCGCTGGCTGCGCGCCCGCCCCGGACACCCCGCCGGTCCCCGCCCGGTGGTGGCCAACACCTGGGAGGCGGTCTACTTCGACCACGACCTGGACCGGCTCAAGGCGCTGGCGGACGCCGCCGCCGAGGCCGGCGCCGAGCGCTTCGTGCTGGACGACGGCTGGTTCGGTGCCCGCCGCGACGACCGCCGGGCGCTGGGCGACTGGTATGTCTCCGACCAGGTGTGGCCCGCCGGGCTCACCCCGCTGACCGACCATGTCACCGCGCTGGGCATGGAGTTCGGGCTGTGGGTGGAGCCCGAGATGATCAGCGAGGACTCCGGACTGGCCCGCGCCCATCCGGACTGGATCATGGCCACCGGCGGCCGGCTGCCCGGGCCCGCCCGCCACCAGCAGGTGCTCGACCTGGCCCGTCCGGAGGCGTTCGCGTACATCCTGGGCCGGCTGGACGCGCTGCTGACCGAGTACCCGATCCGCTGTCTGAAGTGGGACCACAACCGGGATCTGGTGGAGGCGGGGCACCAGCCGGACGGCCGGGCCGGTGTGCACGACCAGACCCTGGCGGTCTACCGGCTGATCGACGAACTCCGCCGCCGTCACCCGGGCGTGGAGATCGAATCCTGCTCCTCCGGCGGCGGACGGGTCGACCTGGGCATCCTCCGGCGCACCGACCGGGTCTGGGTCTCGGACTGCATCGACGCCCTGGAGCGGCAGCAGATCCAGCGCTGGACCAACGCCCTGATCCCGCTGGAGCTGATGGGCACCCACGTGGGCGCGGAGACCTGCCACACCACGGGACGCCGCCACGTGCTGGACTTCCGGGCCGGCACCGCCCTGTTCGGCCACTTCGGCATCGAATGGGACCTCACCGCCGCCACCCCCGGGGAACGTGCCCGGCTGGCCGCGTGGGTGGCGCTGTACAAGGAGGTGCGCGGCCTGCTGCACACCGGCACCGCCGTGCACGCCGACCACCCCGACCCGGCGTATCTGCTGCACGGCGTGGTGGCGGCGGACGGCTCCGACGCCCTCTACGCCCTGGCGGCGGTGGCGAGCAGCGCCGGCTACCCGCCGGGACCGCTGCGGCTGCCCGGACTGGACCCGGACACGCGCTACCACGTCCGCCCGCAGCCGCCCGGGGACCTGCCGGACGGCAATGCCCACCACTGGGGCGCCGCCCTGCCCTGGTGGACGCCGGAGGGCGTCACCCTGCCCGGCCGCGCCCTGGCCACCGCCGGTCTCCAGGCGCCGGTGCTCTACCCGGAGCGGCTGGTGCTGATCCGCGCCACCCGGGCCGGCGGGCAGGCGGGGTAGCCTCCGGCCCGGTCCCGGCCCGCCCGCGGCCCCGCCCGGCCCGGCCCGGGGCGGGCGGG
>NZ_WTLH01000271.1 GCF_011421595.1 Streptomyces sp. YIM 98790 | reverse complement strand
CGGCACCGGCGGCGCGGGCGGCGGGGCCGGCGGCGGTCGTTCCGCCCCCGGCGCTGCCGGGAGCGGGGGCGGCAAGCCGGGCGGTGGAGGCGGCAGGTGAGTCCTCCGACGGTCTTTCCTGCCGTGATGCCCACTCAAGGACCAAAGGTGCTCCCGCTTCCACGGTCGGCGGAGGTACGTTCGGGTGGTGGCCGTTCGCCGGAACCACCCGCCAGTCCCGCACGTCGGACGATCGGGGGGCGAACGGCACCGCGTACGACGGCAGGTGCGGGAGCGCGAGTGAGGCGAGTGAGGACGGCTGATGCCGCGGGAGGGCCGGGAGCGGTGTCGCACGCCGGCATGACGACGACCGGGGCCACAGCCGTCCCGGCCGTCCCGGCGCGGTACGGCGGCCCGCCCGGCGCCGCCCGCACGTCCCGCGTGCCCGCGACGGGCCGCGGACCGCGCCGGTGCCCGGCGTGGCAGCGAGGAGGCCCGCCGTGGTGACCGCTCCGCCGGAGGCGCCCGCCCGCCGCCGCACCTATCTCATCGGCCGTGCCCGTCCGCAGGCGATCGTCGGCCGCAACCGCGAGACCGGCGAGATCGCCGTCATCATTCTCGGTGCCTTCCTGGGCATGATGAGCGGTCTGCTCATCCCCAGCCTGCCGGTGCGGATCGCCGCGCTGGCCGGCTTTCCCCTGCTGGCCCTGGCCGCGGTCTACATGCCGTACCGCGGCCGCACCTTCTACAAGTGGTTCGAGATCAACCGTTCCTATCGCCGCCTGCTCCGCCGCGGCCATGCCCGCTACCGTTCCGGCGCCCCCGAGGCCGGCATCTCGCTGGACGGCCGGCAGGTCGCCATCGGCGCCCCGCCCGGGGTCGGCCGGATCTCCTGGCTGGCCGCGCCGTTCGGCCCGGACGAGATCGCCGTGCTGCTGCACGCCGACCGCCGCACCATCACCGCCGCCATCGAGATCGAGGGCCCGGGCGTCGGCCTGCGCGACAGCGAGGACCAGGAAGCCCTGGTGGACCGTTTCGGCACGCTGCTGAAGCATGTCGCCAACGGCGACGGCTATGTGACGCGCCTGCAGATGCTGGCCCGCACCCTGCCGGCCGACCCGGACGCGCACGCCCACGACGTGGCCGAGCGCGGCAGCCAGGACGCGCCCCGCTGGCTCCAGGACTCCTACGACCACCTCCAGTCCATGGTGTCCACCTCCAGCGAGCAGCACCGCAACTACCTGGTCGCCTGCATGTTCCACTCCCGGGACCTGGCGCACGAGGCGTCCGCCATCGCCCGCGCCGCCAAGGTCACCGACGGCCGCCGGATCTCCGCCGACGAGGCGCTGGCCATCATCATGGCCCGCGAGCTCACCGACATCTGCGCCCGGCTGGCCGAGGCGGACATCCGGGTCCGGCAGCCGCTCGGCGAGGCCCGCCTGGCCTCCCTCATCCATTCCATGTACGACCCGGACCACCCGATCGACCACATCCAGGCGATGTCGCAGCGGCACGCCTGGCCGGCCGAGCTGGACGCCCGCGAGGCCACCTACCTCCAGGCCAAGACCCGCGAGTCGGCCACCCGCGAGCCCTGGTGCCATGCCACCGCCTGGATCAAGGAGTGGCCGCTGACCCCGGTCGGGGTCAACTTCCTCGCCCCGCTGCTGGTCCACACCCCGGACGTGATCCGCACCGTGGCCGTCTGCATGGATCTCGAACCCACCGAGGTGGCCATCGAGCGGATGCTGTCGGAGAAGACCAACGACGAGGCCGAGGCGGCCCGCGCGGCCAAGATGAACCGCACCGTCGACCCGCGGGACGTCGCCGCCCACCAGCGCATCGACCAGCGCGGCGACGACCTGGCCAGCGGCGCGGCCGGGGTCAACCTGGTCGGCTACCTCACCGTCTCCTCGCCCAACCCCGAGGCCCTGAACCGCGACAAGCGCACCATCCGCGCCTCTGCGGGAAAGAGTTACCTGAAGCTCGAATGGTGTGATCGCGAGCACCACCGGGCTTTTGTCAACACTCTGCCGTTCGCGACCGGGATTCGCCGATGAGGTGGCCGTGATGCTTCCACGTGACCCGCTCAGCGTCCTCACCGATGCCTTCACCAGCCTCCTCTTCGGCAAGACCGAGACGACCAGGCCGCCGGTGCGCACCTCCACCGGCCAGGCGCAGGCCGTCTATCTGCCGACCGCAGCGCCCGGCCTGGGCGACTCCGGGGTGATCATCGGCCGCGAGGTGTACAGCGGCAAGGGCTACATCTACGACCCGTTCCAGCTCTACGGGCAGCAGCTCCCGGCCCCGCACTGGCTGGTGCTGGGCGAGTCCGGCAACGGCAAGTCCGCGCTGGAGAAGACCTACGTGCTGCGGCAGCTCCGCTTCCGCGACCGGCAGGTCGTCGTCCTCGACGCCCAGGGCGAGGACGGCGTCGGCGAGTGGAACCTGATCGCCGAGCAGCTGGGCATCACGCCCATCCGGCTGGACCCGATGGCCGCCATGCACCACTCGATCCGGCTCAACCCGCTGGATCCGTCCATCACCACCACGGGGCAGCTCGCGCTGCTGCGCACCATCATCGAGGTGGCCATGGGGCGCGGGCTGGACGAGCGCTCCGGCTTCGCGCTCAAGGTGGCGCATGCCGCGGTCGTCCAGACGGTCAGCGAGCGCACCGCCGGCCGCCAGCCGATCCTCTCCGACATCGTGGAGCGGCTGCGTCACCCGACGCGCGAATCGGCCGACGCCATGAATGTGGCGCTGGAGGATGTGCAGGCGTGGGGTCTGGACGTGGCGCTGGTGCTGGACCGGCTGGTCGACGGCGACCTGCGCGGCATGTTCGACGGGCCGACCACCATCGGCATCGACCTGGACGCCCCGCTGATCGTCTTCGACCTCTCCCACATCGACCGCAACTCCATCGCCATGCCGATCCTGATGGCCATCGTCGGCGTGTGGCTGGAGCACACCTGGATACGGCCGGACCGGAAGAAGCGCATCTTCCTGGTCGAGGAGGCCTGGCACATCATCAACTCGCCCTTCGTGGCGCAACTCTTCCAGCGGCTGCTGAAGTTCGGGCGGCGGCTGGGACTCTCCTTCGTGGCGGTGGTGCACCACCTGTCGGACGTGATCGACGGCGCGGCGGCCAAGGAGGCCGCGGCGATCCTGAAGATGGCCTCCACCCGCACCATCTACGCCCAGAAATCGGACGAGGCCCGGGCCACGGGCCATGTGCTGGGCCTGCCGCGCTGGGCGGTGGAGATCATCCCGACACTCACCCCCGGCATGGCGGTGTGGGACGTCAACGGCAATGTGCAGGTGGTCAAACACCTGGTCACAGAGGCGGAACGGCCGCTGGTGTTCACCGACCGGGCGATGACCGAGTCCTCGTCCCCGGCCCTGGCCCCGGGACCGGCCACCGCACCGGGCTCGGCACCGGGCGCGGCACCGGCGGTCCGCCACATGGCCGGGGACGGGCGTCTCGACGGGATGGAACCTCCGGAGGGGCTGGTGGCCCTGGCCCGTGAGCTGGAGGCCGAGACCGAGGCCCGGGCCGTCTCCTTCGAGAAACGGACGGCCGGTTAGCCCCGCCCTCCCCGCGTCCCGTCGCCCGGAGGAACGGAACCACAGCCAGCCGGAGGTGGAGGTGCAGCGAGAGTGACGGCAGTGACATGACCCACCCGACAGGACAGCATCCGCAGGACCGCCGGCCGCCGCGCGCTCCCCGGCCGCAGGCCGCCCGGCGCGGCGGCGGCGTGCCGGACGGGCTGCTGGTCGGCGCGCTGGCGGTGGCCGTCTCGGTCACGGTCCTGGTCTGGTCGGCCACCGGCATCGCGGGCTGGCTGCGGCACGGGGAGTGGCCGGAGAACGTGTCACTGATGCGCACCGCCGGCGCGCTGCGGTCCTTCCTCACCGCACCCTCGGATGTGACGGGCGCCTGGCCGGACACCGACCCGGATGCCCTCCCCGGCGCGGCGCTGCTGTGGATGGTGTTCGTGGCCCAGCTGACGGTGCTGTTCTCCACCTTCCTGTGGACGGCGATACGGATCGGCCGCTGGCGGGCCCGCCGCGCCGCCCGCGCCGCCGCCGTCCCGGTGGTCCACGAACGGGACGAGCCCTCGCACTCCCGCCCGCACGAGGACCACGCACCCCACCGGCACGGCGACTTCGAGGACACGGACCACCGGGACTACAGCGACACGGCCAATCGGGACACGGCCTACCGGGACACGGCCTACCGGGACTCCGCGGACTTCACACACGAGAAGTACCAGGACGCCGGCGGCGGCATCGCCGACGAAGCGGGATACCCGGACGTCCCGCGCCCCGAGGCCCCCCGCTCCGCCTCCGCAGCACCGCCCACCGACCCCGTGACCGCCGTGCTCAAGGCCCCGGGCGGCATCGTGGTCCCGGACCCGGACGGCACACTGCACCGGAAAACCGCACGGCAGCGCGGCCGGACCGGCCCGGTCCACGTCTACGATCCGGGTCACACCGCGGACGACGTCCCGGTGCGGCTGCGCTGGGCGCCGCACCGCGGCTGCGAGGACCTCTCCACCGCCCGCTGGCGGGCCATCGCCTTCCTCTCCCCCGTCCGCCCGGCCGAGCCGGTCTTCCAGCTCGACGCCGACACGGCCGAGACCCTGCTGCGCTGCTATCTGCACGCCGCGGCGCTGTCCAGCCAGCCGTTCCACCACATTCAGCGCTGGGCCCAGGGCCGCAACGGCGGCGAGGCGGCCAAGGTACTGCGCACCCACCCCAGGGCCGCGCCCGGCAGTTCCATGGAGCTGGAGTCCGCCCTCACCTCCCACCCCGGCCGCCGCGATGCCGCGCTCGCCCTGATCCAGAAGGCCCTGTCCGGCCTGGACCGGCTCCACATCCGGCAGAGCTGTGCCCCCGGCCGGGTCGACGCCCTGGCCATGGACAACATCGCCGGCGAGGACGGCACGCTCTACATCATCGGCGACGACGACACCACGGCCCCCTTCCGCGCCGCCCTCCTCGACGCCGTCACCCCGGCGCTGACCCAGATCCCGCCTCCGGCGGGGGACCGCCCCTCTCCGCCCCGCCGCTGAGCCTGGCACCGGGCCGGTCCGGTCGCGTCGCCGCGCCCGGCTGCCGCCGGAGCGTCCACCGCCCCTACACCGGGCGCAGCGGGTGCCTAGCCTCCTCCGGCCGGTGCCGCAGGGCCAGTTCGAATGCCCGGAGCGTGGGCTGCCGCGGGTCGGGCTTGCTGGCTCCGGTCGGCCGGAATCCCAGCCGCTCGTAGAAGCGCGCCGCCCGCTTGTTGTTCTCGTGGACGTGCAGACGCACTTCCTGTCCGCCGGCCCAGTCGATCGCGGCCCGCATCAGCTTCTCCCCCAGCCCCGTCCCCCGGTGCTCGGGCGCCAAGTAGACCCCGACGATCTGGGCATACCCCTGCTCCGACGCGAAGATCACCACCATCCCGGCCCACCGGCCGTCCGGCAGCACCCCGACAAAGGTCGCCTTCTGCTCATGTGAAGCGGCCCGGTTCTCCCAGTCCACTTGCGGCAGTTCCATGGCCTCGGCCAGCGGCTCGAAGAACGCGATGGGGGCCACCGGATCGCCCAGCGCTTCCAGTCGCAGATCGCGATAGGCCCGCCAGTCCTCGGCGCGAGTGCTTCGCACCGTGTAGGTCACCATGGAGTGATGCTGTCACCGCGCGACAGAGCACCACAAGCAGAAAAGGACCACACAGAGAGAGGCCCTGTCCGGGTCTCCCCGGACAGGGCCTCTCTTCATCTCACGTTTTGTTCGGCGGCGTCCTACTCTCCCACACGGTCCCCCGTGCAGTACCATCGGCGCTGCAAGGCTTAGCTTCCGGGTTCGGAATGTAA
>NZ_WTLH01000270.1 GCF_011421595.1 Streptomyces sp. YIM 98790 | reverse complement strand
GCCCGCGGCCGCCCGGGGCGTGGCTGCCGCCCGGTGCGGGCGGCCTGGTCCGGGCGCGGCCGTAGCGGCGGCGCTCTATCAGCGCCACCGCGCCCGGCGGCAGCCACGCCGAGGCCGTGCCGCTGTCGTCTCCGGAGGCGAACAGGTGCGGGGCGAGCATCTCCTGGAGCTGGCCCGGGGTGGGGCGCTCCTCCGGCTGCGGACGCATGCAGGACTCGATCAGCGGGTGCAGCTCCTGGGGCAGGCCCTCCAGGTCCGGTCTCTCCCGCAGCAGCATGAAGACCGTCTCCACCGGGTTGGCGCCGTGGAACGGCGGATGCCCGGTGGCGGCGAAGACCAGCGTGGAGCCGAGCGAGAACACGTCACTCGCACCGGTGACCCCGCGGGAGTCCCGGGCCTGCTCGGGCGACATGTAGGCCGGGGTGCCCACCGCCACGTTGGTCATGGTGAGCCGGGTGTTGGAGACACCGGAGGCGATGCCGAAGTCGATCACCCGCGGGCCGTCCTCCATCACCAGGACGTTGGAGGGCTTGAGGTCGCGGTGCACCAGGCCGGCGCCGTGGATGGACTGGAGCGCCTCGGCCACGCCGGCCGCCAGCCAGCGCACCGCCTGCGGCGGCACCGGCCCGCACTCGTTGACGATCTCCTCCAGGGAGGGCGCGGGCACATAGGCCGTGGCCAGCCAGGGCACGGCGGCGCGGGCGTCGGCGTCCACCACGGCCGCGGTGTAGAACCCGCTCACCGCGCGGGCGGCCTCCACCTCGCGGCTGAACCGGACCCGGAAGAGCTGGTCCTCGGCGAGCTCGGTGCGCACCGTCTTGATCGCCACACGCCGTCCGGACGCCGAACGCGCCAGGTAGACAAGGCCCATCCCCCCGGAGCCAAGCCGCCCGAGGACCTCGAAGGGCCCAATCCGCCGTGGATCGTGCTGCGTCAGCGGCTCCACCATGTCCTGCCACCTCCCCGTAAGGGCGCTCAGAAATGCCGCCCACAGCAGCATCTCATTACGCCGGGGCGATGCGGTCCTCAGGAATGATTGTTGCGTCAGGGACCGACACCGGCGAAGCCGGGGCGGTACCGGACCGACGCGTGTCGTCCTTCTTTCCCGCCGTCCCCGTTCTTCTGCCCCGTCTTCCGTTCCTGCCGCCCGGTCCGCCCGGCCGGTCCCGCGGAGGCGGCGGGATGGAGCGTACCTTCCCGGGAACGAGCCGCTGATACGGGCCCGCTCCCGGCCGCGCCGGGGGCGCACCCCATTCGGATGCGATCAGATCGCGCCGTGATCATTTGTCGATAAGCTGACGGCATGACAGGACAAGTGACGACCGTTGACGGGCGGGTGGCCGGCCGCCGCGGTCAGGCGACGCGGCAGAAGCTGCTCGACAACCTCGGGAAGATGCTTGGCTCGTCTCCGTACCGCGATGTCAGGGTCATCGACGTGGCCCGCAAGGCGGGTACCTCGCCGGCCACCTTCTACCAGTACTTTCCCGATGTGGAAGCGGCCGTCCTGGAGATCGCCGGCGAGGCGGTGCGGGACAGCGCCGGCCTCACCGACCTGGTCGCCGAGCGGTCCTGGACCGGGCGCGCGGCGGCGGAAACGGCCGAGGGCCTGGTGGACGGCTTCCTCGCCTTCTGGCGCAAGCACGACGCCATCCTGCGGGTGATCGACCTCGGCGCCGCGGAGGGCGACCGGCGGTTCGTGCGGCTGCGCACCAAGATCCTCGGCGCGGTGGCCAGGCCGCTCACCGGCGCCCTGGAGGAGATGCAGGCCAAGGGCCGCTTCGACAAGGAACTGGTCCCGGCCGCGGTGGCCGTCTCCCTGGTCTCGATGCTGGCCTCGGCCGCCGCCCAGCCCAAGGCGCTGCAGACGCTGGGCGCCAAGCAGACCGATCTCAAGCCCGCGCTGACCCAGCTCGTCCACCTGGGCATGACCGGCAAGAAGCCCGCCAAGTAGGCCGGGCGAGGCCCGCCCCGGCCCTGACGGCGCGGCCCCGCCGGTCCCGCGCCGGTTCCCCGCCGGTCCCCCCGCCGGTCCCGGACGGGCGGCACGCGGCCCCCGCCGGGCGGACGCCCGGGAAGCGCGGCAAGGCGGGCACCGGGCGCCGCGTGACACGGGCGCATAACGGACGGCCCCGCGGCCCTGCTGGGGTATTGCGCCGCTGCGTATGCTCGGGACATGCCGATAGCCGACACCCCCTCCCCGGTCTGCGTCATAGGTGGCGGCCCCGGCGGCCTGGCCACCGCCGCCGCGCTCCGGCAGCGCGGCGTCCGCACCGTCGTGGTGGAGAAGGGAGGCCAGGTCGGTACGTCGTGGCGCGGCCACTACGACCGGCTGCGGCTGCACACCACCCGCCGCTGGTCCGCCCTGCCGGGCCTGTCCATACCGCGGTCGGCCGGCCGCTGGGTGGCCCGCGACGACTTCATCGCCTACCTGGAGGAGTACGCCCGCCACCACCGGCTGGAGCTGGCCACCGGGGTCGAGGTCTCCCGCGTCGAACCGGCCCCCGGGCGGCAGGGCTGGCTGCTGAGCGCCAACGGCGGCCGCGAGCTGCGCGCCGCCTCCGTGGTGGTGGCCACCGGCTTCAACCACACCCCGTTCGTGCCGGACTGGCCGGGACGCGACGGCTTCACCGGCGAGCTCCTGCACGCCGCGCACTACCGCGAGCCCTCCCCGTACCGGGGCAAGGACGTGCTGGTGGTCGGGGTCGGCAACACCGGCGCCGAGATCGCCGCCGACCTGGCGGGAAACGGCGCCGGGCGGGTCCGGCTGGCCGTGCGCACCGTGCCGCACATCGTGCGCCGCTCCACCCTCGGCTGGCCCGCCCAGGCGAGCGCGGTGCTGTGCCGGCGGCTGCCGGTGCCCCTGGTGGACCGGATGGCCCGGCCACTGGCCAGGACCCTTCCCGACCTGTCCGGATACGGCCTGCCCCGCCCCGAGACGGGCCTGTACTCGCGGGTGAGGGAGGGGGCCATCCCGGTGCAGGACGTGGGCCTGGTGCGGGCGGTGCGGCGCCGGCTGGTGGAGCCGGTCGCCGCGGTGCAGCGCTTCGACGGCGCCAAGGTGCTGCTCACGGACGGCGAGGTGATCAGCCCCGAGGTGGTGATCTGCGCCACCGGCTACCGCCGCGGGCTGGAACCGCTCGTCGGGCATCTGGGCGTGCTGGACGGCAACGGCCTGCCGCTGGTGCACGGCCGGGACACCCATCCGGCGGCCCCGGGGCTGCGGTTCACCGGATACACCAATCCGATCAGCGGCATGCTGCGCGAACTGGCCCGGGAGGCGCCGCGGATCGCCGCCGCGGTGGCCCGGGAGCTCGCCGCCGACCGCGGCCCGCGCCGGAAGCGCGAGGGGGCCGCGGCCGCGGGCGGTGCCGGAGGCGCCGGCCGGCGGACGGCCTGAACCCGCGGCAGCACCCGCCGGGACGNGGGGCCGCGGCCGCGGGCGGTGCCGGAGGCGCCGGCCGGCGGACGGCCTGAACCCGCGGCAGCACCCGCCGGGACGAGGCCGGGAGCGGGCCGGAATCAGGCCGGGAGCGGGCCGGAATCAGGCCGCTTTCCGGCCGTCCCCGGGCATCAATACCTGGCCGGAACCTTTCCGCCACCGGAGGCACCGGGCGCACCGGACGGTTCCGATGAACGGTTCATGTCAGGAATGTCGGATACGCCGGCGGTCTCCTGCGCACCGGTCACCGCACCGGCCGCCGCGCGGTCCGCACAGTCCAGCTCGCACCAGATCCGCTTGCCGTCCGCCTCGTACTGCCAGCCCCAGCGATCGGCCAGCAGTTCCACCAGCTCCAGGCCGCGCCCGCCGGTGTCCTCGCCGCTCGCGCTCCGCCGCACCGGTGCCCGGCTGCTCACATCGACGACCTCCAGGCGCACCGCGGCGATGCGGCGCCCGCCCTCCGCTCCTGCGCCCTCCGGCACCGCGAGGCCCAGGCGCAGCACGGCGGGCCGGGCGGTGTGCACCACCGCGTTGGTGACCAGTTCGGAGACCAGCAGCACCAGGGTGTCGGCCTGATCCCGGTCCGGGCCGCCCGGCCCCGCGTCGAGCTGCGCCCGCGCCCAGTGCCGGGCACGGCGCACCTCCGCCGGGTCGCGTCCGACGTCCAACTGTCTCAGGAGCCACTGCACTGTCGCTCTCACCGTTTCGTTCCGGAATTCTTCCCGGATAGCTAGGGACCGGCGTCTGGGCAGTCCGGGCCGCGGCGCGGCCGGCAGATCCGGCCGCCACGGCGGGATGCGTGGAGAGCCGCGAAACCCGGGAAACCTCAGCATGATGACCCGAGACCGGGGCAACAAGCGCTTCGGGAATATTCCGGCGCAAAGGAGTACGTCTGCCGCAAAGTGTGCGAGTCCTGGCCGCGCCGATCGAACACCGCGCGTTCGACACTCCACGGTCAGGCCGAACGGCATCCGGGCGGAACGTTCAGGCAGACAGCGGCTCGGCGGCGTCGTCGGCCGCCGATTCCAGGTCCGGATAGCAGTCGAAGAGCCGGCGCACACCCAGTGCCGCCAGCACCCGGTTGACGTGCGAACCGTCCTCCGCGCCCTGCGCGGGCAGGATCAGCCGCAGGCGGCCGGCGCAGGACCGCATCAGGCGGCGCGCCGCGATCAGCACGCCGACCCCGCTGGAATCGCAGAACTGCACCCCGGCGAGATCCAGCACCAGATTCCGGCGGCCGTCCGCCACCGCGTCGTGCACATGCTGGCGCACCGACGGGGCCGTCATCAGGTCGAGTTCTCCCTCGACCCGCAGAACGGCCCATTCCCCCCGCTTTTCTGGCAGCACCTTCAAAGACACGTGCCGCAGCCCCTTCATAGTCGTCCTCCGTGTCACCGAACCGCCCGCGGAACGGCGCAGCAACACCTCCGCGGCCCGTCCCGCCGGCTGGAGCGGGACACCCCTCCCGGGATAAGGGACCACTCTATGCCCGGCCGGGTCCGCCGGGAGGATCACCGGACCGGGTGGAAAACGGCCCGTGGAGCGCTCTGCCCACTTTCGGCCGGACCACGCATGGCCGGACTCATCCTCTCCGCCCCGGCTTGCGTCTTCCGCACCGGGGGCCGGCGGCCCGGCACGGCCGGCCGGCCGGCCCCGGCCACTAGAGTTGACGGACCACGACGACGGTGGGGAAGGGTGGGGTCGCCATGGCGCATGAGACGCCCCCGCGCTGGGACCGGACGATGCGCGAGCGCCTGCGCCAGGGAGAGGCCGCGGCCCTGGCCGAGGTGTACGACCGCTTCGCCTCCCTCTCGTACCACGTCGCCGCGCGGCTGACCGGGGACGGCGAGGCCGCCGCCGAGGTGACGCAGGAGGTGTTCGCCGGGCTCTGGGAGTCCCCCGACCGCTTCGATCCGGCGCAGGGACCGATGCGGTCCTGGATCGCCGCCGAGGCCCACCGGCTGGGCGTGGCGCGGCTCAGGGAGCGGGCCGCGGAGCAGGAACCGGAGCGGCTGTCCGCGCAGATCCGGGCGGCGTCCACCGCGGCCCGCGCGGACTACATCGTGGCCTCCATGCCGGTGCCGCTGCGGGACGCCCTGTCCTTGACGCGATTCGAGCGGCTGCCGTACCCGGAGGTGGCCGAGCGGCTCGGTATCGCGGAGGATGAGGCCCGCCGGAGACTGCGGCTGGCCCTGCAACTGCTCGCCACCGCCGGCAGCTACGGCACCACCGGGGAGGTCCGCGGCGACGGCCGGGCGGAGGAGGCGCACACCATGACCCCCAGCACCGCCGCCCGCGCCGCAGGTTCCCCGGCCCCCGCTCCGCCGGGCCCGGCATGCGGGCCGCAGGCACCGGGCGCGGCGAACGGCGCCGCCATCGGCCCGCTCGCCGCCGACGCGCCC